>NZ_NAHZ01000030.1:0-262793 GCF_002196785.1 Desulfosporosinus sp. FKA | reverse complement strand
ATCCTTCTAAGTAAACTTAGAATTCTCTCCGTTCGACTTGCATGTGTTAAGCACGCCGCCAGCGTTCGTCCTGAGCCAGGATCAAACTCTCCAAAAAAGTTATTTCAACTTCCTTAAAGAAGATGATGACTTGCTCATGATTCCATGATTCTTTTGAAACTCTTCCGAGTTTCTCTCATTGGCTGTCCTTGTTGTTTAGTTTTCAAAGACCAAGGAATTTCAGTCTAACACTCTCTCTTAATGCTGTCAACAACTTTTTCATCAAACAACAGGTTTGAGAGGTATTTAGAAGCGCTGTTCTTGAGCGCTTTGTTATAATACCACTTCTTCCTTAACTATGTCAACACTTTTATTACTTTTCTTTCATTTTATTCAATATAAGACTCCCACTTCCACAAGTGAGAGTGGTTCCCCTACCTTGCTTCGGTGGAGGTAGAATCTATCCTTCAGCACGATAGCATTTGTTATGGGCTAGGCGCTTTCGGCAAAAGTGTCCACAGGACACTTTTGCCACCAAAGCCCTGATGTTCAGCTTTAGCTGAACGAGCTCACGATCTTGGTTTAAAGGCGGGCCGTACTTCTCATAACCGATACGTATTTCACTTATGATGCTGCTAACTGTATTCTATTGCTTTAGTCAAGGTAGCCGTGGCCAACAGCATTTGTTCATCAGTCGGTTCAACGGTTACGATATACTTCTGGATCATTCCAGCAACAAACTTGACCGGCCTTAGACGAAATTTGCGAAAACTCCAGTTATATATCTCGTAACTAATTGCTAAAGCTATCATTATTAGCGGCAATGCTAAGTTTGTAAAGGACAGCAAGAGGGCAATCGGAATTGCAAGAACAGCCAAATTAGTTCCGCAATGTTCACTAATTCGACTAGCTCCTCGCACAGATTTTAATGAAAGTTCGCCGCGGCTTACATAAATATTATAGGCTTTATGTTCTGCTCCATGGAACTGCCACATCCGTCTCAAGGAAACCATCAAGATAAGAAAAACAATACAATAAGCAGCAATACTTTTCCAAGTCGAGTCAAAATCTAGAAAATTTGTTGCCGGAAAGAACCAATCCCATGGTATGGCAAGAAATAAAATAACACCAAGGAATAGCTTTATATCTAATTTTAGCAAGGAAGAAATACCGCGTAGGAAGGGAACTTTATCCATCAGCATAAAAATACGAAACCCAGGTACTCGACGTACACGTATGGAAATCATTCCTTTTGACAATCTTCCGCGAACAACATGCGTATTTGTGGCAAAAGTTATTCCATTTAGATGCGCCCGACCTCCTATAACCCCCAAAATCTCACCCTCATTTATAAATCTCAGTATGTTCAGAGAACTACTAAGATGATTTGCGTAGAATTAGCCAGAGCTATACTTTTTTAAGACTTCTGTCCATAATGTCGGATCTTCAATGCCTAATCGCCAAATGGCGACACCGTGCAACCGGCTTTTTTGAGCAAGTCCAAGTTTTGCAGTGAGGCTGCGAACATCTTCTAAATAAACCTCATGACGTACATTGCCAATTGTATAGGCAAAATGCGGAACCTGTTGATACTTGTCGTACAAAATATTTACATTTAGTTTTTTAGCCAAACTAATGGCCTTATCATATGTTAAATAACTAGGAATAGTTGGTCTGTTAGAAGCCCAATCACTGGCATATACAGGTAATCCCATTATAATTTTTTCATTGGGTATTTTGCCAATTGCAAAATCGACTACCCTGTTAACCCATCCTTGAGAGGCAATCGGACCTTGAGTTGTTCCTATACCATGTTCTTCGTAGGTCATGAGGACAACTTGATCAGCTGCTCGACCAATTGTAGCATAGTCAAATGCCCCTGACCATAAATCGTTTGGATTATCTTGATATTTAGCAGGAATTGAGACATTAAGTATCTTATTTTTAGCTCTAAGGGAAGTATGTAACTCATCTAGAAATGCCGAGTAATTTTTCCGATCGGCAGCTAGAATCTTTTCAATATCAATGGCTATTCCGTCCCAATTATCTTTGGTGGTAAGGAGAACAAGATTATTTATGAATTTCAAGCGATTTGCTTTATTCGCCAAAACTTGATGGGCCAATTGGGAATTGAAGCCATTAGCATCCAAATTATGAATTAAAGCATAGACTTTCGCTCCGCCTTTTTGTGCTCTTTCTTTGAGATTTAAATTGACATTGCCTGCAGGTTTAACTATACCTGATCCATCAAAGGTATACCAAAAAAATGCTACTTCGTCGAGATTATTAATCTCTTTAACCAATGATTCTTTTGCTCGCTGTGAATCCGTATAAAAGCCTAAAACCACATGGTTACTTGAATTTGACGTCTCTTGACGTGAAGCTTCAGCCTTCGGAGGTTGGCCCTTTCTAACACCTGAGGATGATGATATTTGAGGCACATTCTTCGAGCCTGTGCAACCAATGAGTGTCTGACAGAGAATCAAAACACTTATGATTATTAAAGTCAGGTACCTTTTCATCTGTTCGCTCCTTTGTCATATTTCGGTATCTGACTTTATCTTTCCCTGTCTCCAATTTCATATGTAATTATTCGAGAAACTAAGATATGAGGATATTTAGAAGCAGCTGAACGAGTTCACTGATATTAAAAAGCTCTCTCAGGGAGAAGTTTCATATCTGTCGATAAGAGAAGGGGAATTTATATAATGACGCTGTCTATATCCTGATTTTATAGTTCCGGCATAGCAATATGCACAGTCATAAAGACATGTATCGTAAATTCCTATGTCTTTACTTGAAATACAACCACATTCCTGACGTTGATATTTGTCTTTTATACTACTTAACGTAAGGCCAAATACACGTCGGATATATTGATCATCAATACATTTTCCAGGTAAGATATTATAGGGTTCCAAGTCAACAGTTTCTCCACAGCTGAATATTTCCATTTCATTATCTCGGGCGATCTTTGAGAAGGCTATCATCAATTCACCGATTTTGAAATAATTTAATTCGTTACTTGAGATGACATTTATATTTTGCTCCTTAAGCTTCTTAAATTTGTATATCGCTTTCCGATATTCATCGACAAGACTAATTACGACTCTCTTTGTTTTTCCTTTGAGTAAGGCGGCGATTTGGGTAAATTGCTTTAAATGATAACTATAATCGGTAATATTGCTGATAAGAATAGGATCATACCTCCAAATTACTTTTTCAGCCCCAATCATTGAAGCCAACTGTGAAAATGTCTCTACGGAAGTTTTTAATTGAGGAAGATTAGGTTCGAGCTGAGGAGGGTATCCATTAACGGTATATTGAAAATAATACTTAAATCCTCTTGCATCCAATTCGGCTATATGCTCCATTAAAGGACGAGGATTTTTAGTCCAAAATACAATCACATCAACATCTTGAGGCAGCAAAGATACCCTGCTTACTTGACGGCAATTAAAAGGATTAAACACTGTGCAATATCCATTTCGAATCTTATGCAAGAACCACTGTGAGTAAAATGCCGGAATATCTGTCCTTCGGCTAGCACTGATAATAATAGTCATCACTCCTATCCTAAAAGCTGTAGATGACCCAAGATTATTTTTCCTGAGGTAATAGCCAATAATATGGTATTATTGATTGCAAAGATTCTCTCGGCTTAACGGTTCTTCCTAATCTAGCAACAATATTCATTCTTTTAATTTTTAAATATTTATTACGGATTGGAACTGGTGATATGAAAAGGTATTTATCTTACACGATAACTGATGTTCATCAAGGCCTTACAGTTGAGGCTTATTTAAAACAAGTTCTTAACTATTCCGGTAGAACAATTCAGAAATTAACCCGGAAAAAGGGAATTTTATTGAATAAAAAAAACGCCTTTCTAAAAAAGAACGTTAGCTCAGGGGATGTCTTGAAAATTCTCTCCCTTGAAGATACAAACTTCGGAGTAGAACCGGAGCAAGGCCCAATCGAAATATTGTATGAAGACAACTATTTAATCGTCTTGAATAAACCCTCCGGCCTATTGGTTCATCCAACTGGGCAAACTTCTCATGGTACCTTAAGCAACTATCTCGCTTATCATTATCAGCAACATGGAGCAATTTGCACTGTTCGCCCAATACATCGCTTAGATCGAGATACCTCAGGGTGTGTCCTTTTTGCCAAAGATAGACGTACCCAAGCATACTTAGATAAGCTTCTAAAAGAAGGGAAAATCAAACGAACTTACCATGCTGTAGTAATGGGAAATATTGATCCTTCAAATGGTACAATCAACCTGCCAATTGGTTCTCATCCTGCCAAGCCAAACCGACGGGTTGTAACGGAAGCCGGAGATCCCGCAATTACCCATTATCATGAGATTTGCACCTCTTCAGGAGTCTCTCTTTTAGAACTCATACTCGAAACCGGCAGAACCCATCAAATAAGGGTTCATCTGAGCCACTTAGGTCACCCAATTGTCGGGGACAGAATGTATGGAAAACGTTCAGACCTCATATCCGGACAAGCATTACACGCCATTTCGTTATCCTTCCTCCATCCTTTTGAACAGCGGGTTATCTCCCTGGAAGCTCCTTATTCTTCAAGTTATTTGCGAGTCCTTAAAGCTTATGCTTTAAAGTCGGACAACAATGATCATTAACCCATTTAGGTTAAATCCTCGCAAGAAATCTGTTTTCCATTTTATAAATATGCCTGCTAAGTTTTCCGGTAATGTTATTTATCCGCATTCCATATTTATAATTATTTTGATCTTTTATAATCCATAAAATTATGGCCGAAACTGATTTATATATTTCGTCCTCTAAAGTAATATCGAATTCAAGAAAAGCACCTTCTTTAAATTCTACTTCGGTCGTAATACACAAGCCCTCTCTGGAAACATTGACAACCTTTAATTCTAAAGGTAATTCGTAAACAGTTATTTTTCCTTCACAGATACATTTCGAACAATAAATTTCCGTACTGTACGGCAGCCTCGAACTATTGCGCAACTCAGGTTTAACAGACATTATCGAAAAACTCCCCTACACTTGATCACATTAAAAGGCAGACTTCTCTCTAGTACTCCATTTATACTTTGATTTATGATCTATACTATGGATCTATACTTAGAGCATTTGCTGGATAGTCTCCACTTATCACATTTACCTTCTCTTCAATTATTATACCGAAAATAAGCGAACTGGGATACTCTGTTAGTCCAGAGTATTCCTGAAATAGAATCACTTAGAGCGAGACACCCGCCATCATAGGCGGGTGTCTTAATTTCCCTGACATCAGTTCTCTTAAAGCCTTTCCTGAGGATTATTGGTAGCGCTCGTTGGAACTTTCTTCTTATCACTATCTGAATTGAGTCGATTATCATTCAAATTAGCAGCATGAGTTCTCGATTTATCTGTTTTCTTATTTCCCATTAATATATTTCCCCTTTCCACATCTAAATCTTGCGTGATTTAGGGTTCCCTATTTGACCAACATGATGCACATCAAAGCAACAATTATCTTAGAAATCTTAATTAGCGTCTGCTTTTTGCAAAAGTCTTTGCTCTATGAACTTGAAAACTTGCAGAGTATCCTGTGTACTTGGAATAAATTCTTTAAGTCGTTCAAAATATTGTTTACGTTGAGCGGTTTTCAAAGCAATCGAGAATGTTAGATCCAAAAGCCAGGACAATCGAACCAACTTAATATCTATGGGGTATTTTACAATCGCATAGGAAATTTGGTTTCCACTTAAAATGCCTTCAATGATTTCTAAAGAATATCGTTGATCTTCATGGTCTTTTTCCACAGCTAGATATGGGGTTTTCCCCGGATTCTCGTAAAAATTAATGATCTGGTCAAAAATATCTAATTTGTCAGCATCTCGTATCATTTGGCAAAACTTCAAAGTAGTTCCGGAAATATCCCCCCGAATTACTCGCCGATTATGATTGAATATGGATTTTTTAATGATTTCTATTTCCGATTCATTAACTCTCTCAGTTAATATGTGTTCCCGTTCTAAAATAGACACACCCAAAATCGCATGATCTTCACTTAAATGATCCTTAAACGTATGGTATTTAGCGTATTGTTCAAAACGACCGACATCATGAAAAAGTCCAATCACTTCTGCTAACTTCATTTGATCTGTATCAAGCCGAAGATCTGCTCCTATCATTAACATATTGTCCCTGACTCTTTGGGAATGACCCTTTTTATATTGAAGATTAGCTTGGATTTCTAAGTCACTTGAAGTATAACGATTTGTAAAATTTTCAAACCAGGATGTTAAATACAAGACATCACTTTGAGTCATCGCAAAAAACTCCTTTAATCGCTCGATTTGAATTTTTGAAGCCATTAACTTCAATTTATCCAGTTTTTAAGTCCCCCACTTCTATAAGTGGGGGTAGATCCTTCGTTAACTTCAGGTGGGGTGGAGTCCTCCTTCGCCGCTAAGTATTCCTATTGGGAAAGGCGGCTCGGCAATAATGTCCACTGGACATTATTGTATCTGAAGCCCGATGTTCATCTTTAGCGTAAGCGAGTTCACCTGTATCTTCGTATGACTCAATTTTTTCTTAGTTGCTCCTGAATCTGCAAATCTTTTTGCAGTCCAACCCATTTAATCGCCCACTTTTGCAACTCGTTAAACACAGGGATAAGATCTTCGCCTTTAGGACTTAAGCTATATTCAATACGGACTGGCATTTCCGGATAAACCTCTCGGCAAATAATTCCTTCACTCTCTAATTCCTTTAAACGTTCCGTCAACACTTTTCCACTGACATTCGCTATTATTTCTGTGAGATCTTTGAAGCGTTTCGGACCTGTTTGTAAAACTCGAATGATTAATCCTGTCCATCGTTTCCCGATTAATTCAAAGGCAGATTCAAATTTTGGACAAAGATGATAATCTTCCATGGTAGGGTACCCTCCGTTTCTACTCTGATTATTAGTTTAGCACATTCACTTACTTGACGGTAGTCGTTAATTTATAGTATTATACTTACATAAGGTAACCAAGTTCCCTTCCATATAAAACTTCTTACCTTATAAGAACTTTGACAATTTATAATAAGCAGGTGAGGTGCAAATCTGGATTAATCTACCGCTTAAATAAGAAATGATTCAAATAAAATGCAGGCATATTAAAAGAGAAATGAAAATTATAAAATGAGGAGTTGATCGTCCCATGATTACTGGCGATATGTCAATCACTGAAATTGTTGAAAAGTACCCTAAAACTGCAGATATACTTCTAAGTTATGGTATGCATTGTTTTGGATGCATGGCCGCACGTTTCGAAAACCTTGAACAAGGTGCTTTAGCCCACGGCATTGATGTTCCCCGTTTACTCAAAGACCTTAACGAAGCGATTAAAAATTGAAAACTTTTCTTATTGTTTCTTAGGAATTAAAAATCAAAAGAGCCTTCCACTATAGCTGGAAGGCTCTTTTGCCTTTTCATAACACTATCTTTGTTTTAAGCTCCAATAAGCATATCCTTTTTTAATATATGTTCGAGCACCCAGTCGAAGACGAAGGTTAGAATTTCTCGAATATGCTTGTCCTGGTCTCTGTCGAGACTTTCGAGGTCTACTCCTTCGATTTTTTGAATGAAATCGTCATGTTCTACTTTTTGGCTAAAATATCTTGGGTACTTTAGCTCAATCATGTAATCTTCTTCCGCTTGAAAATGATATTTTGTATAATCTTTTAATTCTTGGATAATACTAACAATTCTGTCATACTTGTCAACATATAGATAATTTTCGAGTAAATCATATATTTTATTTCCTATCTCAAAGAGATGTCTATGTTGCTCATCAATTTGTTCTACTCCGATAGAATACTCCTCTTTCCATTCCAGCACTTGAACTCAAACCTTTCTTAAACTAATTCTTAGATTGAAGAATGTTTTTATACCTAATTATACCATAAAGTGCTTTAAGTCACATTATTATTACAAATTATTTAGTTAAAAAAATACCGGCTACTGCCGGCTAAAATGACAACAAATGCTGAAATTCTCTCAATCATTTCTCAAGGTAATATAGAAGGACTCGAATTGTTCTTTTTCTCCGCCCGCTTCTTCATCTTCTCCTTGTTTTTGGGACTTTTATCCCCCACTTCAAACACCTCCCATCCTACATTTACCATAGTATTACTATTACAACCATTTTCCATACATCATGCAGGTGTTCTTGGTGTTCTCGATAGTAGAGCATAGGAACAATTACCCATTTGACTTATCCTTCCTACAAGTGTAATCTTACCTTAGACTACATCTGTAGGAAGGAGCCTCAATGATGAACTATGCTGCATGTAAAATATCCGAAGCAGAATGGCAAGTTATGAAAGTACTCTGGGAAAAATCCCCGTTAACCGCAACTCAAATTATCGGCTGCCTGAAATCGGAGACGCAATGGAACCCGAAAACCATTCACACCTTAATCGCTCGTTTAGTAAAAAAAGAAGCCCTTGGTGTAAATAAAGAAGCAAGTTTATTTCAATACTATCCCTTAGTTTCTAAAGAAGATTGCATGCTCGAAGAAACAAAGTCTTTTCTCCATAAAGTTTACGACGGTTCAATCCATCTACTGGTTGCAAACTTCGTCAAAAATGAGCGCTTATCTCCTCAAGACATTGAAAAACTTCGCAAACTGCTTGATGAAAAAACCGATTAAGAGATGGGAGTGAGAACGTGCCTATAGCTGAACTTTTTCATTTACTTGTCACCTTGTCGCTGAGCGGAAGTATTATGGCTTTAGGTCTATTGTTCATCAAGTTTTTATTCAGGCAAAAGCTAAATGCTAACGTCCATTATTTACTCTGGTTTGTTTTAGTTCTAAGGCTTATTGTACCTTTCTCACCTCAAAGCTCTCTAAGTATCTTAAATTATATTCCCCGCTCCACATCAACATCTAATTTAAGCCAAACATTTAGACAAACGATTCACACACTCGCACCGCCGCTGAACGAGAACAATTCCCTTCCAAAATCTTCATTAGCAATTCCATTGACTAGTGATAATAACGTGAATTCGACGACTTCTTCGCCGGGCAAAACAGCAGCTGCCATTTCGCTTCCAGCTTATCTGTGGCTAACCGGTGCTGCCCTCATATTTATATATATCTTTATGGTAAATGGATCGTTATTAGCCAAAATCAAAAAACTACCTGCCTGCGAGAATCAAGAGCTCCTCAACATTCTTAAAGAATGCAAAACACGCCTCAAAATAACATCGAAAGTACCGGTTGTTTATGATACTAGTTTTAAGTCACCGGCGCTTTTCGGCTGGAGAAAACCCAAAATTATTATATCTCAGCACATTATTGATAAATTATCTCCTAAAGAACTAAACTTTGTCTTTTTACATGAACTGAGTCATCTAAAAAGACGTGACCTCTTCGTCAATACCTTTGTTACTTTGCTTCAAATTGTTTACTGGTTTAACCCTCTTATTTGGTACGCACTGCATCAAATGAAACGGGATTGCGAAATTGCTTGTGATGCCACTGCTCTTGCCGCTATTAGACCAGAAGAACATAAAAAATATGCCCAAACAATTATTGAACTGATTCAACTCCTGTCCGAGCCCTTCTGGATTCCTGGTACGATTGGATTTGTCAATAAATTTAACACAAGGAGGATTATCATGATTTCGTCATTTAGAAAAAGCAGCCTAAAATGGACCGTTGCCGCTCTGGCCATGACACTGATCGTAGGATGTTCAAGCTTGACCACACCCTTAAAGCCAACGGAAAATACTCAAAATCAGAACGCCGCCTCTTCAACGAACAATCAGCAAAATACCAGTACTGAAACTCAAACTTCAACTCCGACTCCGAGTACTTCAACACCATCTGCTTCTTCGCAAACCACTCCTTCTCTTAATGCCGATTCGTCAAGTAAGACCCTATTGCTTAATATGATGCAACTGGCTCGCCAAGGCAAAATCCTTAATAGTGATTTCCCTGTAAAAACCACAACCATTGAAGATATAGAGAAAGCATTGGGACCCGCTGACTCAACAAATTATGTAGGTGCTGCTAAAGGACGCTACGCGACCTTCTCAAGTCATAAACTTGTTTTTGGCATTAATAAAGGTGAGCAAATTTTTGAGGCAAGATCCTTCGACAGTCGATTATCAAGTCTATCTCTCAATGGTGTCAAAGCAGTTTTGGGAACACCCGCCTATGATACAAACTACAATAACCAAGAAATTATCGGCTATACAGCTAATTCTGATTTCAAAATTGAAATGGTATTTCCGCAGCCTACAGCAAGCAACCCTAACCCCAAAATGGATCACTATTCTGTTCTATATCCACGAGGAACTGTAAACTATATGGCCGATGACCCCGGCAGGCAGTGGTAATATAAGGTATTATGATATCAAAAAATACTCAAAAGAGGCTAATGCTAAACGAACTGAATGGTTCGCAAGCATTGGCCTCTTATTTTTATTCAACCTCTTTGCTTTCTTCCACCTGCTCAATTTCACTGGCGTAATTCAAGCCCCATTTACAGAGGGTATCAAGAATGGGCAGAAGACTTTTTCCTGCATTCGTAAGGGAATATTCAACTTTTGGAGGTATTTGAGTATAAATAAATCTCTTGACTAATCCACAATCTTCCAATTCCCTAAGCTGCTGCGTCAACATTTTGGGTGTAATATTAGGTAATATTTTTCTCATTTCATTATATCTTAAGGTTTTATCGCCCAAATGCCAAAGTATTAGTGATTTCCATTTTCCCCCAATAAGTGCCAGCGTCAATTCCATGGAACATTGATACTCACTATTCTTGAACTTAATCATATTTCAAACTCCCCTTTAGAAATTACTTCTGACCTCAGTTTGACTTCATTTAAGCTAAGCCTGTTTCACATGAACAAAACTTACAGACTAAGTTAAGTATATAATTAGATACTATAGCACATAAAAGTACGTACTTGTTAACTAAATGCATATTGTTTATTATTATACCAGTTACGATTTCAAAAATATAGAATGGGAGCGTTAGATTATGAAAGTTGTTGCATTTAATGGCAGCCCTCGAGTTAATGGCAATACTGCGCAAAGCCTTAAAATGGTCTTGGCTGAATTAGAGAAAGAGGGAATCGAGACTGAAATCGTTCAATTAGGGGGACGTAAGGTCTTTGGCTGCCTGGCTTGCGGCCAATGTGGAAAAAACAAAGATAATCGCTGTGCCCGTAAGGACGATGAGATGAATACATTCATCGAAAAAATAGAGCAGGCAGATGGGATAATTATTGGTTCACCCACCTACTTTAGTAATGTGAGTACAGAAGTAAAAGCTCTAATCGACCGCTGCGGATATGTTGCGAAAGCCAATGGAGGGTCATTGTTAAGAGGAAAAGTCGGAACTGCAGTGGTTTCCGTCCGCAGAGCAGGATCTACCTTTACATACTCTGCCATTAACTTCTTTTTCGGTATAGCCGAAATGGTTATCTGTTCTTCTAGCTACTGGAATATGACGTTATCCTGTGATCCTGGTGATGTTCAAAAAGACGCTGAAGGGATTCAGACTTTCCAAGTTCTTGGTCAGAATATGGCAAAGCTTTTAAAGCAAGTTCGTTAATGTGTTAGGTGTGTTAGGGGGACGGTCCTGATAACACGCTGATAACTGATAGCTTGCACTTCAAAATAATATTATGTCAAAGGAAATGGCTGTCCCTCTGCTTACCACGAAGAGGCTTGACCTGTGAAGGTCAAGCCTCTTCATTTTGGAGAGGAATTTTTACTTTGCCAGATTAGGCAATGCTTTCTTAATCATGTTTAGCACAGTAGGATCAGTGATTTCTACGTTTTTAGTCTTTGGATTGACTT
Organism: Desulfosporosinus sp. FKA; assembly: GCF_002196785.1. Taxonomy (NCBI): domain Bacteria; kingdom Bacillati; phylum Bacillota; class Clostridia; order Eubacteriales; family Desulfitobacteriaceae; genus Desulfosporosinus; species Desulfosporosinus sp. FKA. The sequence goes on along the minus strand of NZ_NAHZ01000030.1, from coordinate 250,957 downwards.
TTGTAGCAGACTCGGGAACAGCAGTAAAGCTGTGATCAGGGGTTATGTGGCCGTAAGGATCAGACTTGTTATCCCACATAATCGTGTTGACGTCGTAATTTTTACCAGCATGGCAAGTAGCGCAAATTTCATTTGGATTGGCATTCCTTAATAATCCGCCCTTGGCGTCCGGAGCGTGTGGTATGTGACAAGTCAGGCATCCGTTGATCATACCGGTCGTGTTATGCTTACTGAAAGTATAGTCACGTGTACCATAGTGGTTTGTTGTAATGATAGCCCCAGGTGTAGCTCCCGGAGTGGTATCCTTCGTCGGATCGCTCTTATGACACTTCAGACAAGTTTGAGATGTTGGCAGCGGCATTGTCGCTTTCCTCTGATCGTCCGAAGTAGCTGCAATATGTGCACTACCGGGACCATGACATGATTCGCAGGTAATCGTTAAATCTGGTGAACCGGCTTTCCCCATGCCGGGGCTATGGCATTCGAGGCAACTGTAATCTTCAGCAGACCAGTTCTGAGTTCCTTTAACTAAACCAGCACTTTGGATCTTATACGTTCCGTCCGAGTTTTTCGTAACACGTCCAACTCGATAGAACTGCTTGGCAAAACCAGCGGTTTTTGGAATTTCAGCAATTACATAAGTATCCATTTGTACTCCTAGGGCTTTACTTAGATCAATTGAGGCAGATTTTGCATCATTGGCCGCACCATCATAAACGGTAACTGTCCCATACGTTTTGTCGAATTTGTAAGCCGACAGTGGTTTAAAAGACTGATGATGAGGCGTCTTATCATAATTTCCTTTTTTATGACATGATTGACAAGTTTGTTCGCCCACATAAGTTAAATTGGTACTCGCTGTCTGTGTTACATTGGGTGTCGAAGTTTGCGGCGTTGTTGGTGCAGGTGTCTGGGTATTGCAGGCTGCTACGAGAGTGATAATGACTAATGTCAAAATAGATAAAACAACAATTTTAAGCCGACGCACTAAAAATTACCTCCTTCACTGGTTCCTTAAACATCCATAGTTTACCGAAAAAAGATTCTTTTATACTCCATTAAAACGAATGATTACTTCATTTACTATTACATATTTTTCGAGAGTTTTTGCAACAATAAGAACCGAATGAAGTAGTAAATGTTAGACAAAAATGTTTCAAAAAGGGAGTGATGACGATGGCACCGAACGAAGGGCAACCCGCTAAAGCCAGCAAGGCCCAAAGAACTGTGCTTATTGGATTACTTGTACTTGTAGTATTACTCGTTGGAGCATATGCAGGGATGCATTATACCTCTCGTCCACAATTCTGTACTTCTTGCCATGAAATCGCCCCCCAAGTTGCTTCTTGGGAAAAAGGGCCTCATAAAAGTGTAGAGTGCCTGAGTTGCCATGCTGCACCAGGAAATCTAGGCTATATAGTTCGTAAAGTAAGTAGTTACAAAGAACTATATCTCCATTTTACTCATCAGGTTCCGTCTCAAATCCAATGGACCCCCCATATCGATGCCTGCTTATATTGTCATAGCGGAAAAGATAGCGCATACCCAAATGCAAAAAACATAACCCTAGCCCCCGGTTCTGCACCGAATGCCCCGCCAATCAGCCACCAACCCATGATTTCGGGTAATGTTAACTGTATATCGTGTCATGGAAATGTAGGTCATGCAACACCATCAGCCTCAACACCTTCTACTCCATCTCAATAATTGAAACTATAAAATCCCTCTGGTTCTTTTTACTCGGACCAGAGGGATTTTTATTTGGGAGGATATATAAATAAATACCTATAATGCCCAAATATAAAAGCCTTCTTGTTAATCTCCAGAAGGCTTTTGCCTGTATTTGGTTATTCCGTTAATAAATGAAATCATTAGTGAAAGAGATCATTAGTGCTATACTATCTATTATTTAGCCATCTATCTATTATTTACTTCCCTTTTACTTGGCATTAAGTCCCAATTTATTATTATCATCTAATTCATTATAATCTTTACTTAATATTTCTGATAGTAATTCGCGATCATGAAGCAAATCAGTTAAGCGGCGTTCATCTTTTGTCTGCGTTGAATGAGCATTGGTCAAAATGCTTAGTGGACGATAAACTGGGGCATCCTGAATTTTCAAGGTTTTAAAAATTCTTTGATCATAATCTTTGCGAACGGTCAAGGACGAAATAATTGTAATACCTAATCCTGCGGCAACGACTTGTTTGATAGCCTGAGTACTTCCCAACTCCATAGTGATATTTAACTGTGCAGGATCGAGCCCTCTCTCTTTAATGGCATTTTCCATGACTTTACGTGTCCCAGAACCAACCTCTCTGGCTACCAACCGCTCATAAGGCAGTTCTGAGAGAGCAATACTTTTTCTTGTTGCCCAGGGGTGAAAATATGGTAAAACGACAACCAGTTCATCTTCCCAAAAGCTCTCCACATTAAGATCCTTATGATGCGGAGCTGGTCCTTCAATTAAGCCAATATGAATTTTCTTTTCCAAAACATCTTGAGTTATAGAGCCGGTATTCGCAATTTTTACTTTAAAATCAACTCCAGGGTGAGCTCTAAACAAAAAGGCTAAAATATTGGGAAGAATATATTCTCCAATCGTTAAAGTTGCACCGAGAGTTATGAGCCTTCTTTGGTCTTTAGCCAAAGCACAAATCTGTTCCCTGGCATTTGCTAAGATCCCTAAGACACTCCGTACATGTTTATAAAATACTTCACCTTCTTTAGTTAAGGTAACGCCTTTATTAGTTCGATCAAAAAAACGAGCTCCATAATGGTTTTCTAAATTTTGAATCTGCAAACTAATACTAGGCTGACTCATATGAAGGTTTTTAGAGGACAAAGTTATATTTTTTGTTTCGGCCACTTCTTTAAATACAAGAAAGTGTTGTTCCATGGTGCAGTATCTCCCTTCATGATCCCTGAGTTCATTATATCAATTCATTTCGCTGAACTTCTTATTTTTCCTTCCCTCAATCCCGAAATATTAGGAGGAATTATCGTTAAACGTTAAAAAGAGACAATCAAAACCTAAGTTTAGACTGTCTCTTTTGAGAGATCCTTCGGCAAGTGAATAAATGGCGAAGACTTTCTATTTTTTGTAAAACAATAAAGCTTCTATCACAAATAATTTTGAAATTACACTATATAGCAATAGAAGACTCGGCTGCAGGAGTTCTTTTAACTAAAGCATTAATATAGGCTTTGGCACTAGCTTCTATAACGTCTGTAGAATATCCTTTGCCGACGACTGAATGCCCATCCTCGTAACGCAGTTTAATAGTAGCCTCTCCAAGCGCTTCGCTGCTTCGCGTAACTGATTTAACGTCATAGTATTCGAGTGTTGCTTTATTGCCTGTTATCCTGTCGATGGTATTAAACAGAGCGTTAACAGGGCCATTGCCGCAGGCAGCATCAGTGGTTACTTTTCCTGCAAACTCCAAAGTCACTGTGGCCGTTGCCATTCCGACGCCTGAGGTCGCTATAGACATACTATGGAAAATAATGCTGTTCTCCTTGTCATCTGAATCACCCATTAAAACATAGAGATCTTGGTCAAAAATCTCTTTTTTCTGATCAGCTAAAAGTAAGAACCTCTGATAAACATCATCTAATTGTGCTCCTTCCACTTTATAGCCTAGTTCCTCAAGCCGAAATTGCAAAGCATGTCTTCCAGACCGGGCGGTCAGATTAATATTATTCTTAGGAACCCCAATAGTTTCAGGTTGGATAATTTCATAGGTTTCCCTGTCTTTCAAGACTCCATCTTGGTGAATACCTGAAGCATGATTAAAAGCATTTGCCCCCACTATTGCTTTATGGTCTGGAATCGTCACTCCAGTTATCCGAGAAACCAATCTGCTTGTCGCGGAAATTTCGCGGTGATTAATGCTGCTTTCTATACCATATCCATCGCGCTGAGTAAAAATAGCCATTATAACTTCTTCTAATGAGGTATTCCCGGCTCTTTCTCCAATTCCATTTATAGTTCCTTCAACTTGACGTGCACCTGCTTTGATTCCCGCCAGAGAATTGGCTGTAGCCATTCCTAAATCATTATGACAATGGACACTGACGATAGCTTGATCAATATTTTTAACATTTTGGATGACAAAACTTATGAGGTCACCATATTCCCAAGGACTTGCATATCCCACAGTATCCGGCAGGTTGACCACAGTTGCTCCTGCAGAAATAACAGCTTCAATAACTTTGGCCAAAAATGCCGGCTCACCGCGAAATGCATCTTCAGCATAAAATTCTACGTCACTGACATATTTTTTGGCGTATTTAACAGCGGAAACCGCCTGTTCAACGACTCGATCAGGGGTTAGGTTTAACTTTTTGGCCATATGAACAGGAGAAACTCCAATTCCAGTATGGATTCTTGGATATTCAGCTTTGCGCAGGGCATCGGCACAGATGTCGATATCCTTGGCTACCGCCCGGGTTAAACCACAGATCGTAACTCCTTTTATCTCTTGCGCCATTGTTTGAACAGATTCAAAATCTCCCGGAGAAGAGGCCGGGAAACCGGCTTCAATAATATCAACACCAAGTTTTACTAACTGGTGCCCAATTTCAAGTTTTTCCTTTACATTAAGGGTTATTCCTAGAGATTGCTCTCCATCACGAAGCGTCGTATCAAAAACATATAATTTTTTCATTGACAAAAACCTCCTTAAAATAATCAAACCCTTCGTCTCTGATTTGAGACGAAGGGTTAATTCGCGGTACCACTCAAGTTGACAACACAAGTTGCCTTCTCTGCCAGATACGGGACCTTTTCGAGGTTATTAACATGACCTTCGATGATCCGATATCCTCTTCCTTGTAACGGCGGAAGACCCGTCCGAGCCTACTTTAACAATCAATTTCGGTCGGCTACTCGAGGAAGAGTTCTAATTCTATCCCAAAACTGCCTTGCACCATCCGGCAGCTCGCTGACATGGAAATCTGAATTGTAATAGTTCCTCTCATCGTCGTTTTAGCATTTTTTTATTATATTGACACTACTTCATTTAATTGTCAAGTCTTTTTTAGAATTCTATCCAAAAATGTCTTCTGACCTATAACAATTCTCCTTGATTTAAGGCCAAGATTCCTTAATTTAAGCTAATAAAAACGTTTCCAAATCTAAAGAGAAGTGAACTCGTTCAGCAAGGTATGGGAACCACTAACCCTTCTGCCAAAATATCAGCCATTAAAGCGATATCCTGCACCCCATAAAGTTTCTATATACTCGGGATTAGACGGGTCTCTTTCAATCTTTTTTCTAATCTTCTGTATATGAACAGAAACGGTGGCAGTATCTCCAAAGTATGTATCTCCCCAAATCGCGGCGAGGATATGTTCTTTACTAAAAACAATGTTGGGATTCGCGGCGAAAAAAGCCAAAAGCTCATATTCTGTAGTCGTTAGCAAAACCTCTTTGCCATTAACAAATACTTTATGGGAGGCCGTATTTATTTCCAATCCTCGATGGATTATCACTTCAGGAGCAACTATTTTACCTTTGAGCCGTTCATATCTTGTTATATGCGATTTAACCCTTGCCGCCAGTTCGGCGGGACTGAAAGGTTTCGTTAAATAATCATCGGCTCCAAACCCCAGCCCTCTGATTTTATCGATATCTTCATTTTTGGCAGATACGATAATTACCGGAATCTCATACTTTTCGCGTATTTCCTTGGTAATCTGGTAGCCATCTTTACTGGGCAGCATTAAATCAACAATAATTACATCGTATCGTCCGGTTAGAGCATTTTTTAGGCCCTGAATGCCATCTTGAACGATTTCAGCGTCATAACCATTTAAGAGGAGATAATCTCGTTCAAGCTCCGCAATATTCAAATCATCTTCAATAATTAATATCCGTTTCATTCTTTGCCTCCTTCTTTCGTTTTCTTCACTATCGGAAATTCCAGCGAAAAACAGGTGCCTTTCTGTTCAATGCTGGAAACGGTAATCGAACCTCCATGGGCTTGGATAAGTTCCTTAGCAATGGCGAGGCCAAGCCCCGTACTCATTAAGTCTTTCGTACGCTCGTTATCTATTCTGTAAAATCGATTAAAGATATCGGGAAGTTTATCTCCAGGAATTCCCGGCCCATTATCTTCTATGTCGATTGCAATAATGTCATCATTTCTTTTCATGGTAATACCAATGACTAAATCTTTGTTCGAACCATATTTAACGGCATTTCCGATGATGTTTTTAAAGGCCTGATTTATTCGTTTCCTATCGAGATTAAGATCACAGTCATCTTCCATTTTGTTCTGATAGTGAAAATCGATGTTTCTTTCTTCCATCTCAAATTTGAATTCTTCCATAAGATCTTCCATGAATGCCTGAATTGGAATAACTTCAAAGTTAAACTCTAATTTTTGCATATCTAATTTAGAAAACAAAAAGAGATCATCGATCAGCTTATCGATGTAAATAGTGTTTTGATATATCGTCCTAAGATATTTATCGACTTTCTGCGGTGAGTTGCCAACGCCATCCAATATTGCTTCGAGATAACCTTGGACAGAAGTAATAGGAGTTTTAAGGTCGTGGGATATATTGGCAATTAAAGTTTTACGGTTCTCTTCATACTCCTGCTTCATTTTCTCACCGGCTTGCAGTTTGAGAGCCATTTCGTTAAATGAATCCACTAATAAACCGATAAAACCTAGATCACAAGTCTTATCGCTCTCTACTTGAACATTATAATTTCCTTGAGCAACTTCTTCTACTCCATTTTGGAGTTTACGAATAGGTCTAAAAATTCTCTTTTCTAATCGCCTTAGGAAAGAGAACTGTAAAATTTCCTTTACGACGATAAATACTGCAAAAAAAAGACTAATTGAACGTATTCCTAGCCATTTAAAAAGCAAATAGAGGATGATCAAGTTAAAGATGACACTCATAGGCCGAAAAAAGCGCAGAGACCTATGATCTTGAATGAATTGCCGGTGTTTTTTCTGGAATTCCTGATGCTGAAACAGCTCTCCATGCTGCTTATAAAAATCCATATGACATTGATGAAATTCCTGATGCTTTTTTAGATGTGCTATTTTATGCTTCTTCATAATTAGCGACATACGTTTTAATTGGCTCCTAAGCACTTTAATCACCGTTTTCTTTCATTTTGCAACTGGATACCGCAGATTCGTGTGTCCATTATACTGAGAATCAGGGCCCAAAACAATTCAATTGTTCTGTGCCCTGAATTTTTGCGGCTTGATTGGAGTATTAAAACAGCAGCAATTCTACCGTAAGCTGAAGATTATGCATCTCATCCGTTTCTTGAATTTGCTTACCCTTAACAGTTAACAAAATTCGTTCTATTTCTTTTGAATTATTAATCCAAAGGTTACATTGAACGTCAGAGTCTTGAAGAGCAAAAAACTCGTTCATTAAAGCATGATGCTGATGATGCTCAGGAAGCCTGTGTTGACTTATTCTTTCTTGAAAAACCTTTTTCATTTCTTCAGGAAGCTCTTTTAAACTTAGAGAAAGCTTTACAGACTGGTTCTCGTTCTCTTCCACCTTAATTTGATTAATAACATTGAGGATATTGGCTAATCTGGTTAACTTTCCTCGAAGTCCTATCCTTCTGTGGCCCTCCTGATCTTCAACACCACATCCGCCTTGATTATGAAAATAGTGATGATGGTGTTTCATAAAACCATGCCGCATATGCCCATGACACCCCGGAATCGTGAACTCCGTTTGGCTTTCATGTTTGAACTTCTTGCCATTATAGTCTAGTTCAGAGTTGATTTTTACTTTTGTCTCTCCGCTGGATAAATTTTTTTCAAACTCGTTCTTGAAATCAACTATTTGGGTTTGATCTTTTGTCCCTTCGACTTTTAACGTCCCGTTTATAACCTCCTTATCTTTCATGGTATTAATTACATCATACAAAAGTTTAAATCCGCTCATCAAAATGACCTCCTTGTTTCTTAACTACAGTGGTCATTATAAATGAAGGCTTTAAACTCCCTTTTAAGCAATTATAAAGATTCTATAAAAATCCCTGAAATTTTCTGGTAAAAATAATACATCTAAAGCATATAAGAAAGTATAATCAGTAATTTCATTTCAGCAAAACCAACAATATTCGCTAAACAATCCTGTCCATACTGTTTGGTTTGATACCGATTTATAAGAATGCAAAAGAAACTTTTGGGAACTACTAACTATAAGATAACTATTTTTAAGACTAAATGAAAGGATCGAGGCGTTTTTAACAGTGGCTATTACTAACATGTTATTAGACACCGAAGCATTACTCATCGTTTCCCAATTAGGTTCTAATAATTTTTTTACCACAAAAGTCTATGAACAGGATCACTTCTTCCGTAATCCCGACCCTGCTTTAAATCAAAACCAAATTGCAGAGTATTTAATTTGTCCCAAGTGTTTTGCCAAAAGAGTTACGGAAATACGCGAGATGTTTGTTGGCTGGGCAAGAATTAACAGAGATGAAACCATTAAACTTACAGGTATCCATAATCAAGATCCTAAAATTTTGTTTATACAATTTTCCCTCGGCCTGCGCTATTTTGTTTATCGACGCGATCTTGAAGTATTTCAGGAGACGGTACTTGAGGAATTATTCAGCAGAAAGGATCAATTTAGATTGCGTCCGTTAAATCGGAAGGATCAAGAGTACCTAATTACTAACCTTAAATTCAATGGCAAGGCTAAAAAAGCCATTAGCTTCTACCCCCAGAGACGACAGGGTTATTCTTTAGTAAGAAAATCAAGAAAACCATTGTTCTGCTCATAGAGATTTGGCTCCGGGGGATGATAAAAAAGCAAACTCATCCTAGCATGGCAGAGTTTGCTTTTTAAATCTATTGGTACTACGAGATCGGCTATAAGTTTATTACTGAATACGTTTTAGAACATCATTGTCCCCCAGATAGCGAGGAATAACATGAAGATGCATGTGAAAGACAGACTGACCGGCGACAGCTTCAATATTCGCCATTACATTATAACCATCAGGATGATACTCCTCATCCAGTTTCTCCTTCACCTGTTTTAACAGTTCCCCCATTGCTGCCATTTCCTCAGCACAGGCTTCAAAAATATTCCTCATATGACGCTTGGAAATAATTAAAGCATGGCCTTTACTAACCGGATTTCTGTCGTAAATAACTCTAAAGTAATTGTTTTCCATAATTGTGGCTTCCGGAGGCAATCCACAGAATACACAATCCACCATAACTCTCCCCCCCTTATCTTCTGTCTTCATTCTTTCATCGAATTGATGTCTGAATCCATTTAGCAACATTTTAGGATAAAATGCTTCTATAAGCTTCTATAAATGGACTCCATAGGTATTTGAATATACATTTTCATAGTTAATATCTTTCTCCGTATAGGGAGATTTTGACTCTGCAGGGTATCCAAGAGCCATAATTATGGGCACCTTTAACTTTTCGGGAATTGCCAATATCCCACGTACATAGTCTTCTGCCGCCTCAGTGTCCGTATGTTGCCGTTTCCTAAGTTGAATCCAACATGATCCCAAGCCCAAAGATTCTGCCGTTAAATGGAGAATAGTGGCAGCTATAGCAGCGTCTTCAACCCAGACATCGCTTCGTTCAGGATCAGCCAGTATCACCACGGCTAGAGCCGCACCCTTTAAATGCCCAGCCCCTTGCTTGGCTGATGCTAATTGGGACAATAACTTCGGGTCGTCGACCACTAAGAATTGACAGGGTTTGAAGCCACGGGATGATGGGCTGAGTAAAACAGCTTGTAACAAGATTTTAACGGTTTCCGGATCTATTTTTGTTTCGGTATATTTTCTAATACTGCGCCGCTTATATAATAGATCTAACATCTTTTTTACTCCTTTCTTATTTTCAAAAATTTTAAAAACTAACCTTATAATTAAGAATACCCTTATTAAGGCAAGAAAATCAATGTTTAAAAGGAAAAAGAGATCTTCTCACCTTGGCAGAGAGAAGATCTCCATAAGCTTTACTTGCCTCCCATCGGACAGAGGGATTCCAGTTGATCATCCCCAGTAAGTTTGCTTTTGATTTGGGATTGCACCGAAAACTCAAATACATAGGAATATATCCTTTTTACAAATTCGGGAGAAAGCTGCAATTCTTCTGCCAGAGGAACTAAACGTTGGAGGATATCTCTTTCTCGGCCAACATCCTTAACTTTATCCAGTCGTTTTTGCTCACCAATCTTGCTGACGATCTGCATGCGTTTAGAAAGCCGCTCTACAATAGTATAATCGATGAGATCAATTTCAGAGCGCAAGGCTTCCAAATTTTCCCTTGTTTCTCTACTGACAAAATTTCTTCCTACAGATTGTGCAACGAGCTCCAAGTCTTGTGCTAAGGTCATAAATTGTTCCGGGGTAAGAGACTGAGGCCCATCACTCATGGCCTCCTCAGGATTAGGATGCATTTCAATAAGCAAACCATCGGCACCGCTTGCCACAGCCGCTTTGGACAAGGAGGCGATTAAATCGCGTCTTCCTGCTGCATGGCTGGGATCGACGATTACAGGGAGATGGGACAGTTCTTTGGCAACCCCGACAGCGCTTAAATCCAACGTATTTCTTGTGCTGGGTTCAAACGTTCGGATTCCGCGCTCACATAAGATAACTTGAGAATTCCCCGCCGCCATGATATATTCGGCAGCCAACAGCCACTCTTCTATAGTCGCAGACAATCCGCGTTTAAGAATAATCGGCTTATTTACTTTGCCTGCTAATTTTAGAAGTTCGAAATTCTGCATATTACGAGCGCCAATTTGCAGCAAATCAACTTTATCGACGACCATTTCCAAACTTCTGAGATCAATAACTTCGGTAACACATAAAAGGCCTTCCTCTCTTGCGGCCTGTACCAAATAGTTGACTCCTTCAAGCCCCAGCCCCTGAAAACTATAGGGAGATGTGCGCGGCTTGAATACACCGCCACGCAAAATTTTCCCTCCCGAACGTCTGACTGCGGCAGCAGCTTTCTGCATTTGGATACTCGATTCTACAGCACAGGGACCTCCTATGAGAACAATTTCTTTGCCGCCTAGACAAACGTCACCAACCTTAATAACACTTTTCTTGGACTTATCACCGGCTAATTTTAAGTCTTTCATGGTCATTCCTCCTTGTAGTTTAAATAAAAAAGTCCACGGTTCATCCCACCAGGGACGAAAGCCGTGGACTTCCGCGTTACCACCCAATTTGACCAAAATGGTCCGCTCAAAAAGGTACTGTCGTCAAACTCGTCTTTGTTGAGTTCTGGAGGTTCAGCAAAATAAAAAGTTTCTCATCCCTGACGGGACGAGAAACGTTATCTCGTATTACCACCCAACTTTTGGCTATAAAGCCGCTCGACAAGGTACGGGAATGATATCCGATACCTCCTTCCAGTTAACGGGGAAGAACCGTCCTAGCCTACTTTTTTTGTTCAGCCGGAAGCTCAGGAGGGAACTTCAGTTATTACCACACATAGAAGAGCTTGCAGTCATGACTCTTCCTCCCTGAACGGTAATATATAACCTACTTTTCTCCGTCGAAGCTTTTAAGGATTTAATTAATAGTATTATAACAGAAGTATGCTATTTGTCAACTGTGTATATCAGAAAATTATTCATTATTGACCTTTGTATAGCATGATCCTATAAAGGAAAAAATAAAGAAATCTTAAGGATATTTTAAGGTTCGTATTGTAAAGTTACAATGTACCGTGGAAAGGAGTTTTGAATATGCGCTTTTCAATAGGGTTATTGGATTCACTTTTTGGGGAGAAGATTACTCTCCAAGGACCTGATGAAAAAGGAAATATCGTTAAATGCAAGGTTTCAAAAAAATGGCTTGAACGAGCACAATTAGGGAACAGCTCTCTTTCTTCCCTGTCCCAAGATTCCCCCAACGACGACAATTGTTCAGCGTCAATGATTTAAATCATTAAACATTAGTATGATTATTATGTTTTAAGAGTTCGCGAAAGATTCCTCGAAACGCCACTGGAAGAGGAAGAGCACTTATCTTATTAAGTGAAACCCAACACCTGTTTTCACCAAGCAGGTGTTGTTTGTGTTCAGTTTCAGGTTGCTCATGTACCGACACTGGCAAAGGTAATTGCTGAGTCTCGAAAGTTTCGTTGATATCCAATACGATCCAAAAAATTTTCCACCGCCGATGACTGAAATTATACCATAGAGGGCCCTGAAGAGTGGCAGCTTGGGACAACCCTTTGGTAACAGCTTTATCTAAGGAGCGATCGTTGACCGCTTCATAATAAAGATGAAACAATTCATTTTGAGAAAAGGACAGCAGAAAATCTTTACGGCGGTTTTCCTGCAAAATTTCCACACCGGGAAGTTCCCAGAGACTCGCCAGCAAACCATCGGACGGACGCTTTTGCAGGTATACCTCATTCCCTCTCCTCATTACAAACGTTAAACGTGTCATCTCTTGACGCTGAGGTTTAGGCCTTTTTACAGGGTAAAGAAGAACATTTCCCTCTTTTCTTCCAAGGCATAGTTGAAACAAGGGACATTCAACGCAGCTTGGCTTTTTGGAGGTACATACCATAGCCCCAAGTTCCATCAAAGCTTGATTAAAATCCCCCGGATCAGATGTTGCTTGCCAAAGAGTAATAGACTGATCAAATCTGCGATAACTTTTGACGGATTCTACGGGCTCCGGCCAAGCCAATAAACGAGACATTACTCGCAACACATTACCATCAATGGCTGAAACCTTCTCACCAAAGGCAATACTGGCTACGGCTCCGGCAGTATACTTTCCAATACCAGGCACTTTCAAAAGCTGTTCATAATTGTCGGGCATTGCGCCCTCTCTTTGAGTGAGAAGATATTGAGCTCCCTCCCACATCCGTTTAGCTCTTGAATAATAGCCCAATCCTCTCCATTCCGTCAGTACCTCTTCAAAGCTGGCCTCACCCAGGTTTTTCAAATTTGGAAAGCGCTGGAGAAATCGTTCGAAATAAGGAATTACTGTTTTTACCTGCGTTTGCTGCAGCATCACTTCAGACACCCAGATCATATAAGGATCTTTTGTCTTACGCCAAGGCAAATCCCTTTTTGCTGAATGAAACCAAGGTAATAAATACTCGGCTATACTAAAATCTGTTAAATTATCTTGCATCATAGTTCTTTCTGCTTCCATTTCAAATGTCCTTAGATGTTAATCAGGATTAATCCGGAGATGCACAAAACAGCTCCCAAAAGTTTATACAATGAAAACCCTTCATTAAAAAACAGTATACCAATAGGGATAAGAATAACGGCCAGAATAATGTTGGCAACTAATGAACCAACCCCAATATTCCAACCAACACGATAAGCAATTAAATACCCTACCTCTAGCCCAACAATCGCAATTCCTAAGACAAAACTCGTCCAATTCAATTTTGAAAACGACTCTATAAATCCCTTATCGGATCTATAGACGAAGCCTGCTGCGGCCGTAAATACAGCAGCAGTTGTATAGGTGATCAGCAGCGCTGAAAAGGGGTTGACATTCTGTGGAGTAGTTTTTTGAGCTAAATTATAAACGACATTTGATAGGACAATAAGAACTATAGGAAATATATATTCTAACATATTCAACCCTCATTTTCTTACTATGATCTTAATTTTGATACATCCTTTAATCGGCGTTCTTTAATAATTATTGTTAGGCCTTTAATTCTAATCGTATTTCAATCCTACCAATGATATCAATTATAGCTATTCTCATTGATATTTTCAGGAACCATTGGAGACCAAAAGTTCTCGATTGATTGCTGAACAGCCCGAATATCGGTCACGTATCGAATATTCCTCCATGCGGATGGGAGCAATCTTTTGTACTTCGGCTGAGCGAAACGTTCATCAATCAATACGACGATGCCTCTATCCTTTTCCGTGCGGATTACTCGGCCGACTGCCTGCAGGACTTTGTTGATCCCGGGATATATATAGGAAAATTCAAAGCCTTCATGACTTACTTTTTCATAATAGTCACGAATTATCTCTCGTTCAAATCCTACCTGGGGCAGGCCGACTCCCACTACTATGGCCCCGGAAAGACGGTCACCCATTAAATCGATGCCTTCGCCGAAGATTCCGCCCATCAAGGCAAAGCCTATCAGTGTTTCATGGGGATGTTCACTAAAACTTGCCAAAAACTCCTCCCGTTCCTCCTCCTGCATACCTAACCTTTGCTGAATTACCTTAACTAAAGGATTTTGCGCTTGAAATCTGAAACAGACCTCTTGCAAATATTCATAAGAAGGAAAGAAAACAAGATAGTTGCCCTCTTTAGGCAAGGTAACAGCGGCGATGGTTTCAGCAATTTGCTCATAACTAAAAGCTCGCTGCCTATACTTGGTAGAGATACTTTTGTGAATCACTACGTGCAAATTCTCAGCAGGAAAGGGTGAGGATAATCTCAATTTGAACGAGGTCTCCTCTCCGCCCAAAACATTCATAAAATAATCCATAGGACTTAGAGTGGCTGAAAATAAAATTGAGGCCCTCCCTCTTTCTAAGGCTTCTCTTAAGCGAACAGAGGGGTCGAGGCAAAACAGCTTAATCCTTAAATCTCCCTGAGATTGCAGACAGGTGACGTAATGCGAGTCAAAACTTTCTGCAGTTCTAAGGAAGGTCAGGGCCTGAAAATAAAGGTCCAAAAGCTGTTCCTGCCAATCGTATGTTTGATCTTTATATTTCAGGAACGTTTCAACCGCTTTGACAAAATGCCGTAAAACCTTAATTAGGTCACTAGGCAGCTCCTTTTCAACGCTCTCTCCTTTCGAATTATCAGCCAAGCAAGCTTTTTTTTCTTTAATTATAGCCATGTTAACTCGTGCTAAACTTTTAGACAGTTTCGGATCATCCACTTTGGTAAGTCGTTTAAGCTCGAGCCAATTTTCCTTTCTTATCTCTGCCGAGAACATCTCCCGAGCACGCTCCACTAAATTATGGGCCTCATCGACTAAAAAAGTATAATCCCCTCCGTCAAGAAAAAATCGTTTCAAATAAACTCGAGGATCGAACACATAATTATAGTCTCCTATAACCACATCAGCCCAAGTGGCCATTTCCAAAGAAAATTCGAATGGACAGATGGAATGCTTTCGGGCATAATCTTCAAGCACTTGGCGAGTCCAGGATTCTTCAGCAAAAATATCTTCCGCCGCCCCACGAAGGCGGTCGTAGTAGCCTTTGGCAAAAGGGCATTCCTCCGGCAGACACGAAGATTCCGGCTGGAAACATACCTTCTTCTTAGCAGTGAGTGTAAGCCGTTTGATTTTTAGTCCTCGAACCTGTAAATCCGTCAGAGCCTTTTCCGCCACAGTTCGAGTAATTGTTTTGGCAGTCAGATAAAAAATTTGAACCGTTAAACCTTTCCCCATCGCTTTGATGGCAGGGAATAAAGTACCCATAGTTTTGCCGATGCCGGTAGGAGCTTGGGCAAAAAGTGTCTGGCCGGATTTGATCGTCTGATAAACGCCTACAGCCAACTCCCGCTGTCCCTTTCGATAGGAAGAAAAAGGAAATTGCAGTTCCTGAATACTTGAATCGCGTTGGTTATACCAATCTTGAAGCCTGCAAGCCCAAAGCAGATATTTCTCTCCTAAATTTATAAAGAACTCTGATAATTGTTCAAAAGCAAATGATCTGTTAAATTTTCTTATTTCAGCAGTGTCAAGCTGAAAATAAGTTAGCTGAACATCAATCGTTTCTAAGCCTTCCTGCGCAGCATACATAAAGGCATAACACTGCGCTTGAGCCCAATGCATGTCACTTATTGATTCATCAATTAAGGTTAAATCCATAGCCGTCGTTTTTATTTCGTCTACACAGGCTCCAGATTCCCTTTTCAGGATCCCATCCGCTCTCCCCTTCACTTCCAGGCAGATATCCTCTTCGACTCCTCTAATGATCTGCTTCTCCTTAGGAACATAAAGATAGGATAGCGTCACTTCTGGCAGGTAATCCGTACCGCTTTGCCTTTGAACGAACTGATGTGCTTTTATCCCATCTTGAGTTCGAGCAGCCCCAATCGCGGCAGGCTTCAAGTCTCCCTTCTTGAGTACAAATTCAACTAATTCTCGTACAGATACTTTTACAATTTTCAATCTAATAATCCTTCCAAGTGAAGTCGTTCAGCTAACGCTGAATAAAATAACCTTCTCCTCTGAAATTCGACGAAGATTATTTGAATCCTTTAAAGAGCAAAAGTTCCCAGTTCTTAAAAAGTTGGCAGCATCCCATCTTCACTAATTCTTGACAACTTGTTCATTGTTTAAGTAAATTTTCGATTTTATTGGGGAGTATAATTGATAACCGGAAGCCTTGAGGAAAAAGAAATGAGATGATGATTATGAGGCTACGGTTTTTGGATCGTACCCGCGGTTTAATTATGCTTTTTATGGCTCTAGATCATGCCTTATATTTTTGGAGCAGCGGACGAGTCAATAATGAAGGATTGCCGCTCCTAATGAACGGGAATGTAACATTTAATCCCATAGGAAGTGCAAGCCTTCTCGGATTACTCGTGATGTTTTTGTCCAGCCTATGTGCTCCCGGGTTTCTTTTTATTGCCGGGTATGTTTTAGCTCTTTCGGTCAGAAAGCGACAGTCCTTGGGTGCTTCTAATTGGAGTATTGACAAGTATCTGCTGAAACGAGGACTTGTTCTTATAGCACTACAGCTTTTTATTGCTTCCCCAGCTTTCAATCTTCCTCTATTTGTTCAAGCACAATCGTTATTCTCCGTCCTTACGCCGGGAACCTTTTTCTCCTTTAGTGTCTTATCCGCCATCGGCTTAGGGTTTATTGTTCTTGTGGCAGGTCGCAGAATTTCACCTTGGAAACTCTTTAGCTTAACTGGTTTGCTCTTTTTATTGAGTCAGCTATTTTTGCCGACGGTTGTAAGAAACTTTCCTTTGCATCAAACGCTCTACAAAGCGCTGCAAACTATTTTGCTTCTTCCAGTACCATTCTCTTCAACGTTATTAGTGAATAATAATTTCCCCTTGATTCCTTGGCTTCTGCCGATGGTCCTAGGGTGGTTGTATGGGCAGACTTATCAAGAAGAACGCGGCGTGACTTATGAAGCAAAAAGATTTGCGCTGTCGGGTTTATGCAGTTTAGCTCTTTTCTTTGTTTTACGCTTTCTGGGAGTGGGGGATTATCTTAGTCCCGACGGGACTTTGCAAGGCTTCTTCGGACTTTCCAAATACCCGCCAAGTATCACTTTCTTTCTTCTCTATCTTGGGCTTGTCTTCTTGCTGGGTTATTTCTTTTTCAGATTGTCTCAGACTTCTAAGTTAGGTCAGGTGTTGGAAAAGTTCGGACAATCACCACTTTTCTTTTATAACGCTCACCTCTGGCTTTATGCCGCAATACCGGCAGTTCTGGCCCGATTTAATTGTCTTTCCCTCTTAGCGGGAGTTGTGATCTGGATTCTGGGTATTATAATCCTTTACCCGCTCAATCTTAAATATCAAGCATGGAGATTATCGCATAAATCTCGATATTTATCCAAAACTTATTCGCCAGTAGGAACCCGATTGCACTGGTAAACTTGTTAATTTCGCCATAAGTTTGGAAAGGACTGATTCATACCCATGATTTCTTCAATGGATCTGAAAACTGCGCGTTGGGTTACCTGGTCTAAAAAAAACCTTTTGCGTTTCTGTTTAGTTGCCGTCATACTGTTCGTTTTCATTGCCCCCAATCGTCCTGCCCACTATTCCTATCTTTTGTTAGTCGGAGCTTTCTGGAATATTGAACCTGATCGTTTGCCAGTCTCTTGGCAGCGTTTTTTGCGTATCGGTATCCCTTTAGTATTGTTTCCAATTCTGATGTGGCAATATTTCCCTCCCGTTTGGAATGACATTGTCTATTGGCAACTGGGAACTCGTGTACATCTGCTGGACTTAGATGCTTTGTTTAAGTCGATTCCCGGAAATAACGGCTGGATTTTTCGAGTTCTTAAAACCCCATGGCTAACAAGCTATTTTCAATGGATTTACGCTAATGGTTTCACGCTTCCTGTACTCATTCCAATTTTTCGCTCCTTCTGGGCTAAAGACTCTTTAAAAATGATTCGCTACAGCTTGTCAGCCCATGTTTTACAGTTTCTCTTGATTTTCCCTTTCTACTTAACGATTCATGTTAATGAAGTGTGGTATGTCTTAGGGCAGCCCGACGGGATGGCCCGTCACCTTTCAGCAGCAGAGGCTGCCGTCGTGGTAGTAAATTGTTTTCCTTCAATGCACACCTCTATAGCTTTTGCCATGCTGCTATTGGCCTGGAGAGAAAAGGATAAACTCTTCCGATGGGTTTGGACATTATTTTGCCTTTCGATCATCTACTCAACACTCTATCTGGAAATTCATTGGGTTACCGATGTCATTGCCGGCATTCTTTTAGCCCTGAGCACAATTAAATTAGGAGATTGGCTTATCCTTAAAGTCGGCCAACGGTGGAAGAAGAATGCATGAAAAACTCTCAATCGTCACAACCTTTAGGAGATAAGGTTTAAGGCGAAAGGAGAGATACTATGAGCGAACTTATAGGAAATCATCAGCAACGGCGAGAAACCCTCAAGCAAATTATCCGTGACATTCACCAGAATAAAAATCCTCAAGAACTGAAAGAGAGGTTCCGCGAGCTCTTATCCGACGTTGGCGCAACAGAGATCGCTGCTTTAGAACAGGAGCTTATCCAAGAAGGTTTGCCAGAAAAAGAAATTCAAAGTCTCTGCGATGTTCATGTATCCGTCTTTGAAGATAGTCTTGATCAACAACCGAAATCCCAAGAACAAGGCGGCCATCCCATCCAAACCTTTCGTAAAGAAAACCATGCTATTGCAGACGTGATTCAAGAGCTGCGCCCACTTCTGAAACAACTTCTTGACACAACCCAAGAAACTATTCCCGAAGAAGACCTGAATAAATGGCAAGTTCTTCACCGCCAATTGTTAGAACTTGAAAAACATTACAGTCGTAAAGAGAATATTCTTTTTGCTTATCTCGAAAAGCATGGGGTAAGCGGGCCCCCTAAAGTAATGTGGGGAATCCATGATGAAATCAGAGCTCAGCTTAAACAGATTTCCCAAAACCTTCTAGACCATTTGCCCGCTAAACATTCTTTACTGGAATTAGTTCAAGCTACCGCTTTACCAGTACTGAAAGCTATCGAAGATATGATCTACAAGGAAGAGAATATTTTGTTTCCGATGAGTATGGAAACTCTAACTGAGGCGGAATGGGCGGCAGTAGCAGAACAGAGCAGTGAGATCGGCTATACGCTGATTCAGCCGGACGAAGGGTGGGTTCCAGCCGCTCCTCCTGAACCAACTGTTACATCCCATCGGCTTCTTTCGTTTCCAACTGGCGGTTTGTCCTTAGAGCAAGTGAGTCTGATTTTTAACCACCTGCCTGTAGATATCACCTTTGTGGATGAATTTGATATCGTCCGCTATTTCTCCTTTGGCAAAGAACGTATTTTCCAACGCAGTAAAGCGATCATTGGCCGGAATGTTAAAGATTGTCATCCGCCTGATAGTGTGCACATTGTTAACAAAATTGTTCAAGATTTTAAAAGCGGTCAGCGCGATACCGCTGAATTCTGGTTACATATGAACAACATGTATGTTTATATACAATATTTTGCCATACGTGATGAAAAAGGAACCTACCGTGGTACTATGGAAGTCACCCAAGATATCCAAAAGTTACAAAATATCCAGGGGGAAAAACGGATTTATTCCGAAGAGTGAACTCGTTAACGAAGGACTGGGGATGTGTAGAAACTTATAACGTTAAAAATCAAAAGTGGGTTCAGATAGCGAAAGCCGATCTCGCTTCACTGGTATTGTGGAGTGAGATCGGCTTAAATTGAATGATTAGCAAGAAAAGTGGGGATTCAATGAGGGTGCCAAATCCCAAACAACGGACGAAGAATATTCTAACTCGTCACCGCTGTTTGCAGTTTAGCTGTTTCCTCCTCGACAAGCTGACGTCGCAATACTTTTCCTACGATACTTCTGGGCAACTCCTTTCTAAACTCGATAAGCCGCGGAACCTTGTAGGCCGCCATCTTGCTTCTGCAAAACGAGATAAATTCCTCCTCAGTCCCTTCAATGTTCTGATGCAGTACTATATAGGCTTTAGTGGTTTCTCCTCGGTAGAGATCCGGAATTCCTGCAACAACAACTTCTTTCACCTTAGGATGCTCATAAAGCACTTCTTCAATGTCACGGGGGTAAATATTAAACCCTCCCGCGATAATCATATCCTTCTTCCGATCAATTATATAGAAATAACCATCTTTATCCATTCTAGCAATATCACCCGTATACAACCAGCCATCTCGCAGGGTCTCTTTTGTTTCCTCAGGTTTATTCCAGTATCCGCTCATAACCTGAGGACCTCTAACACATAGTTCACCAATCTCCCCCACAGGAAGTGGTCGCGTTCCAGTTTCCAGATCCATAATAACGCTATCCGTGTCAGGAAAGGGGATTCCTATCGAGCCTTTGCGTGTAGGCCGGTCCAATGGATTACTATGAGTTACCGGTGACGCTTCGGAAAGACCATACCCTTCAATAAGATTTCCCGCTCCCTGGGTTACTTCGCTGAACTTTTGAGCAACTTCTAATGGCAGAGGAGCTGAGCCGCTGTTACAAACTTTGATTGCCGCTAAGTTTTCTCGATAATCAGCAATTCGAGGATGATTGTTTAATGCCATAAATATAGTTGGTGCCCCAGGGAAAAGGGTCGGTTTATGATTTTTAATAACGTCTAGAACCTTATCTATTTCAAAGCGAGGCAATAGTATTTGTGTCGATGCACTAGCCACAGCATAATTTACACAGTTAGTCATTCCATAAACATGAAACAGAGGTAAAATGCTTAATATTCGTTCCTCCCCGTATTTTATATCAAAGGACCAAGATATATTTTGAATAGTATTGCAGATTAAATTGCGATGGGTAAGCATGACGCCTTTAGATACGCCTGTTGTTCCGCCTGTATATTGTAAAACTGCCAGATCCTTAACCGGATCTATTTCAACAACGTCCGAAATCAAGTCACTTCTGATCAACACATCATAAGAATTTATGTCCTGTGTCTGTTTAACAGGAACAATAAAATTAAAAGCTATGACTCGTTGTAATGTTGTTTCATGAAAAATGTTTTGGACTCTGGGATACAGAAGTTCAAACACGATAATTGTTGTGGCACCAGAATCGTTTATTTGGTAGGCCAATTCACGTTCCACGTACATTGGATTTGTTTGCACAACTATCGCACCTAGTTTAAGCAACGCATAAAAACTCACAACCCATTGAGGACAATTAGGGCCCATCAGAGCAACTCGTTCACCTTTTCTTACCCCCAGATCGAATAGCCCTTTAGCTAAACGGTTCACTTGATCTCCAAACTCCCTATAAGTTATCTTTTGATCCTCAAAAATCATAGCTAAAGTATCAGGGCTTTTGCTCACTGCATCATCAAGTAACTGACCAAGTGTTATTTCAGGATACTCAAGGCTTCGCTTTGTATAGGACGGATAGCTTTTAAACCAAGGCTTTTCATGTAGCAGCATGATTACTTAACCTCCTTAATAACCAATCCGAGACTATTTGCAATCTCAAAGAATCTCCCAACAACAACCGAAAATTGTCTTAATACTTTTCAAAACATTCAAAATTATTTGTCTATTTTATTTTGCAATAACTGTGCCAGCTATTAAACAATTTTTCTATCCTTCTTGACATCGTTTCTCAGCCATATCATCAGAAGATCCGGTTTTAAGAGTCCAACCTTTACGGAGTAGTTAAATCCGCAGGTAATTGTTACAATATCGCAACATATTGACCAGCTGATTGTATACATAATATACAAATCTAAATTTCAAACCTTAAGTGGTTAAAAAAAAGCCCGAAGGGCATTAATAACGTCCTTTCGGGCTCTCTTGCACTAACAGCTCCTCTATCATTAGGTAATACCAACCGGGGTTCACTAATTATTTCACAGGGTATTACTCGACAGACCAATCAGAAAGCTGAAAATTCGCATCGTTTTTGTAACGGTCCATTAAATAATGGCGAAAGCGAACATAATCCTTATAGTCACATTCGATCCCTTCTTGGGCAAGAGTATCAACAAATTTATTAAGATCAGGCGGGCATCCCCAAAGCGGAATTGCCTTCTTAATATTCGGATTATCTTTATTCAGGTGGCAAGCACATTTGCCGAAAAGGACAGACATTTCAAATCCCGGTGATGCCAATTGCTTCTTTCCAGAAACCACTTCAACATTAGGAAACGGCTGACCTTTATAGGCTGAAGAAAAGAGGATTAACATCGGATTATATTGTACGGAACATCCTGTGCACAGCGTGCTGTCGTATTTGCGAATCGCTAAACCTGTAATGCCTCGTTTTTTAAATCCCGCCGGTCCTGTATCTTCTTCTGACCACTCCCAATCATACTCTACATATTCCCGGTGATTTTCAAGGTTTTCTCCTTTTACATCGTAATCCGCTAAATCCGTGCTGTACCCATGGCGGTTAGCGTAGATACTTAGATGTTCAACTTCATTTGCGGGATAACCGAGAATAGCCGCGCCCACCAGATCACAGGCAAAGGGATCACGCGAAGATATCAGCAAATTTTTGCGGAAGGCTCTTCCTGTGGGGCCTGGTCCTTTCTCAAGCGTGTATAGACCATCGATAACCGTTAAAGCTACAGGGAGTTTTTCTATAATACGGGGGAACATAAGGCTGAGTTCCTGATTAGCGATACCATGACATAACTGTTTTGACTTTCTATGAAGACAACCTTTTAAATTTTTAATCCCTAGAGAAACTTTAGCTTGATTGTGCGTTTTTAATACAGGTACGTTAATAATTTTATCCGCTTCTAAAGCTCGTTTAGCTACATCCAGCTTTAGGCCTTCTCCATAGTCAATTGTTTCAAACGCTTCTTGATTGAAATCTGCAAGTTTTACCCCATATCTTTGCACTAACTTATGATAGCCCAAAGCTTCAAAAACAGCTTCACTCTTAGGATTAAATACAGGCAGAGCACCTTCGCCAATTGTCAATTTACTAAACCCATGCTCAGCAAGAATACGGACTAAGGCTTCGATCACAATACTTGTCGTTACTACACCGAAAGGAGGAAATGGCAAGTCGAAATCCCAGCTGACAATATTGGGCTTAATTAAGATCATATCATTAGTATCCAAGTTTGCTAAGCCATCACACAACTTTATACTTTCAAGAAGAGACTCATAAACGTCCTTTACTTTAACAATAGATACGGTCGGTTTATCTTGTTTATCCATTAAACTCCCTCGATTCATAATAATGAGTAAAATTTTCAGGCATAGGCCTTATATTTGCCATTGGGATTCATAATAATCTTTCCTTGCTTGGCTAAACGCTGCAGATGCTTTTCTAACATTGTCTGCTCAAAAAAACGATATACTTTTTGGGGTTCTGGGTAGCGTTTAAAAATAATCTTCTTATCCAAGAGATCTGACATTCCACTTGGAATTTGCAGATGTCTAAGAATAGTTTCATCTCGTTGGTTAATCATTTCGGCATAACTCTTTAGTCTCTCAGTAATATTGTCAGAAATAATTCCCTCATGGCTGGTTACTATCACTTTAGGTTTTAAGTCGATAAGCCGATTAATGGAGTCAACAAATGCCTCGAGATCAGAAAGTGCATTGCCATACCAAGGGCCAAAGGATGACAGGTCTATGTCCCCGGAAAACAAAAGGCTTGATTGAGGCTCAAGGAGTGCAATATGCCCCTGAGTGTGACCCGGTGTATGAATAACCTTTAAAGAAATCTCTCCAAACTTTAAGACCTCACCATCTTTAAGTTCTCTATGCACAATTTGATTTGTCGGCCCGTCTGGAAAATATTCAGGATTGGGAAAAGCGGAAAGTTCGCCATAACCCGAATAAGCCATAAATTTATTGAGAGAACGAATTGGTGGAGCATCATAAGCATGGGCCCAAATCTCCGCCTCTGGAAAATACTTATTTCCATAAGCATGGTCCAAATGGAAATGAGTGTTTATGATGATATCGACCCTGCCTTTTTGCAAAATCTTTTTACGTCGGCTAGGGCCAAAGCCAGTATCAACCAGAACCCTTTTGTCACCCTCAATCAAGAGACCATTACTGTATGGAAACCGTCCCCCTTGTTCACCTGAAACAAAATATAAATGGGGCAGTAAATTAATAAACATCACTTCGCTCATACTAATCGCAGTTCTCCAGCCTTTAGCAGAAGCATGAAAACTCTCTGCCGAAGGAAAAGTGCCTACTTATCCTCCTTAAAAATAGTATAGTTTTTCGTTGCCTCACAAGGGGATATTTTATTTACTAAATATTGCAAGATACGTGCCAATTGCCAAACAAGTAAAAATTCATACACAAACCAAACTCTTTAATATCGAGTTTGGTTTGTGTATGAATTTTATACAGTTTTCGAAGTACAAAGGTATTGAAAGCGCACTATTCCTCAATACCATACCTACGTAATTTGTCATAAAAGGCCCGTCTCGAAATCCCTAAGACTTCCATAGTCTTTGTTCGATTATTGTTATTGTTAGCTAAAGCAGATACTATAAGTTCCTTTTCCACTCTCGCGACAATTTCTTTTAAGTTAAAGGTCTTATCCTTTAAATCAGGGGGTTGATTATTCATTGGAATAATATTGGCGGGTAAGTGGTGAATTTCAATGGTAGACCCATTGCACACAATACTTGCATGTTCCAGAACATTTTGCAGTTCGCGAATATTGCCCGGCCAGTTATAATTTTGGAAGATCCTCAATACCTGGGAAGATAAGCTTAACTCATGCCCCACTTCCCGCGAAAACTGATCAAGAAATGTTTGGGTCAAAGCTATTAAATCATCTTTTCGTTCACGCAGCGGGTTGAGATTCAGGGGAACAATATTCAAGCGGTAATAAAGATCTTTCCGAAAGGTTTTTTCGTCAATCATCGTTTCCAAGTCACGATTAGTGGCTGCTATTACTCGTATGTCAACCTTAATCGTCGCTGATCCTCCGACTCTTTCGAATTCTCTTTCTTGCAGAACTCTTAGCAATTTGGCTTGCATTGTTAAACTCATATCTCCAATTTCATCCAGAAAAATTGTCCCGCTATGAGCTAGTTCGAATTTCCCGAGTTTGCCCCCTTTTTTGGCACCCGTATACGCTCCTTCTTCATATCCAAACAATTCGCTTTCTATTAAGCTTTCCGGTATTGCTGCACAATTTACTTTTATTAGAGGTTTGTTTTTACGACGGCTGGCGTTATGAACTGCTTTGGCCAGCACTTCCTTTCCTACACCACTTTCCCCGCGAATCAAGACCGTGCTGTCCGTACGAGCTACCTTCGCTGCCAATATCAAGGTTTCTTTCACATTACGATTTTGCCCAACATATTCCTTAAACGACAACGGCAGTTGTTCCCATTGATCCAACTGCTCTTTTAAATAATCCGCAACGCCTTTTGTTTGCTGCAATTCGCGGTTAAGCTCAAGTTCTTCGGTAACATTTTTGAACGTTGAGATACATCCGATAATTTGTTTCCCCTTATACAAGGGAAACGCGCTGCCTATAACGTCGATGCCTAGAGACTTCAAATGCTCTGAGCCTTTTATGGATTTTCCGCTGTGAAGAGCTTTAATCGCTGCAGAATCAGGTTCGATTTTGTCCAATCTGCGGCCCAGGACTTTTTCCACAGGAACTCCCAGGATTCGGGCATAGGCTTCATTGACATAGACAATTGTTGTATGGGAATCAATAACCAATACCACGTCATGAATATTATCGAGGATTTTAAATAACAGTGCTTGATCCCAACGTGGAAAATCGATTGTAGTGACAGCATGAATTCCTGCACTCATGAAATTCCCCCATTTTTGTATCATTTGTAAACATTATACTAGACATGAGCATGCGAAGTAAAGGATAATGCCAAAATATTTAAAACATTCTAACTTTTTAGTTAGATGACCTTGTTTTTGCCACATAGAATGTATGAAGTGAGATTTTCCATTTAAGAATAACGTTAGATGCCCTGGATTTATTTGCTAAATTAAAATAAATATTGTTTGCTTCAAAAACTAATCCATCAATCTGAAACTGCCGATATTAAAATTGGAAACTATTTCTTCAGGAGGAAAAATATATGTCCATTAGTAGTTTGCAATCTTATCCACCAATTTCTTATGACCAAACAAGGACTTTGTTACAGCACAATAAGCTTGATACTTCTTCGGCGATTAATCCCAATGATGTAACTCATGAAAAATTCTTAGAAGGTTTTCATATTAATACAGATAATATTGATCTATCATTGCCAGCCAAAAAATCGAATGGCATAACTTTAAATTTGCTGGATGACAGCCCTAACATCATTAATAGCAGTAACTTTGAATCTTTTTTAAACGATATGCAAGGTTTAAGTAAGGATCAAATTTCTCAACTTCAAAGCGCGTTAAGTGCTGCATCTCAAACGATGAACAACAGCCAAACGGTCGGAGGTACTTATGGGATGCGCATCAGTCAAACAAATTTAGAATTCAAATACATATCAAAAAACCTAATACCGGAGCAATATCAACAACAGTTTAATTCATTTGTAGATAATTACACGAATCAATTGTCTACTAATTACGTAAACCTTTTAAAAGGTTTCGCAGATCAACTTGCCAATACCACCGATCCCGTACTTATTAAAACGGGTTGGAAGGATAAAGGAACAACGATGCAAGATGATTTGGAGAATGGTTCCTATTCTTTCCAAACATCGGAAAATCAGTATCAAAGTCTATTTAATAGTGTTAGTGTCACAAATCCCGACACCTTGAAAGATCAATTAGATTCTGTGTATAAAAACATATTATCGAATTACAAACCGGATTCTGACGGTGCTTCTCGATCAGATCTTGTAAATGAGATTAAATATCTTTCTAATAGTTGGAATACATTTATGGATGCTGTCGGTGACCAAAAAAATAAACTTACTACATCTGTCGATTTTCACGCTTAGCTTACCTAAGCTTAGATAAGTAAGCTATTTTGTTCTTTTCTGTTCTTTTTTCAGTTAGGTTAAGTTAAGCTGAATTCTGATCAGTTCAACTCGACCTAACTGAAACTTAACTTAACCTAACTGAATTAACATACAATATCTAAAAAGAATCTTGGACAGATGAATCGCCCAAAGATTCTTTTAGATTTAGCCGTAATTTGTAATCATATCTTCTTATATAAGCTTAACTTAGACAAATAATTTCTGTTATTGCCAGTGAACTCGTTTAGCTAAAGCTGAACATCGAGACTTCGGTAGGGGACCGAAGCAGAGTACGGGGGACCCACTCCCACTTAAAGAAATGGGAGTCTTACGATTGGACAATGTGCTTAGACCTATAAAATGATAAAGATTAGTTACCTGTGAAACTGGGTTTTCTTTTATCGAAAAACGCAGAGATTGCCTCTTTTATATCCTTTGTCCCGCAGCAATAGGTTGATTGGGCTTGTTCAAATAAAAGACCTGCAGTCACACTGCTTTCTTCAGCAAGATTAATACCTTTCTTGGCAAAAGCAATACTTGAAGGAGGGAATCCAGACATCCTCTGAGCAAGCCGGATGGTAGCCTCACGCAATTTTTCAACAGGAACGACTTTCTCCACAAGCCCAATTTGCAGCGCCTCATGAGCCCCTATCTCCTCACAAGCCATTATAAGTCTCTTAGCCTGCCCCGTTCCAACAAGTTTTGTTAAGCGCGTTGTCCCGCCCATATCGGGAGATAACCCCAGTTTGACCTCCGGCAAACTTAATCTAAGGTTTTCAGCGGCAATTCTAATGTCACACCCTAACATCAATTCTACTGCCGAGCCAAAACAAAATCCCTGCACCCCAATCACAACTGGTATTGAAAGGGTTTGCCAGAAACTATATAGTCCTTGCAGCCACGTTAAAGTTGCTTTCACTTTTTCCGAACTAACTTCCTGAAGGAATTTCAAGTCGATCCCCGCGGAAAAGTTGTCACCATTGGCAACAATGGCTAAAGCCCGCAAGTCCTCCATGGTTAGAATTTCTTGTTGCAGGGCTCCCAGTTCATTAAGGAACTCATCTCCTACGACATTTAGTTTTTCCGCATTGTCTAAAATAATAGCTCCACAATAATCTTGTCTTTCAAATTTGATTATGTCTCCATATTTTTTCACCATTATGTGTCCGGTATTATAAACCAGACTTTCACCTCTAATCCTTTTATAGTTAAACGGATCTTCAAAAATTGAAGGCAAGTTCGAAGTTTCTTTGAGCAATAATAAGTAACATCGGTCCGTTTACACTCTGGAATTCTCAAGAAAATTCCAGATTATCTCGTTGACTTCAGCTGCTTTTTCTTGCATACACATATGTCCTGCTCCCTTGATAATTCTTAAGTTCGTATTGGGAAGCTTATCAGCCAAAAATCGGGAGTATTTTACCGGGGTCATCACATCTTCTTCTCCGACAACAATTAAAGTGGAAACTTGAATTTTTTCTGCGTCATCTATTCGATTAAAGGTGTTGCAAGCCTGAAAATCAGCCCAAAATACGTTTGCCGGAATCTTCTGCAGTTCTTTCATCTCCTTAGCTTTTTCCTCATCTGACGTTGCTGAACCATATAAATGATCGACATTCTTAAACGGAAACATTCCTAAAGCAGCCGCATCCAAGATCCCTTGGCCCACTCTCAGCCTTGCTCCGGTTCCAAGGAGAATAAGCCCGGTCACTTTTCGCGGATAGCGTAAAGTAAACTCCTGAGCAATTGCTCCCCCCATGGAATGCCCCGCTAGGAAGAATTTTTCAATACCTAAAGTTTGGACAAAATCATTTAGAAAATCAGCCATTGATGGGATATCTGCAAGCAAACTGCCGCCGGACTTCCCATGCCCAGGCAGATCCAGGGCAATCAGATTTCCTTGCTCCTGTAATCCCGAGATTTGCTTTGACCAGCTTTGACTTGAGCCTCCAGCCCCGTGAATTACAACGAGAGGCAAAAAATCTCCGCCGGTAGACTCATAGAAGATGTTTATTCCTTTAACTGATGCATAAGGCACTTAATCAACTCCCCTCATTTGAACATTGCCTTTTTTTAACAATTGTAACAAATATTTTAACTTAAACAAGAGATTCTCCCCTAACTTTTCGCCAGGGGAGATCTTCTTTACCTTTTTCTCAAGGTCTGAAACAAGATTCGGACTATTTCTTCCTCTGTGACATTCCGGCGATCTCACGAACAATGTCCTTCTTAGACTCTAAATCGTATTGAGTGGTAATGGCGATCTGCTCCATGATAGGAGACCCTCCCCCGTGATAATTGCCATATTGCGAAGTACCTGCATAACCCGAAAGCCCAAAATCGATGAAATTAAGCCAGAATTTAATTTGATCCTCAATAGGAATTTTCGGATTGCGATTTAAGTATTTTTCCAGTAGAGCCTTTGTTTCCGGATTCATCAAATCTTTTTCAAATGGGAAGGTTGCCGGCATTCCGCCCGCTATATTGCATAAGATTTCCTGTTCATGAAACACCGCCTCACCAGTTAGACAGCGCCCAACATTAGCATAAATTGAATTTGGGATGTAACTCCCTGGTCCATAAGGAACCATTCCCATACCGGGCATGTAAACCTCTGGCTTAGCCAAAGCAGAAGCCGTGTAACCGGCTGCATAGCCAAGTTCACCTGTCATGATTAATCTGGAGAGCATTTCGCGCACGTGATGAGTCTTGTCAATACCATTAATGTCTGCTGCCAGGCCTGCCATGCCAATAACATAATCCAATGCTGCCGGTTTACAGCCCGAATAAGAATGCCGATGAAACAAGGCAAAAAGCAAGGCTGCAATACCCCCGTGTTGAATCTCTCCGCACAGGAAAACCCTCTCCCAAGGAATAAAACAGTCGTCAAAAATAATGTAAGAGTCTGTATATCCTGTTTCAATTCCTTTTTGAAAAAAATCTCGTTTACGATTCAGATGATAATGAACTACTTGCTTAATCCCCTCATAATCTGAAGGCACCGCAAAACACACGGCATAAGATTCTTCACCTTTTTGCAGAGCTCTGTTGGGAACAACTAAGATTTCATCCGAAATTGAGGCTTCTGAAATATGAACCTTTGAGCCGCGAACTACGATCCCATCACTGCGTTCTTCCACAACATGAACATACATGTCGGGATCGATTTGTTCCGCTGGGCGCTTGAGCCGTTCTCCTTTGACATCAGTTTGCGCGCAGCTTGCCACAAGGTCTTCACTCTGGAACCTTTCCAGCCACTTGAGGAAATTATCATGATAGGCTGTTTTCGCTTTAGGTGATTTTTGAGCCTCATAAGAAACAGCGTTGATGGCGTTGGCCGCATCAATTCCCATACAGCGTTGAATACATCCTCCAACTTTATTGCATAACAAACGAGTCATATCTTGCTTTTTATGCAGATCTTCGGAATTTTGATGAATGTGGTTAAAGCGGTTGATAGTTTCCCCTGTAATATGGGAGGTTGCCGTACAAAGGTCTTTGCTGGCAGGATCCCAAGCAGCATCAAAGGTCAACCCCATTACATTCAGAGCGCCTTCTTGACGCGGATCAAGCCTGTCAATTTTTTCTCCATTCGAATAGAGATTTCTGTTCATTTTACTTAGCCTTTCTAAATACTGAGCTCTTGTTCTCATCTGGTTTTCCTCCTCCAAATCAAATCAGGAAATTTTAACGAAAAAAATCTCTTATAGTTGTATCTATTTGCAAAATACATGCCAGGAGAAATTACACTGCCAAAAGTTACTTTCTCCTGGCATAAAAACGCCCTCCTAAGGGTGCTTAACACTCTTAGGAGGGCTGCAAAATGTATGGAATTCATACACCAGACAATTATCAACTGGGAACTGTAAAAATAGCTCTCTCCAGTTACTGCTTCCCCTTTGAATTACTCAAAACTCTGTTTTAATTAATTGTTATATGTGCTAAGCCTGACAATACTCTTTCGTCACGCTCATTAAAGGCCGCTAAATCACAGACTAAAACCTTCTCCGAACGTGCCCTTATAAAACCGGAGCAGAGGACAGTATCTCCCGGGCGCACCATCTGTTCAAAACGAACATCAATTTTGGAAATTATTCCTTCATCTCCAATCCAATCTGTCAACATTGCCGCCATTTGAGCCATTGATAGCATGCCATGAGCTATCACTCCTCCAAGACCGGCCTGGCGGGCATAATTGTCATCTAGGTGGATAGGATTAAAATCCCCGGAAGCTTCGGCATACTGACGAATTTGCATGGGAGTAGGTATCCATTTACGGACAGGGAGCCTTTCAGATACCTGATGATCAGACAAACTTTTCATTAAGCATCCTCCTTTCCCGGAGCAATAATAATTGAACTGCTGGAAAATACTAATTCTCCGGTTAAGTCATACCCAATCGTCTCCAGCACAATAAACGTCATTTTTCCAAGTTTACCGCTTCGATCATAAATATCTTTAACTCGTTTTTTATAGGAAATAGTTTCGCCAATTCGAAGTTGACGAGAATAGGTTATTTTTTGTTCACCATGAATCATCCCGACAATTGGCAATTCAACTCCATCGATGGAAGCATGTAACAGTGTACCTACGAATGTTGGCGGAACTCGATCATTATAAGGAACTCCCGTAGCCTCGGCAAAACGGCGCACTTCTTCGGGCTTAATCTTTACTACAATCGACTCACTCTCTCTGCCAATTAATTCTTTTCTTAGCAAAAGCCTTCTACCTTCCTTCCTCGATCGATATTCCCGGTAATTTAAAGACTTAATTTTTGTCCCAAACTGATAAGTTTGTTCTGAACCGCCACTAACTTGGGATCTAATACATTCGCCATCATATATTCATTCAAGGCCTCAGAGAAATTGCCCAATGACTCTTGATAAATCCCCTCTCCGTAATGCCTCAAAGCTAAGCTTTCCGGATCAATGTCATCGTGATTATGCCCAATATGCAACTTAATGCCCCCCTTTATTGCGTTCGATAGGTAAACTCACAAATTTCCATATTGTCGTTAGCACAAGTTATATCTAATGTTATTCTAATTCTTTCGGCTGCAGTTTTGCTTGCAGCCAAACAAAACAGGCCACAATTTTTAACTCCTTTCTCAGCAAGAAGTTTACTTAAACTACAGTTATAACTGCGCACTTTCAAAGTCCTAGTTGTTGCCTCCGTGACCGTCCAGGCATCTCGGGGACGCAGCGCAAGTATTCCCAATTCAATATACCTCTCAAATACATGGGGAAAACGTATACCTGTTTGTTGGGCGACTTTTTCAATCATCTCAGCTGTTCGATCCCGAAATCTTTCAGAATCGGCTTCTCTGATTAAAATAGTCATGAATTTCCTTCCCTGAATAGACAAAGACTCTTCTCCGGCGTCAGTTACTTGCTTAAGCATATTTTCCAGCGGAAATTCTTTATTAACGTTATAGATCAATTCCTTAGGCATATCATAAACATAGTCTTGTCCCGGGTTTACCTTCAAACGTCGATTAGGTGCCACCTCGGCACTGGGGTTACCCTTGATTTTTTGCAGGGCTTTAAAATCCAAAACCATACCATACTCCCTCCATCCTGAAATAGCTTAATGTACAACTAACGTTCCTTTAATTGAGCTGCTCGTTCTTCACGAAACTTACGGGCTAATTGTTCACGAGGTACAAAGATCAGCTGAACAGCATTTGCAGGACATACCTTTACACAATCGCCGCAGCCGGAACACTTGTCATAATAACGACCAAAAATTTTATACTCACGAGAATCACTTTCCCGACCTTTCCATACTTTTGTAGGCCCACAGACAAAAACAACAGAAGGGCACACACTTAAACACTTGCGGCAATTTAAAGGATCTCGACATAAGGCATCATCGATATTTATTTGAGCAATCATTTAACTCCCTCCATTACCAATTTTCTGCTAATCCGGGCATACTTTGCCGCTCAAGCAGTTGTATAGCACCGCTTGGGCAGGCAGTCACACAAAGTCCGCATCCAAAACATTGCTCCAAATCGATATAGGCTTTACTTGTATAGACTTCCAAGTTTAGAGCTTTAAATTGACAACGCCCTAAACAGCTTTTACAACCCGTGCATTTTTCTCGATCAACCTTGGCTACAAAGTGTCCTTTTAATAAAAACTTAAAATCGTAGTCAATTCTATTCCGAACTGCTACACAACCCGGGTATTCACATTGGCATAATCCGCCAATATAGGGCGTACCAAAAACGTCAACAGTTTGAACACGTCCTTCTTTGTGATTCATCATTGCCCATTCTTTTGCTTCGGCGGGAGTAACAAATTCCACACCACCTCGATAGGTTTCAGGCCAGCGCTCCCATTTATACATACCTGGGCCTATCCCCATACAGGTGAAGTTTTCTTCATCAGGCATACCGCGTTGTACACGGCGACACCCACAAGTCATTTTGGCCAAAGGATAAGCCGTGTCTAAAATCTGCAAATATTCGTCTAAGGTAACTACCTGCCCAAAATGTGTTTGATAAGCCTGTTCCAAAGCTTCTCGCTTAATTTCATTTTCCCATTCCCTGTCTCCACTGATCCGCGCTTTCACTAATTCCGCCACCACACCTGCTCCCATTCCCGCCGCTTGGGGATCTGCATCTGCCCCTGCAGCCTCTTTACCTTCTTTGCGCACTTTATAAAGGCGGCGAGCGTAATTTTCCGGATTAAGATACCATTTCCCGCCCTTACCATATTTTTCACATACCCAGCACATTTCAAGATTCCTCCTTTTTCTTAAATTACTTAGTTCCTCCTCTGTCGATCGTATTAGCTCTCTCTAAATCGGATTGATTGCAATTTGTATGCCAACTGACTTTCCTCTCTCTCTAACTTAAAACTCTTTATTTTCACAGCTCCTAACATGAGTTGAGGAGTTCCTTGTTTTATTCAGGTACACTATGTTTACTTGCTAAACACATTTCATGGCATGATATGGATAGTCACATCGGGGCTTCAGATACAATAATGTCCAGTGGACATTATTGCCGAGCTGCCTTTCCCAATAGGAAACTTAGCGGCGAAGGAGGACTCTACCCCACCTAAAGTTAACGAGGGACCCACCCCCCACTTACAAGAAGTGGGGGTCTGTAAGCCAAAACCAATATTTCGATAGGTCATATCTAAATTCAAAAAAATTTCTTTTAAAATAACTAAAATTTCTTGACGTATAATTGTGCTTTAGAACGTCTAATCAGTAGTAAGGCGGTGATAAATATTTGCAAGATAACGAATTAATTACCGGCATTCTAAATGGAAATGCGGGGCTATTTGAAGATCTCGTTGAACGTTATCAAACAGGAGTATACCGGACCGCTTATTACTACACTCAAAGCGTTGAGGATGCCCAAGACATCACTCAAGAAATTTTTATCAAAACCTTTAACAGCCTTCCCAGATTTAAACAAGGCTCGGCTTTTTCCACATGGCTTTACCGAATCGCCGTTAACCATTGCCTTGATTGGTCCCGAAAAAAAAAGCCGCTCTTTATAGAGCCAGCTTCTTTAGAAAATCGCTTTGATAAAAGTGTAGGTCCGGAAGAAATACTTCTTCGCCAGGAATCTTCCGAAGAGATTCAGACTGCGGTTAGAAGTTTACAAGAGATCTACCGAACTGTACTTATTTTATACTACTTCCAGGATTTTAGTCCTCAGCAGATCGCAGATATATTGGACACCTCAAAAAGGACTATTGAAACCCGCTTATTCCGAGCCCGCAAAATGCTGAAAGAAAAATTAAGGCACTCAGTATTAGGAGGTGATGGTCATGACTTGTTATCTAAGCAAGGATGATTGGCACAGTTATTATAAGAAAAGTTTAGATAGACAAAAACTTGATGAAATGAGCAGCCACCTGGCCCAATGCCCTGAATGTCAAAATGCCCTTTGGCAAATCCAAGAAACTGCCGAACTTTTAGCAAGGGGGAGAATCAATTTCGATCCTCCACCAGACCTCAAACTCGACATCATGAAAACTATTACTAAAAGCGCATACCAAGCAGACTCTAACAAAGAACCAACTCAAAAAGAGACGGTCTCATCCTATCATATTGAACTAAGAAATTGGGGGTTCAGTATGATGGCAGCCGGATTCCTCCTTTTCGCCTTGAACCTATCGTCCTTATCTCCCAATTTGCTGAACACTCAAGTTGCTCAATTAGATAGTGGATTCAGTAAGCAAATAATACTCCCTTTCACCAAAATGAATCAGCTGGCCCACACTCTTCTTATAAAAATTGATGCTTTAACTGACAATCAAAACAAAAGTAACCAATAACCCGAAGGAGGCCTAATTTAATGAAATGTAAGTATCACCCTAATGCAGAAGCCCAAGCTCTTTGTGAAAAATGCAGAAACCCAATATGTCCAGAGTGTACTCTTCAAATAGATGGCCAAAATCTCTGCCATCAATGTATTCAAAAAAATCTTTTCTCCGAATTGCCGCCAAAAAACAAGTCATCCCTTAGCGAGAAATTCATCTTTTTCTGTACGAGCCTGATTCCTGGTGCAGCTCATATGCAAATGGGGCTTATGCGGCGGGGTTTGCAGTTAATGATCCTCGCCTTGGGTGTATGTGTCATAGCCGATTATATTAATTTAGATTTTTTTATCCCCTTAATCGTAATCCCCACTTGGTTCTTTAGTTTCTTTGAAAGCCATAGTCTAAAACGACGAATGGCGGAAGGTCAATTACTGTGCGACCATGATCTCTTTGAGCAGCAAATGTTTGATTACTCGTTGCTGTTTAAGAACCGTCGCATCTTAGGCATCGTTATTACAGTTCTTGGATTTCTTAGCCTATTGCGAGTTATAGAAAATTCTTATCTTGTACATCTATTATTTAGAAATTGGGATGATTACTATATGCTTAAAAGCTGTTTAATCCCCATTTTGCTTATCCTGTCCGGTGTCTATCTCATTGTTAAAGCAAGGCAAAGCCAAAAGACAAGTACAGATATCTCTGACGATCAATGACTATAGAGCCGCATTCACGTCTTCACACTCATACCCTATGTCTTTGCAAGCCCGCCTGGTTTTGTTACGACACGTCATAGCCCAGCAATACTGCCTGAAATATAACGAAAATAAGACCTGGTTAACTATCTATTCCAAGAAAGTTTAGCCAGGTCACTCATTTATATAACACTCCTTTTTCGGAGTTATAGGCTATAGTTTGCCGATCTCTGCAGTGAAGAGCTTAAAAAGCATCCTATTTAATTCTGCGCAATTTTGTTTGTCTCGACCTTTTCTTTAAAGGATATATTTTCGAGGCTTTCTTGACCGTTTTCCTTTCTGGTCGACGACGGCAATACCTCGACCAATAAGCAAAAAGTAAAACTATTCCTATCGCGATTGCCAACTCAATATACTTCATAGTCATCACCTTTAAGGAAAAATCTTCATCAGAATTAATGCCAAATCTTGACTAATCAAACTGAACAGCAGCACCTATTGTTCCCGGACCGGTATGGACACCGACAACAGACCCAACCTGTGTGAAAACCGTTGTTTGAAGTTGACATACATTTTCTAAAGCTTCTTTAAGGTAATGGCCAGCTTGTTCAGCCGCTCCATGTGCAACAGCCAATCGGATTTGTTTTCTCCCCTTCGCTAAATCCTGAAAAGCTTGAATTACACATTCAAGAGATTTTTTCTGGCTGTGGGCCTTAGCATAAGTATGATAGACTCCATCGTCTCCCACACGAATAATCGGCTTTAGGTTTAAAAGAGATCCCATAAAGCCTTGGACTCTGCCAATTCTACCACCTTTTTGCAGATATTCTAAGGTATTCAGCGTAAAAAGTGTTTCTATATTTTTCCTGGCTTTCTCCAGATTATTGACAATCCACCCGGCGTCATATCCATCTTTGATGTTTCGGGCAGCCTCGATCAGCATTAAGCCCATACCGAGACTAATAGTTTTGGAGTCGATAAGATGTATCCTTTCTTTGAACTTTTCTTTAGCCAAGTTTGCCACATTAAATGTTCCGCTTAATGCAGAAGAGATGTGTATGGAAATAATCTCTTGATATTCTTCGAGTAACCTGCTATATAATCGTCGAAAAACTTCAGGTGATGGTTGGGAGGTTTGGGGAAGCTTTTCTTCTATAGTTAAGCGCCGATAAAACTCATCGCTGGAAAGCTCATCATCTAAAAACTCTTGATCACCAAAGTTAACTTTCAAGGGAATGACATAAATGTCATACTCTTTAGTTATTTCTTCGGTCAGGTCGGCCGTACTGTCAGTGACCAGTGCGATCCTCTTCATTTAAAATCCTCCGTCTATTGTATTATTATTCTTTTCAAGATATCACTTTATTCGCCTTATCGTCACTATTCTCCTTCAACAAGACAGGCATTTTATTTAATTATTTACTGTTTTCCGCAAGCAGAACGGCCTTTTCTGGCTTCAAGAGGAGGCATACACTATGGTGATAACTAACTTGGTTAATTTAACGAACTAATAATGTTTGAAGAGCGCTTAATTTTAAAAGCTTTTTGGTACAATGTTCCTTTTGAGCTTACCTAACTGCTTAAATAAAGTCCTTGACTACTCAGAATAGCGAACACTATAATAGACTTAGGAAATTAAATTTACTAAGTCAATTTTGTGAAAAAACTAATTAAAGGGAGGATTCAAATGAAAAAACTTCTTCCAGCGATGCTCGCCGGAGCCATGCTCTTTTTAGCCGGCTGTGGTGCAGGCTCAACCTCAACGACAAGTTCAAGCTCATCAGGCACATCGGACAAAAAGCCCACGATCGGTGTCGCTATCTACAAGTTTGATGACACGTTCATGACTGGTGTTCGCAATGCCATTTCCAATGCAGCTCAAGGGAAAGCCACTGTTGACATCGTAGATAGTCAAAACTCCCAGCCTACGCAAAATGATAAAGTAGACCTCTTTATTAATAAGAAAGTCAATGCTCTGGCAATAAATCCGGTAGACCTTACCGCTGCCGGGGTTATTATCGATAAGGCTAAAGCCGCAAACACTCCTGTTGTCTTTTTTAATCGCGAACCTCAGACTAATGATATGAACAAATGGGACAAAGTATATTATGTCGGTGCCAAAGCCGAAGAATCCGGCATCATGCAGGGACAAATCCTCGTAGATTATTGGAAGGCTCATCCGGAAATGGACAAAAACAAAGACGGAGTCATGGATATTGTTATGCTCCAGGGTGAACCCGGACATCAAGACGCTATCGCCCGTACTAAATATTCTGTAAAGGCAATTGAAGATGCCGGAATCAAAGTGAACATACTTGCTCAGGACACCGCAATGTGGGATCGTTCTAAAGCTCAGGATAAAATGGCTGCTTTCTTAGGTTCTCAAGGAGATAAAATCGAAGCCGTTCTTGCTAATAACGATGATATGGCTTTAGGTGCTATCGAAGCATTGAAAGCCAAAGGTTACTTCACAAATAATAAATATATGCCTGTCGTCGGTGTCGACGCAACAGCTCCCGGCCTGCAGGCACTGAAAGACGGAACTCTTTTAGGAACTGTTTTAAATGATGCCAAGAATCAAGGTGCAGCGACCCTTAACCTGGCAGTTGCCCTAGCTAAAGGATTGACTCCCAGTAAAGATAATACAGGATACGACATTACTGACGGCAAATATGTGTGGGTTCCTTACAAAAAAATTACTAAGGCTAATATAGCAGACGCCCAATAATATTCTTCTTCGCAAACCATTTGGCTTGATTATTACATTGTATAAAGCAAGGGGGCAATGTTTCACGATTCCCCCTTGCTTCTTTAGATTTTTCAATCTACAGCCACATTATATCCTTATAGATCTTAGGGAAGGACGGAGCACAGGAGGGTAAAAATGCCTGAAAATGAATTCTTACTGGAAATGCAAAACATTTCTAAAGAGTTTCCCGGCGTAAAAGCGCTTGACAATGTCACCCTGCAGGTTCGCCCCGGTACGGTACACTCCCTGATGGGTGAAAACGGTGCCGGAAAATCAACTCTTATGAAATGCTTGTTTGGAATCTATAAGCCGGACGCAGGAGAAATTCTCTTAAACGGAAAAACCATTGAAATTGAAAATTCCAGAGCAGCCCTCGATCATGGAATCTCGATGATTCATCAAGAACTTCATCCCGTACCCCGCAGAAGCGTGATGGAGAATCTCTGGCTCGGCCGTTTTCCCCTCACCAAGATAGGACCCCTGAAGTTAATCGATGATAAGCGAATGTATGAAGACTCAATGACCATATTTAAAGACCTGGAAATGGACTTGGACCCACGCGTGCTTGTAGGCTCTTTATCCGTCTCCAAAATCCAATCAATTGAGATCGCTAAAGCAGTATCCTATCAAGCGAAAGTGATTGTCATGGATGAACCCACTTCCTCATTAACGGGAAATGAGGTAGAACAACTCTTTAAAATTATTCGTTCTTTGAAGAAAAGAGGAGTTTCTATCATCTACATCTCTCATAAAATCGAAGAGATCCTGGAGATTTCTGATGAAGTAACGATCATGCGTGATGGTCAGCGTATCGGCTCTTGGCCTGCCGCAGAGTTAACGACTAATCTTATTATTTCCAAAATGGTGGGACGGGATTTAGCCCAACGATATCCTGAACGTCATCATGCCCCGGGAGAAACAGTGCTGCGAGTTGAAGGTCTGACATCACCCTTTCCCAAAGGTTTCAAAGATGTGTCCTTCGATTTACGTCAAGGTGAAATCTTAGGTATTGGAGGGCTTGTCGGAGCCCAGCGCACGGAACTGATCGAAGCCCTATTTGGCTTAAGAACGGTCTCTTCCGGAAAGATCTTTGTCAAAGGAAACCATGTAAAAATAAAATCGCCTATTGATGCCAAAAAACACAAAATAGCCCTACTTACAGAAGAGCGGCGGGCAACGGGAATTTTCCCCGTACTTCCGATTGTGGAAAATACAGTGATGGCCAACATGAATCGGTATATCAGTCCCTATTTTTTGTTAAAACAACAAGCGATGAGCCTGGACGTCCAGCATAGTATTAACCAGATGCGCATTAAAACTCCCTCCGCGAAGACACAAATTAAAAACCTCTCAGGAGGAAATCAGCAAAAAGTATTGATCGCAAGATGGCTCCTAACTGAACCGGAGATTCTCATGCTTGACGAACCAACACGAGGAATTGATGTTGGTGCAAAGTTTGAAATTTATTCAATTATTACTGAGTTAGTCCAACAAGGGAAAAGCATCATCATGATTTCTTCAGAAATGCCTGAACTTATCGGCATGTCCGACAGGATTATGGTCATGTGCGAAGGCCGAATGTCTGGTATTTTGGAAGGAGAAAACAAAACTGAAGAAGACATCATGCACCTCGCAACAAAGTTTATGGTTTGAGTGGAGGTCTTTAAATGACGACGAAGGATGTCAGTTCCAAGAATATTGGTAGTTTCTTTTTTCAATATGCAATTTATTTTGTTCTTGTAATTCTTATTCTAGGTATTGCGGTCATTGATCCAAGCTTCCTGTCCCTCAGCAGCTTTAGGGATATTTTGCTGCAGTCCTCCACCCGAGCAATTATTGCTTTAGGCGCAGCTTTTGTTCTAATCACAGGAGGAGTTGATCTTTCAGCCGGGCGCATGGTAGGATTTGCTGCTGTTTTGTCCGCTTCGATGCTGCAAATCCAAGAATATTCCCACCGTTTTTACCCCGGGATGCCTAATCTGCCCTTATTAGTACCTGTTCTAATTGCTATCTTCGCCGGGCTTCTCGTTGGTATAATTAATGGCGCTATTATTGCATGGTTCAGTGTCCCTCCCTTCATTGCCACCTTGGGTTCAATGGTTGCTGTATATGGGCTAAACTCCCTTTACTTTGATATGAAACCCAATCAATCCCAGCCCATCGGTGGTTTAAGACCGGATTTCACTACCGACTTGGGAAGCGGTTATATTGGAACAGGAGTTTACTCGATTCCCTACATTGTTATTATTGCTCTCATCGTCGCCTTAATTGTGTGGGTCATCTTCAACAAAACACGTCTTGGCAAAAGCATGTACGCCATAGGCGGAAATATTCAAGCAGCTATTGTTTCCGGCATCAACGTCAAACGAGTCTTGCTCTATGTTTATGCCATCGCCGGAGCCCTTTATGGCTTGGCTGGAGTCATGGAAGCCGCCAGAACAGGCGGAGCCACGAATAATTACGGAAATATGTATGAGTTAGATGCCATTGCCGCCTGTGTTGTGGGCGGAGTATCCACTGCCGGCGGGATAGGTACTGTACCGGGAGTCCTCGTAGGAGTTCTTATTTTTGGAGTCATCAACTATGGACTCACGTATATCGGAGTCAGCCCCTACTGGCAGCTCATTATTAAAGGCTTGATCATCATAGCTGCCGTTGCCTTTGACATACGAAAGTATCTGACAAAAAAATAATACTTAAAGTTCGTTCTTGCTTTAAAAGAGGTCATTGCGCACGAATTATTAGTCCGTGACGCAATGGCCTCTTTTGGTAATTGACATTGAAACAGGAACGACAACACTTGACAGCCCTTTAATACAAGATGTATTATGCGATCAATCTAACACTCTTGTATTAGCAGCAAGAGTCATAACTTCATCTTCATCAAGACAAGGAATTGACTGACGAAGATTTAGGCGACTTACAAGAATGGATAAGCAAACGGGGGTCTGACTAATGCCACGGATATTTTTGGTCGAGGACGATAAGACAATCGCCAAAAACCTTATGCTTTTGCTCCACTCGGAGGGATTTACAGTCACCCACTCCCCTACGCGGGGTGAC
Source organism: Desulfosporosinus sp. FKA (assembly GCF_002196785.1). Taxonomy (NCBI): domain Bacteria; kingdom Bacillati; phylum Bacillota; class Clostridia; order Eubacteriales; family Desulfitobacteriaceae; genus Desulfosporosinus; species Desulfosporosinus sp. FKA. The sequence goes on along the minus strand of NZ_NAHZ01000030.1, from coordinate 209,053 downwards.
GCCCTTACCGCGCTTGCCGGGAATAAATTTGACTTGGCATTGATTGATATTTCTTTGCCTGACGGAAATGGCTTTACAGTTTGCACGGAAATCAAAGAAGCGCAAGATATTCCCGTTATCTTTCTGACAGCTTCCGGCGATGAGGCGAGTGTTGTTACCGGACTGAACATAGGCGCGGACGACTATATCACCAAGCCTTTTCGTCCGCGCGAATTGATTGCACGTATAAGAACCGCCCTGCGCAAAAGCAGCCGTTCCGGGTCGGATTTTGAAGTTAGCGGGCTTCATGTCGATATGGCAAGCGGCGTTGTGACAAAAAACGGCAGCGAGGTTTCTCTTTCAGCCTTAGAATACCGCTTGTTGCTGATGTTTATCAGCAGCCCTAAAAGCATTATTACGAGGGGCAGGCTGCTTGACGAATTGTGGGACGCGGCGGGCGAGTTTGTCAATGACAATACCTTGACTGTGTACATCAAACGCTTGCGGGAGAAGATAGAAAATGACCCGGCAAGCCCGCAAATCATTCTGACCGTTCGCGGGACGGGGTATAAATTAGGTGGCAAATATGCTACGGAATAGAGAGTTTCGGCAGTTAGCCATTTTGTTCGCCTTAATAGCCTCCGCCGCAGTAATGTTGGGATTTGCTGTAAATGTGGCGGCGGGAATCCTTGCTATTGCTTCTGCCGCCGCCTTTGGCACAGCGTTTTTTGCCTTTACTAAAGCCCGATACCAAAGCCTTGCGCGGATTTCAAATCAAATCGACCTTGTGCTGCATAATGTTGACCATCTGTATATTGGTGAATCGGATGAGGGCGAACTTTCCATTCTGCAAAGCGAGATCACAAAAATGATGCTGCGTATTCGTGAACAAAACGACGCGCTGAAAAAAGAAAAAGAACATCTTGCCGATTCGCTGGCTGACATAGCCCACCAACTCCGCACCCCGCTCACATCCGCGAACCTTATTCTGTCATTGTTAGCGAACAACCCTGGCGAAAATGAGCGGAAAGCATTTGTCCGGGAAACAGAGGAATTACTTGTACGGATGGATTGGCTGATTACTTCTCTATTAAAATTATCCCGCTTGGATGCGGGCATTGTGGAGTTTCAAAGCGAGTCAATTGAAGTAAACAACTTGCTGGGTGCCGCGCTGCGCCCGTTCCTAATCCCAATGGAACTGCACGATATTGATTGGCAAATAGATGCACCGAAAGGGTTAATAATTCAGGGCGATTCCGCTTGGCTTTCGGAAGCCATTCAAAACATCCTCAAAAATTGCCTGGAAAGCACAGGCGAGAATGGGAGAATTGAGATTGTCTGCATGGATAACCCACTGTTTACCGAGCTTACCATCCACGACAGCGGCGCGGGCTTTGAGAAAGAAGATTTACCCTGCCTGTTTGACAGGTTTTATCGCGGGAAAAACTCAGGCGCGACAGGATACGGGATTGGCTTGGCTCTCTGCAAGATGATTATAACCCGGCAGGGCGGGACGATTACCGCTAAAAATCACCCGCAGGGCGGCGCGATATTTGCCATCCGTTTCCCAAAGTGACGAATCTCTCACCGGAAAGTCACTGAGATGTAAGTTGAAAGCTTTATTATATGGGTAAACCGTGACGAAGGAGGCTCACATAATGGAGTTTTTAAAAGTTGAAAATTTATGCAAGGTCTACGGCAAGGGCAACAATCAAGTTACCGCCCTTGACCATGTTTCACTTAGCATCGATAAGGGGGAGTTTACTGCAATCATCGGCTCCTCCGGCTCCGGCAAATCCACATTACTTCACATCATTGGCGGCGTGGACGTGCCGACAAGCGGAAAAGTCTATTTGGACGGGCAGGATGTCTATGCCCAAAACAATGAAAAACTCGCCATCTTCCGCAGGCGGCAGGTTGGGCTGATTTACCAGTTCCACAACCTCATTCCCACTCTGAATGTGGAGGAAAACATCACCTTGCCGATTCTGATGGACAAGCGAAAGGTCAACGAGGAACGGCTGAATGACCTGTTGGAGCTGCTTGGGCTAAAAGACCGCAAAACCCATTTGCCTAATCAGCTTTCCGGCGGTCAGCAACAGCGTGTTTCCATAGGACGCGCTTTGATGAACGCCCCGGCGGTCATGCTTGCCGACGAACCCACGGGCAGTTTGGACAGCCGAAATGGACATGAAATTATCAAGCTGCTGAAATTAAGCCATCAAAAATATCGGCAGACCCTTATCGTCGTCACCCATGATGAAACTATCGCCTTGCAAGCAGACCGCCTTATCGGTATATCAGACGGCAAAGTCGTGCGAGACGAGAGGGTGAGATCATGAACATTTTCCACAAAGTTACCCTGCAAAGCATGAAAAAAAGCCGCACACGAACGATTGTAACGGTGATCGGAGTTATTCTGTCCGCCGCCCTGATTACGGCAGTTGCCACCTTTGGTATTTCTCTGTTGAACTATATGGCTGAGGGCGCAGCCCAGAAATACGGCGGTTGGCATGTTGAGTTTGAGGATGTGAATTCTTCTTTCGCGGCGAAACAGGCAAGCAATGATAAAGTAGCTAATACCGCAACATTTGAAAATATCGGCTGCGCAAAACTTGACGGCGGGAAAAATCCCAACAAACCGTATCTTTTTATCGCCGGATTCAACAAAAAAACCTTTGCTGCCCTGCCTATCACTCTGGCATCCGGCAGGCTGCCGAAAAACAGCGGGGAGATTCTTGTTTCGGGGAGCGTCATGACAAAGGGCGGCGTTCAGTTCAAAGTAGGCGACACACTTACCCTTGCTGTCGGGAACCGCATGAACGGAAACAAGAAACTCGGTCAGGGCGACTCTTACATTCCCGGGAAAGAAACGCTTCTGCCCAAAGCAGAGAGAACTTACAAGGTGGTGGGCATCTGCCAAACGCCCCATTTTCAGGAAGATTCTTCACCGGGATACACCGTCATCACAACCTCAGATGCCGCAAACACGGCCGACGATCTCAGCTTGTTTGTCACACTGAAAAACCCGCGTGAAGTTCACGCTTACGCAAAAAGTACAGCCGAAAGCCATGCTTTCATCTTCAATAATGATGTACTGCGCTTCATGGGCCTTTCAAGCGATCCAGGCGATAAGGTGTTCAACGCACTTCTATACTCCGTCGGAGGCATTGTAGTCCTCATCATTATGATTGGTTCGATTTTCCTAATTTATAATTCCTTCAACATCTCCTTGAACGAGCGCACACACCAGTTCGGGATTCTCTCGTCGGTGGGAGCCACCGCAAAACAACTGCGCCATTCGGTACTGTTTGAGGGGCTTTGTATTGGTGCGATCGGCATACCGATTGGCGTTATTGTCGGAATAGGCAGCATGGGACTTGTGCTTTCCGTTGTCGCCAAGAATTTTGAAAACATACTTTACGATAACGTCCCTTTAACCTTAGCGGTATCCGCCCCCGTGATTATCGGCGCGGCGGCGGTCAGCATGGTTACGATTCTAATTTCGGCCTATATCCCGGCTCGCAAGGCTGCCAATATGCCTGTGATGGAGTGTATTCGCCAGACGCATGAGGTGAAAGTGGAAGCCAAAGCACTCAAAACTTCAAAACCGGCACAGCACATCTTCGGCCTGGAAGGAGCCCTTGCGCTGAAAAACTTCAAGAGAAACAAGAAACGTTATCGCAGCATTGTGTTGTCACTTGTTTTAAGCATCGTGTTGTTTATATCGGCCAGTGCTTTTGTAACGAATTTGAAACAGGCATCGGAACAGGCAAAAGCGGTTAGCAACTACGACATCGGTTTTGGCACACAGGATATGACCGACAGCAAAATGCTGCAGCTTTACGACAAACTGAAAACGGCCGCCGGTGTTACCGGCAGCTCCTATCAAGTTGTTATGAAGTATTCCTGCGCTGCCAAAGCAAGCGACCTTTCAGACGCTTATTGGGAATCCGCAGGGGCACATTCGTCGAACGAAACGGTAAATCTGCCCATGCAAATTCAGTTTCTTGATGACAGAACCTATCTGAAAATTATCAAAGGCTTGGGTTTGCCCGAGAAGGAATATACCGGGGCAAACGCAAAACTGATTGCCGTTGCCAAAATGCAAGGCCACAGCAATGATCTATTCAAGAGTTCTTCCCTGTATTTTACCATCGCTCCCGAAACAAATAGTGAGCTGAAAACGGAACATAGGCAAAACGTAAGCATTACGTTTGTCAATACCGTGCCGCCTGATACACCAGCGACGATAGGAATGTCCCTGCTGCGGCCATACACTATTATGGGAATGGCTCCCTACTCGCTCAAGGAGAAGCTTGTTCACACCGAGACTGCGTCGAATATCAGGGTTAAGGGCATGACCTTTCAGTCAAAGAATCCGTCCCAGTCTGTGGCTGAAATGAAAATGATGATTCAGGGCGAAGGAATTACAGCCTCGTATTTCCTTTTGAATTCGTCTGAAATATTTGATCAGAACCGCAACACGATATTCATTGCCAACGTGTTCGCTTATACGTTTATCATTATGATTTCGCTGATTGCCATTGCCAACGTATTCAACACAATTTCTACGAATATCAAGCTGCGTCGTCGGGAGCTTGCTATGCTCCGCTCTGTGGGAATGTCCGACCGCGATTTCAATAAAATGATGCGCTTTGAGTGCGCCTTTTATGGCCTGAGGGCGCTGCTTGTCGGGCTTCCTCTGGCCATCATCTTCTCCTGGCTGATTTACAAAGGAATGTTCAGCGGCGGAACGGAGAGTATTAATTTTGTATTGCCGTGGGCCAGTATCGGAATCAGCGTGTTCAGCGTGCTTCTTGTCATCTTTATCACCATGATGTATGCCATTAGCAAGATAAAAAGAGAAAATATCATTGATGCACTTCGGGATGACATGACTTGATTCAAACCGATATTGATTCTCCCAGACCTGTAGGCGTAAACAGTTTATATAAAACCAGGGTGAAAGCCCCTATCGGAATCGAGTTTTTCCCTAACTCTGAGATGGCAATCTTCACGGTATTCGCTGGTTTGGTCAAAGCTCTTTTTTCAAGAGTATCAATCAAAGGATTAAGCAGATAATGTTCCGCTCTGGATACTCCTCCGCTCAAAATGATCAGCGCAGGATTCAATATATTAATAAGATTGGCAAGCCCAATACCCAAATAACGTCCTGTATCCCCCAGTACTTCCGCAGCTACAAAGTCCCCATTTTGAGCCGCCTTACAGAGCATTTCAGCACTTATTTCATCCAAATCCCCCTGAACCCACTCTTCCAGAATTGACTCTTTCCCTAAACGAATAGCTTGCTGAGCTCTACGGGCCAAAGCAGCACCCCCAACCAAAGTTTCTAAACAACCATAATTTCCGCAGCTGCATTTCGGGCCGTTGCTGTCAATAGTGGTATGTCCAATTTCTCCAGCTGTAAAGGAGGAGCCACGATAAAGTTTATTATCAATAATGATACCTGCTCCAACTCCGGTTCCAATATGCACACAAATAAAATTCTGAATACCTACGCCCTTGCCAAACCAGCTTTCTCCTAAAGCTTGAGCCCGCACATCGTTTTCCACTTCCACCGGCAGCTGAAATCGATTTTCTAAAAACGATTTAATCGGGAGATCGCGCAAATTCAAATGTGGGGCAAACAAAGAAAGACCCTGCTCAGGATCAACCAATCCGTGCATGCCAACCCCGATGCCCAGGAATGATTCTTTCTGTTGATGAGTATTGTCCATAACATTCTGCACAGCTTTTTCCAGAGTCTGGAGAAACTGTTCTCGAGTTTGATTTGCCGCATACCTTGTTTCAAACTCTCCGATAATATTGCCATCAAGGTTTGCTGTCACAGCCTTTAACCGTTTTGCTCCAGCATAAACTCCTATAACATAAAAGGCAGAGGAGTTTATCCTGAGCAAAATAGGTTTCCGTCCTCCCGTAGATTCACCAAGAGTCCCTTCAATAACGAGCTTAGACTCAATTAACTCACTCACGAGATTGGTCACTGTCGGGGGGGTTAACTTTGTCAGCTTGGCAATTCTGGCGCGAGAGATGGGGCCATACTGCCTGACAACATTGAGAATCGTTGATTTATTTAAGGACTTCATTCCTTGAAAACTTCCCACAGGAATTGATTTACTCACTTTATCCTCCCCTCCTTTTCTCAATCTGTTTTCTAGCGAATGAGGATATCCGGCCGTTCATATAATTTTCCGTTTTTTTTAATCTGGAGATAATTCCATGTTCCTGTATGAGTTAAAAACTCGTTCCCATGTTCAGTAACCAGAAGAGTATCTTCGGACTTCAAACCCTTTAACGATGGATTCCAGGCAAATGCTTGATAACATTGTACGACCCCCGGAGACTCTAAGTTTGCTAAAAACTCCCGAGAAGCATATCCCGTTGGCCCGCCTTGATGAAGATAACGCCAATCGTCCGCATAACCCCATTGTCCATAGGCTTCAATACCCTGTCGGAATACTTCTCTGATCATCACTCCCGGCCGCGTTGCCAGATTAAAGGCCAGATCAATTTCAGCTAAGACTTTTCTTGTCTTCTGCAAGTCTTGCCCCAGAGCTCCAAAATGAACAAAGCGAGTTGCATTGGCAACTAAGCCCCATTTTTCTCCACAAAGGACGAGCATGGCATATCGTTCCAGCCTCTTCTCTGTTGGAAGGGGATGACGATAGGAAAAGATACGCTGATCAGTAGCCACTAGCAAAACGGGAGTCTGTATGCCCTGGCCGGCAACTTTAGCAATAAGAGATGATTGAATTTCAAATTCAGTCATACCCGGCATGATCTCCCGACAAGTTTCTTCCAGCGCTTTAGCAACTCTCAGAGATAACCAACGGTAACGCTCGATCTCATCTGACTCTAAAGCAAAGCTCAGTTCAGCTAGTTCCCTGGCGATATTCCGCCCCTGGATATTAGCTAAAGATTCAGCAGGAACATCCATACCTATGGTCTTTCCCTTACACAACTTGCCGATCGTCTCTTCCGTTCCCTCATACCACTCCGAAGTGATCCACTCCCAAGGGAACTCGGCTAATTCTTCTTCCAGCAAACGAGCGTGCTCCATCTTAGTAGTTAGACAATAAACCGTATCTTTAAATATCAGGACATCGGCTACACCAAGTTCCATAGAGGTAACAATGAAATTTCTTTTCCCATTTGTCAGCCAGGAAAAGCTTCGGCGCTGACGAAGAAGAACTCCCTCTAAGTTCATTGCCGACATAAGAGTGCGGATTTTTGCCAACTTCCGGGCAACCCTTTTCATTTTCCATACCCCTGCGGATGATTTTTATGCCACTTCCAAGCCGTTTGCAAAATCTGTTCCAGACTGTTAAATTGCGGTTTCCATTCCAGCTCTTTTTGAGCCATTTTTGAAGAGGCAATGAGTACGGCAGGATCTCCTGCCCGCCGCGGTGCGATTTTTAGGGGAATCGGATGTCCCGTTACTTCTCGGGCTTTTTCAACGACTTGCTTGACAGAAAAGCCCTCTCCATTGCCTAAATTATAAATAGCGCTCTCGTCAGTTTGTCTGAGCTTTTGCAGCGCTAACCAGTGAGCATTGGCCAGGTCAGAAACATGGATATAATCGCGGATACAGGTCCCATCGGCTGTAGGATAATCATCGCCAAAAACAGCCAGTTGTTCTCGCTGGCCTAGAGCCACTTGTAAAATGATCGGGATCAAATGACTTTCCGGTTGATGATCTTCACCAATATGCCCGTCGAGATGCGCGCCCGCAGCATTAAAATATCTCAAGGCGACAAACTTAACCCCATAGGCTTGGTCACACCATTTCAACATCTTTTCAATAGCTAGTTTGGTCTCACCGTAGGGATTGGTGGGTTCTTTGCGGTCTGTTTCGCGAATAGGGATCGATTCCGGTTCTCCATAGGCAGCCGCAGTAGAAGAAAAGACAATCCTTTTAACTCCGTGTTTAACCATTCCTGCCAAAAGGTTTTGAGCAGTAATCACATTATTATCATAATATTTTAGGGGATCTTGAACACTTTCCCCAACTAAGGAATCAGCCGCAAAGTGAATGACAGCCTCAACCTTATTCTCAGAAAATACCCGATCAAGGAGTTGCTGATCGCGAATGTCCCCTTCATAAAACTTTCCGGTCATGACAGCCTCACGGTGTCCCTTCTGAAGATTATCGAGGACAATGACCTCTTCACCTTTTGCCAAAAATTCAACAACGGTATGGCTTCCAATATAGCCGGCCCCGCCGGTTACTAATATCGACATCTTTCAACCTCCTTTAAAGTTCCCGTGCGCCATCACCACAATCGCAGACATAAAACTCCGGTATCAAACCTGTTCTGGCGCTATAGTTCTTGGTAACCTGAACTTTGAAATTCTTAACAGCTCCCTGATGAACCAAGCTTACAGTACACCCGCCAAAGCCAGCCCCTGTCATTCTCGTCCCGATACACCCCGGAACTTTTCTTGCTTCTTCAAAGAGAGCGTCCAATTCCGCTCCCGTCACTTCAAAAAAATCCCGCAGCGATACATGAGATTGAATCATGAGCTTGCCGAATTCTGTGAGATCCCCCATTTGCAGAGCTTGGGCGGAAGCTATCGTTCTAGCATTTTCTCGGACAATATGTTCCAGACGTTTTCTAACTTTGAAAGATTCTATTTCTTCCCGAACAGCTTTCCATTGTTCCGGTGTCAGATCCCCTAAGGAACTAAATTCAGGAAGAAGCATTTGAAGTTTCTTAACTCCTTCCTCACATTCCAGCCTTCTTTGATTATAGTTCGATTCGGTCAGGCTGCGTTGTTTCTTGGAATTCGTAATCACCAACTGATAATCTCCTAAGGACAAGGGAACATATCGATAATCAAGGGTATCGCATTTTAAGAGAATAGCCTGTCCGGCTTTCCCCATGCCCGAAGCAAACTGATCCATAATGCCGCAATTTACGCCCACGAATTGATTTTCGGCACGTTGTGCCAGTTGAGTCAATCCAATTAAAGCACATTCCAAGCCTTCAACAGCTTTTACCGCTATGGCCGTCGCCATTTCAAGGGATGCCGAGGAGGATAATCCGGCTCCTTTAGGAATATTTCCTGCAAATAAAATATCGCAGCCAGACAATTTGATCCCTAATTTCTTGAATTCTGCCAAAACACCTTTGGGATAGTTTGCCCAGCTATCTTGCCGATTAATAATCTCGCCGACATTGAATTCAACCTTTTCCGGAAAGCTCGTTGAGGCCAAACGAAACATCCCATCTTGTCTGTGCCGTACTACCGCCCAAGTACCAGAGGTCAAAGCAGCAGGCAAGACATAACCGCCCGTAAAATCCGTGTGTTCTCCGATCAGGTTCACTCGGCCCGGTGCAAAGAAAATCCGGCAATCATGACTATCAATGCCAAACTGGTGACAAAAGTTCTTGCGTAAGATATTTAAGTGCATTTGCCGGCACATCCTTCTTTTTGCAGATACTTTTGAAAGGCCTGCCGCAAATGTTCTGACGTTTCCTCAACAGCTTGAGGATTCGCCGGAGCCCAAGCCCCCATTTCCGAGGAGGCATAATATTTTAGTTTTCCCGCATCTCTCAAGGGTGTATAAAACTCAATATGAAAGTGATAAAATTCCCGAGCAGCGTAATCATGTACAGGACGCTGATGAATAACCATCATATATGGGAATAGGCGATTGAACAATGTATCCATAGCCCCGGTCATATATTTTAAGATCTCGGCCAGACTTCGCTTTTCCCCTCGGGAAAAATCACTCAAAGCAGTTTTATGGTTTTTGCTGACAATAAATAAACCGTAGGGATAGTCGGTAAAGAAGGGAATATAGGCGAGGAAATGCTCATTTTCATAGATAACACGCTTTTTGAAATCTAATTCAGCGTTATTCAGATCGCAAATCAAACATGATCCCTTCGCAGTATGATAGCTGCGACAGTTTTCCAATTCCGTTCGAATCTTAAGTGGAATCCATGAATAAGCATAGATCTGTCCATGCGGGTGAGGCATCGTCACACCACATTCCTCACCCCGGTTTTCAAAGATCATAATATATTGATGGTTTGCTTCTTGGCTTAAGGCTATAAATCGCTCTGTCCATAAATCAATCAACTTTTCGATATGTTCCAATGAAAGCTCAGGCAATGTCGTTGTATGATTAGGCGAATAGAGAATTACCTCACATTTTCCCAAGGCTTTTTGGGTCCGAAAGAGGGAAGCCGCTACCGGATCCGGCTCCGGAGGGTTTGCCATTAACGCCGGAAAATCATTATCATATTTCAAAACATCATAGTGTTCCGGAACTTTACCTGACCCCGGACAAAAGGGGCATTCACCTTTCGGCATGTTCGGCCTGTTTTGTCTGTTTGACGCTACCATTGTCCAATCCCCTAACAATGGATTATAACGCAATTCAGTCATTACCCTACTCCCTTTTTACAAAAAGTAAAACTATTTTCTGTCACCTGCTCTTTTATTATAATATATTAAATTAAATTAATTAAGTAATTTGTCCAAAATATAACGCCAAAAATATATAAATTAGGAGGATCTCAGACCAATCCCGTTAATCGTCAGAAACTTTCTTTTATCTCCAATAATCGCTATACGTCGAAAAATAAGCGAGAGAGCCTGAGGAATATGCTCCCCAAAACTTCTCGCTAATCACAATAACCCTTATGCCGCAGCTTCATAATATGCTCTTGCAAAATAGTCTCCAAATCTATTCCATATTGTTCCTCAAGAACAAACATCATGGTAACAGCAGTCTGTGCCACATCGACCAACTCGCTAGCTACTCTTTGCATGGCTTCCTCTTCTTCGAGACGTTGTCGTTCGCCGCTTAGTCCTCTGAATTTACCAATTGCTTGGGCAAGTTCTCCAGATTCCTCCATAATCTTTAACGCCGTACTCTCCAAGGAGGGGCTCAAGCGATTTAAGCGCGGCAGAGTCACAGTTTTGGTGGCACATTGTTCTTTCCCCGATTTATGATCCATTTCACTCTCGCACCTCCCCTGCCATCAATCCCTTTATCCGGTTTTTAAGGCCCCCACTTCTATAAGTGGGGGTGGGTCCTTCGTTAACTTATTATACCATTCTTCTGGAATGAACGCATTAGCTCTACCCGAGTGCCTTTGCCGACAGCAAATTATAGTGTCATTTGCTGTCGAAGCAAAGTGTTTCAGACCTAATTCCCCTTACTGCTGTTTCAACATTTCTAAAAAAACCTTCTCTGCAGTAACAGGTAAATGATGAACTTGAACTCCAACTGCATTATATACTGCATTGACAATCGCCGGAGGCGGAGTATTGGCTACAACCTCGCCAATAGACTTTGCTCCGAAGGGACCTGACGGTTCATAACTTTCTTCAAAGGCAATGCGAACATTTCCAACGTCTTGGCGGCAGGGAATCTTATATTGCATAAAGGTATTCGTCTCCATTTTGCCCAAGTTACTATATCGAACTTCTTCGAAAAGAGCCATACCTATTCCTTGGACAATTCCTCCCTCAGCTTGAATTCGAGCCAAGTTAGGATTAATCATCGTCCCGCAATCCACAACGGCAACATAGTCGATTAAATCAACTTTGCCTGTTTCCACATCCACTTCCACTTCTGCAAATCCTGCCACATAAGGAGGCGGAGAAATTTGACTGCCATGGGTTGCCATTGCCGCCAACTGAAGATTTCCCATCCCTAAAATCGTTTGTTCGGCAATTTTAGCAAGACTGATCTCTCCTTCTCCGTCAATCCTGCGCACGGAAAGTTCTTCAAATATAACATTCTCTTTAGAAACTCCCAAGAACTTAGCGCCTTGGTCTAAGATTTTACCTTTTAACTCTTCCGCAGCTTTAATGACCGCAGTGCCGGCTAAATAGGTTGTGCTTGAGGCATAGGAACCGGGATCAAAAGGAGAAGTGTCCGTATCCCCTGCACTGACGTAAATCTTGTCCAGTGGGACTTCTAAAACTTCAGCTGCTATTTGACTCAGGATCGTATCGCAGCCGGTTCCCATATCCGTTGCCCCAATAAGCAGGGCGAAGTTTCCATCATCAGTTAAGCGTATCTCAGCAGAAGCCGTGCCGATATTGGCTATTCCTGAACCCTGCATTGTAATAGCCATACCTACTCCCCTGACCTTTGTTCCGCTCAACGTCTGACGCGGAAATTTTTCCTTCCAGCCGATCATCTCCCGCCCCTTTTTAATGCAGCGATCTAAGGCTGTGCTGCCAAGCTGAACCCCATGACCAGTCAGAAAGGTCTCACCCTTTTGGCTGATATTCTTCAGGCGAACCTCTGTCGGGTCAATGGCTAAACGTTCCGCAAGCTTATTAACCGCTGATTCTAAAGCGAAGGTTCCCTGAGTAGCACCATATCCCCGGAAAGCTCCGGCAGGCATTTTATTGGTATAGACCGCGTTTCCCCGAATCCGAACAGCTTTCGTTTTATTGTACAGCGGCAGCGTATATTCCCCCACACAGCTTAAGACGGTAGACGCATGTTCTCCATAAGCTCCTGTATCCGATAGAACTTCAAGATCAATTGCTCGAATAAACCCATCAGCATCCGCTCCCAGTCTCACTTTAATTCTCATGGCATGACGGCTGGTGGTACAGCTAAAGGTTTCCTGACGATCATAGATAATCATGGCCGGTTTGCCCGTTCTTAAAGTAACCAAAGCGGCAAAGACATCTCCGGCTCCTGTCTGCTTGCCCCCGAACCCGCCTCCGATTCTCGGCTTAATTACCCGAATCTTAGTTGCCGGGATCTGCAGGGCTCGGGCCAATTGTCTCTTAATATGAAAGGGAACCTGGGTGGAGCTGACCACCACTAACCTTCCCATATGATCCTGATAGGTAAAGGAACGATAGGTTTCCATCATGGCATGGGCCTGGGCCTGAGGATAATAAACGTCTTCAACAACGAACTCACAGTCTTTGAGGACTTTTTCGACATCTCCCACGGCTTGTTCATGGGAAGAAACAATATTCTGTTCTTTATGCAATCCAATATCAAAATTACAGGTTAAATCCTCTTCGAAGTGAACCACTGAAGGATGACCTATGGCCTTCTCAAAATCCAAAACCGGCTCCAGTACGTCATACTCAACGTTGATCAGCTTCATTGCTTTCAGAGCCGTTTTTTCATCCACTGCAGCAATAATGGCCACTTCATCGCCGACATAACGAACAACATTCTCCAGAATCATGCGGTCATAGGGTGAAGGTTCAGGGTAGGATTGTCCGGCTAAAGTGAAGCGCACCTTAGGTACATCTTTATAGGTAAGAATACACTCTACGCCCTCGACCCTTTCTGCTTTCGACGTATCAATACTTATAATTTTAGCAAAAGCATGAGGACTCCTAAGAATTTTCAGGACCAGAGCATGGGGCATAGCTAGATCCTCTGTATAAGCAGGTTTACCCGTAGCTATTGACAAGCCGTCAATTTTCGGAATACTGTGGCCAACGTTCCTCAAATTTACTGCTTCCACTTAAGCCACCCCCAAATAGGTTTTGACTGCTCGAAGCTGCCCCATATAGCCGGTACAGCGGCATAAGTTTCCGGTCAAATAGTGAATAATTTCATCTTCCGTAGGGTTGTCCAACTCATTTTTCATGGCCAGAACATTCATAATAAACCCGGGACTGCAAAATCCGCATTGTTCTGCTCCCTCAGCGGTGAGTATATGGGCAAACTCCTCTGCAGCCTGAGAAACTCCCTCAATAGTTGTGATCTTTTTACCATGCGCCCGCATTGCTAAAATAGAACAAGATAAAACCGGTTTGCCGTCCATCCAGACCGTACATAAGCCGCAGCAGCTTGTATCACAAGCTTTCTTGACACTAAGATACCCGTGAGCGCGAAGAGTATCCGCTAAAAACTCGTCTTTTTCGATATCCCAAGTTACCAATTTATCATTAACGATTAATTCGATTTGCATTGTAAAACCTCCATAATCTCTCGTTTAACCAACACTTGGCAAAGAGCTTTACGATAACCGGCTGTTCCTCGGGTATTGGTTCCAAAGGATAACTCATCTGCAGCGATTTTGGCGGCCGCTTCGATTTCCTCAGCGCTTAAATGTCCTTGGCTTAAAGCTCTCGAAGCAGTTTCTGCAATCACTGCTCTTCCCGGTCTTGCCCCAACTGCAATGGTCCATTGCTTATCAAGATTTGAAACGGCCACATTCAAAACTGCAAAATCACTGGCTGATTTTCTGAAACTGGAAAAAGCGGCTGATCTTTGGTTTTTCTTGATTCTGAGTTGAACTAAAATATCTTTTTCATAAGGCTTTTGTAAAAAATCTTGCAGGGGCATTCTGCCGCCATTATATAATTCGACCTCGGTGTCCAAGACTAACAAGGCTGTAAGAAGGTCGGAGAAACCGTATCTCGAATAGACCGAAGCCCCCACCGTAACACCATTTCTGAACTGTACGCCGATTATATTCCTTACCGATTGAGAAAGAATGCCGCCAAAGGCGTCTCTTAAAAGGGCATTTGTTTCCAGATCTCTGAGAGCCGCCATAGCTCCGATTACAATAAACCCATTGTCTTCCCTTATATAATCAAGGTTCAGTCTTGAAAGATCGATACCGGTTCCAATCCGCTTTTTACTCATCTTTAAAAAAGCACAACCGCCAAGAATCGTATTATTTTTTCTCTTCGTAAGAATCTCAAAGGCTTCCTCTAATTTATCTGGCTGTGCCATATCAAGTACTGTAAACACCTTGTCAGTCCCCTCTCGATCATTTACCAGCTAACAATTTGCAAAACAAAACTCAGGTGAGCGATTTCAACTCAAATTCACTGAGAGAAACCTCGCCCGCCTGAGCTTAAAGCCAACAACTAATACCACTTGCCCTTCATCCAATACGATATCAATACGACATTAATAATGAAGGCACGTGTTTAATCCCGCCATAGATAAACAGCTAACTTTCATGTTAGCATCCGTTTACTAGGTGCTTCGCTCATAGTCGGACCATTTACGGCAGTCCGGTAGAAACTTGCAGACCTTATCTCTGCGACTATATGAACATATTTAGTTATTTACAAAGGTTATTCTACTAAAATTATTGCAGCAGGTCAATATGTATTTCGAACAATCCTATAAGAGCCATAGGAATCGTTCGATTTTTTCCAGTACTTATTGTATCTAAGCTGCCCAAAGTTCAATGTCTCAGTGAACCCGTTCAGCTAAAGCCGAACATCGGGGCTTCGGTGGGGGACTCTCCCCCTACCGAAGCAAGGTGTGGAAATAATCACCATTTGTGGGAGCAAAAACCTTACGATTGGATCAACTATTTTAGCTATGAATGCCTAACCTATGAAAGACTAAATAAGAGTATCCAATGGGTACTAATGCAATAATAGCCATAACAAGAATAAAACTAAGCCCATTGAAAGTTATCCCACCAAGAGCCAAAAGAATGTTCAGAATTCCGCCCAAAACCCATAACGGAGCTGCTAACCTATGTGTTTTTCGCCATACTTCTTCGCTGGCGAGAGTCCAAGGAGTTCTAATACCTACAAAATAATTATGCTTGAATCTGCCCATAACATTCCCTATTAAGATAAAGAGCAGGGAAACCATAATCTCGATTAAAGCCGGTTGATTCACAACCCTGCCTGAGGCAATTAATAAGGTTATTAAATGCATCCCCAAGGAAAAAATAACAACCAAATATTTGAGAAACTGATAGGTCGATTCAAAGGCACGATAGTTTTTCCGTTTAGGGTCGATAAAAGGCAAAGCCACAAACATAATATACAACGCTAAACTAATTACAGGCATTCCAAAAGCCCCAAACAACTTGCTGCCATAACCATTAACCTGGCCTTGCGCATTCCAGTGAATTGGAACTCTGTTCGGAAGGGATGGATAGAAATAAATACCGATAGCAAAGCCCAAAACAATCAGGATCAGGATCGGCCAATCTTTCTTTAACAAACTGCTAACATTCTTCATCGCTGTTTCCTCCTTCATTGACATGACTGGCATTAAAAAACCAATTAACAACTTCTTGAAAGACTGTCGTATTTAACGAATAGTAAATGTTTTGCCCCTTTCGTTCATCCGTTACCAACTGGGCCTGTTTTAACGTACTAAGATGATGTGAAATGCTGGGTTTCGTCATCTTAAATTGGTCCGCGATTTCACCGGCAGTCATATCATGTTCTTTGAGCAGCAAAATTATTTTCCGCCTTGTGGGATCTGCCAGTGCTTTAAAGGGAAGGTTAAGCATTCCATCACGCTCCTTCAGTGAACTCGTTCTGCTAAAGCTTTGAAACCGCTCCCACTTACAAAAGTAGAAGTCTTAAATCAGATAAACATTTAGATATTTAGATAATTATCTAACTGTTGAAATGTATTATACTCCTTTTTAAAAAAATGAAAAGGCTTTTTTGCCAGGTACAAAAAAATAACGATAACACCTTGCATCACCCCGGTACAAGCTATTATCGTTAGTCACGTCCCTGCTAATTTTATCAGCTCAACCACATTTTCAAGGGCTA
Source organism: Desulfosporosinus sp. FKA (assembly GCF_002196785.1). NCBI lineage: Bacteria > Bacillati > Bacillota > Clostridia > Eubacteriales > Desulfitobacteriaceae > Desulfosporosinus > Desulfosporosinus sp. FKA. The sequence goes on along the minus strand of NZ_NAHZ01000030.1, from coordinate 192,550 downwards.
AATGAGTCTCTCGTTAACTTCAACTAGGGTAGCGTGCGCCTTCGCCGCAAAGTATTCCTATTGAGAAAGGCGGCTCGGCAATAATGTCCACTGGACATTATTGTATCTGAAGCACCGACGCGCAGCTTTAGCTGAACGAGTTCACTCACTCAGAGTTAAAGCAAACATCCCAGTAAAAGACGCTGAATCTTTAAATATTTGGCCTCAGCCTCATCCTCATCGCTAAACCATTCGATTCCCTTTTCGGCCGACTTAACGTTGTAAGTATGTATTAAACCATCAGCAAGTACCTCTTTACCCCAGGCCACGAAAAACTGAGCCGGTGAATTGACCGGATTTACACCTGTGCCAAAATATACGGGCATCCCGTCTATTTCTGTGCTTTCCAAAATATTTGCTTTTGTCAGGCCACAAGGATTTCCCATAAATCTCCCTCCCCATATTAGAATTGGAACAAACGAATTAAATCCAGATACCCTTAAATACCGTTTAAAGAATACTAAACTAACCATTGAGGGCACTGTCTACTTGCTTTTCTGCATCTGGCGAAAAACAGCAGATTAGTTGCACATAGGCATCTTTTTTATGATAGAATTTAGAGAAAACTAAGCCTGTACTGATTCTAAATGAAGTTTATTCTCTTGCCTTAACCGCTTAATTAGTAAGTAAGTAAAAATATGCTCTCGCATTTTTAAGGGGGATTTAAATGTTTACTCAGGCTTACACACCTGAACAATCTGCCTTTGGCAAACTTGAAAACGGACGCGATGTCTTAATTCTCTACGTTAAAGAATTCAAAGAAACGATTAGAGCCATAAATCAGGCCGGCTTATCAAATTATACCTATCATTGGTTTGCGACGGAACATCAAGACTCTTACGTTCTTCAAATGGTATATACTGATGACTTACACATTGCCATACGTTTTAATACCCAACACTTTAAATTAATTGCCCAGCTGATGGAGCCTAAGGATGTAATTCTGACCGCCGCCCCCCTATCCGAACTCATGGAAAATGCCCAAAAAAATTCCTATAACTTTCTGGAGTTCAAGGATGTTCTGACATTCAGCCAGTTATCCTTTACAGTCCCCACTCCCGAGTATCCCAATTAACCTTTGAAACTAATATTTAAGCAGAAACCAATTTCCTTTTTAAATTGAGATATCATACTCTTGTAACTTCGCCACTAACTCATGATGTGTTTCCAGCAGATCTTGGATTTTTTCTGCAGATATATTTTCTAAAGCCGACACCATTGCTTTATAAGATGAAGCATTCTGACAAGATTTCTGCGCTAACTTTAACCCTTCCGGCGTAAGAGTTAAATTAATCTCCCGACGATCATTTTCACTTGTTTTTCTCGTAATAAGTTCAGCCTTAACAAGTTCTTCGACATTAACACTGACTGTGCTTTTAGACATTTGCAGTTTTTCAGTGACCACTTTAAGAGTGGCACTAGGCGTGGAATAAATCGTATTGATAATTCCCATCTGCTGGATCGTTAAACCCAAGCTCGAAGCATTTTGTTGAGTGAAGCTGACGAGTTTTTTACTGATTACCATAAACGATTGAACAACCTCGGCAGCGAGTTTAACCTTGTCGCTAAAATTTTCCATAGGGCACCTCTGCGTAAATTATTCCATAAACAAACAGTTCTGTCATGAACCATTTTATACAGAGGCCTTTTATTTGTCAATGATTCTTCCTCCACCAGCTGCTGTCCAATACGCGGCTCTACCCAAGTATAATTTCGTCTGAACTATAACCCCGTAGCCCAATCCATGTCACAGCCCCCTTAATCTATAACATAAGACAAGGGGGCTGTTTTTGATACTTCATTGATACTTCACATTACAAAATACCGTATATGTATCTATTATTTTATATTTAACTGATTCGATGGTAGTAAGGCATGTAGGTCACCTTCTTTTATCAATGATTTAATAGCCTTAGGGTCAACCTTATTAGTTATAATATATGATTGACTAGAGTGCTTATGGTTATTAAAGTCATATATATCGATGTAACCTTCATCATAGAGAGTTAATCCGAACCTCATGTTTCCGCTAGTTTTAATTGCTATCTCATCCGGCTCAGCCAAATGAAATGGAATCTCTGTCTCTCTTAACTTCATTTGAGATAAGATGTTCATAATGGATTCTACTTGGCTCGGATCTTTTAATTCGACTGATGTTCTCATAATTAAAATTGAGGTTACTTTCTCCCCATTCAATTTGTCCAATACTTCCGCCTTAAATGTAGTGTTTTTAGGTAAATTGCCGATTATTTTCAAACTAACAAAAATAGCTAATAGTGTTACGTAAACGATCCTATAACTCTTTTTCATAGAGACCCCCTTAAAAGAATTTTGAATTTACCTTTATTCTACTCCTTGGGTCCGATACAAGACACTTGACAAGGAACTTGAAAGTTTCCTATTAGGGTCATGCCTTAATCTCAATTGTTAAAAGAAATACTTTGCAAAATCTCTCATCTGTCATATAATAAGTTCTAACGTGGCAACGAAGCCTACCTGATTTTTTCAGGTAGGCTATTTTTTTTGTGAGGTGTTTCAGCATGTCCAGCAACAATTTAAGTCTCGATACTTCCGTTTTACTTAACGAACTGAAAGAAGCCAACCTGGAAATGAGCCAAGTTATTGATTCCATACGCCAAATCGCCCAACACACAAACCTTCTGTCTCTTAATTCTGCAATCGAAGCAGCACGGGCAGGCGAAGCCGGACGAGGATTTAGCGTCGTTGCCGATGAAATTAAAAAACTTGCCACCCGAAGCCTAACATCTACGAAAGAAAGTACAACGATTATCCAAAACATTCAATCCAAAGCCAATGAAGTCATGGCTGTCCGAACGGCAGATGTAGCTTATGATACAATCGATAAGATCGACCGCAACCTTTTCGAACGCAATTGTGATGCTCAGGCTTGGGCCACATTTGACAAAGTAAAAAACTGCTTGAGTTCTGCCGGGACCGACAAGATATCCCTAACTAATGATCTCTTGAAAAAACTTGTTGATATCTATGAAGTCTATCTCGATTTATATGTGCTCAATACAGAAGGTAAAATCGTTGCAGCAGGTGTTCATCATGAACTGATCGGAGAAGATATGTCCGACAAAGACTGGTTTAAAGACGCTAAATCCGCGGATGCCATCTCAGTCAGTGATCTTTATTTTTCTCAAGTCAGCAAGCTGCACACTGTCGCTTATACCTGTCCTATTCGCAGTGAGGAAAATCAATTGTTGGGCTATTTTTCCACAAGATTTAATTGGAATTTTATCTACGATATTATCGATTCTGCCCGTATCGGTAAGAATGGGGATATTTTCATTATCAACAAAGATGGGTATGTCATCGCCTGCCGGAACCGCAAAGAAATCCTTACCGATAATTTAAGCCAACTTAAGGCTGCCCAGTTTGCCATAAAAGGAGAAACCTACGGCTACATTTTTGATCAAAATACAAAAGGTACAAAAATTTATGGTTACGCTCATACTCGCGGTTATAACGCCTATAAAGGCAAAAAGTGGTCAGCCATCGTTAGCGAAACCTTATAGTGCATCCATAGAGAAGTTAAGTCGGCTTTCTAATTTCTTTTTAACACTTGGATAGCGATCAAGCTCCGTGTGGGGGAGGAATTTGCTGCTTACGAATTTTTCCATAAAGGAAGAATTGGCATTTAATTCAAAATAGGTCACCTTAGAGGCAATAGACTCAGCCTCCTTACGCTTCGTGCGCGAGATCAGAACCTGCCTGGCAGCCTCACCTGAACTGTTGCCTAAACGGATGATGGAAGTTCGGGGGAGATCCGGATAAAGACCAATCGTAACAGCGGATTCTACCGGCAAGTATTGACCGAAGGCTCCCGCGGCATAAAAATTGCCAATATCCTGCCAAGGACATCCTACATTTTCCAGCAGAAGATCCGTCGCTGAGTTGACTGCTCCTTTGGTTGCCATAAAGTTATTAATATCAATCTGATTAACAACAATATCCTTTCCCATAGCTGTCTCTCCTGCCGGAACAATGACAAACTCCTCTCTGCCCTCTGTAAAGTGAGCTGTCCGGTCAATTATCCCCTTTAAAAAAAGCTCTGCTAAAATATCCACTAAACCTGAACCGCAAATTCCTCGTGCCGGTTTATCGCCAATGGTTGTATAGCGAACTCTTCCACCCTCTCCATCGATGACCACATGATCGACTGCTCCAGGCTCGGCCCGCATGCCAAACGTCGTCACCCCGCCCTCTAAGGCCGGTCCGGCTGCTCCTGCACAGGCCACAAGCCATTCCTCATTGCCCATAACGATTTCTCCATTAGTGCCAATATCCACAAACAAGGAAACATCAGATTTCTTGTGCATGCCGCTGACTAAAACCCCGCCAATTACATCTCCGCCTAAGTAACTGCCAATACTGGGCAGACAATAAATCGGCGCTAAGGGATGAATCTCCAGGCCTAGCTCACCTGCAGGGATTAAGCCTGGATTATTAACAATCGGCGTGTAGGGAGCACGGCAAATCGAAGCAGGGTCGAGGCCAAGCAAAAGGTGAATCATTGTTGTATTAGCTCCAATAGCTGCTGCAGTTATCTGAGAGGGCTTTATCGAGGAAGAGCAGACAGATTGAATCAAGCGATTAAGAGTATCTAATATTAAAGTCTGCAGACGTTTTATACCGCCGGGCTCAGCCGCCTGACGGATGCGGCTTAAAATATCTTCACCCAAACTTATCTGACCATTGTAATCTGCTGCATGCCCTAAAATGTCTCCATTACATAAGTTGATTAAGTAAACAACTACCGTCGTTGTTCCAATGTCTACGGCCAAACCAAATTGCTCCTGAGTCCTATTCCCTGGTTCTATCTCGATAAGCTCCCATCCTAAACCTTTTTCGGCCAAAGTAGCCGTTATTTGCCATTCCGAACTGCGGCAGAGATTGGGAATTTTACTCATTAAAGCCAAAGGGATACGGACTGGGTTAAACGTGTTTTCTAATTGCTGACGTACTTGATCCACATCAGCACGGTTATTCAAAGAACTTGGAGGAACAAGCGCTAAAAATACTTTCCGGGAAAGTGGTTCAAGGTAAGTAAGAGTTGTCTGAACTTGATCAGCCAGAATGACTGGGGTATCTTGTGGGTTTGACATAAGATCAAAACCTTTCTTACTAACAATTTCGAAAATTCTCCAAAGTACTCTTGTCTCTCTCCTGCTAGTATACCATCTTTTAATAAAGATATGGAAAATATTCCTATTCTTTAGCGATCTGAAGACTAAATTCGTGACTTGATAACAATTACTTCAAGCCACAGTGAACTCGTTCAGCTAAAGCTGAACATCAATAATTCATAGTTGTCATGCGTCTAATTTGAACTGATAAATGACCTCACGCCAAGACTTACTATTGCCGTAAAAGCTTCTTTCCTGAAAGAACACGTTTTGTTTTCGGTCAAGAAGGAGCACAGTCGAAGATCTGGTTCCATAATCCTTTCCTGCAATAAAAATTGACGAAAGCATCCTTTCACGATCACGGCTTATCCCTGTATCAGGCAACTCTTTATCTTGGGCTGGGTTGATGTCGGCAAGGATTTCAAAAAGACGCTCTGGAGCAATCAATCCTTCATGGTTTAATTCCAAATAATTAACCAAGGCCTCTTTGCTTTTTTGAACTTTCGGCCAGGGTGTATCCAAAAAATGATTGCTGAGACCATAATATCCGGGTTTTAGGTCTCGCACTCCAGGCCCCTGGTTACTGAAATACATTAAGCATGAAAGATCCCCTGCAAGAAGATTAAAGGGATTATATAAAGACTGGGTATGGTTAACGTTTTCCAGATATCGCTGAGGCGGCTCCTCAGACCTGAGAAAATCCCTGACAAGAAATCCCCGGGATCTTGGATTCTTGATTTGCGAGGCAGGATCGCGAAAATTTGTCAAAGCGGCAAAACGTCCTGCTCTGGTAATCCCCATCCAAGTCCCCAGCATTTCCAGATCCTTTCCAGCTAAAATCTTAGATTCGGGCTCCCAAAAATTCGCAGCCGCTGTCGGCCGATCATAGAATTCATCCCTATTGGCTGCAAGAACAAGGTGATAGTCGGGAAGAATGTCATAGGCAAAAATTATAAGACACAATGTTGGTTTACCTCCATTCTATTCCCCCTTAAAGTCTGATCAGCAAAATTCGGCAACTTGCTTGCGATAAAAGTCATAGGCAAGTTCTATGCGAAACCCCATCCTTTGGTAAAGCCTAAAAGCACGGTCATTTTTGCTGTCTACCTCAAGAGTTACTTGCTGCTTACCTCGATTCCACAAGTTTTTTAGAATTAGCTTCAAGAGTTCCTGGCCATACCCATTACCCCTATATTCGGGTAGAATCCCCAAGCCAAAAATCGAGGCTTCTTCAACAGCCAGATGATTGACTGAAGCTATTCCCATAGGTTTATCATCAACAGTAACTAGATATTGCTCTCGGGTTTGCGAATTAAGGCAATTCTGAATCAGACTCTTTGCATCATCATAATTGTCTTCAAATATCTCGCTGCTAAGCTGAATAAGTATTTCTAAGTCCTGAAGAGTGGCTTTGGTAAGAAACAATCGCTGCTTTCCCAGATTGCATTGTCCACCTCTGGGTAAACTCATATAATATTCGGTATGTTCATAGCTAGCTTGCAAATGATTAAGAAGAACATCTTTACCTACATCTGAAGGCTTTTCACAGACAAAAAGAATTTCCGGGATGTTGTGACTGCGTAATTCTTCAACAGCCTGTTCCAACAAAGCAGTAAAATAGCCATTCTGCCGGTACTCCGGTCTCGTCATTGCCGAAATTTCAACTTCCAAATGACTTGGTATGAACATCGATAACATGCTAATTAATGTTTGGCAATCATAAAGCAGAAAAATGCCGGGGATTGCTTGGTTAAAATTTAAAGAAGTATCTAAAAAAACACTTCCTTTAAGCTGATCATAATCGTTGCAAACGTTTTCAAGTTCTAAAACCCGGCTCATTACTGGCTCGTTTAAACTGTGATATTTTTTGATAATCATACGTTCTCCTTTTGACACTCCCTGGGTGAAGAATACAAACCTTTTCTCTAATTATTATAAGGTTTTTATAGATAGATGAGCAAGAATAGATCCTTCTGGTAAAGGGGATCAAAACAAAGAAGCATACCAACGTATAACGATTGATATGCCTCTTTATTTAATGTTATCTTTTTAAGTATCTAACAAAAACCGAAAAAACAATATGATCTTAGATTAACCAATATGATCGATCAATGGACACTAACTACGATAGTCGAAGACCCTTTTGGCCTTTCCGGCACTTCGTTCCAGAGTTCCCGGCTGAACAACTTTTAAACGTACGTTAATAGAAAGCACTCCGTGCAATTTTTGTCGTATGTAAGCCGAAAAATCTTCAAGCTTCGAATATGGTTCAAGCAAATCTTCCCGAGTCAACTCAACAACGACTTCAAGTTCATCCAAAAAATTGTGTTTATAAATATTAATAATATAGTGTGGACTGATGCCCTCGATAGCCATCAGGACACTTTCAATCTGGGACGGAAAAACATTAACCCCGCGAATAATCAACATATCGTCCGTTCGGCCCACAACTTTGCGCATCCGGGCAGTACTACGGCCGCACTGACAAGGTTCTTGGCTAACACGCGAAATGTCTTTCGTTCGAAAACGTATGACAGGAAAAGCTTCCTTAGTTAAAGAGGTGAAAACCAATTCCCCTTCTTCACCCGGCTCAAGAACTTCACCGGTTTCCGGATTTATTGTTTCAACGATGAAGTGATCTTCTGCAATATGATGCCCGCATTTGAACTCACATTCTCCGGCTACTCCCGGCCCCATGACCTCACTAAGTCCATAATTATCAGAAGCCGATATGTGAAGTCTCGTTTCAATCTCCCTGCGCATTTCTTCTGTCCATGGTTCGCCTCCGAATAAGCCTATCCTCAGCTTTAAAGAAGAGATATCAATGCCCATCTTTTCTGCCACCTCAGCAATATACAGAGAGTAACTTGGCGTGGAAATTAGAACAGTCGTGCCAAAATCCTGCATGAGCATAAGTTGGCGTTCCGTATTCCCGCCCGAAGCCGGAACTACAAGAGCGCCAGCCCTTTCCAAACCATAATGCAGCCCAAATCCACCGGTGAATAAACCATAATTAAAGGCAATCTGAGCTACATCGTCGGAGGTAACTCCTGCCAAAGTGACCATTCGTGCAGTAAGATCGGTCCAAATCTTTAGATCATTGGCTGTATATCCTACAACAACAGGCCGTCCTGTGGTACCGGAAGAAGCATGCACACGAATGATATCCTTACGTGGAACAGCAAAAAGTCCAAAGGGATAGTTATCCCTTAAATCAACCTTAGTGGTAAACGGTAAGTACTTTAGATCATCCAAGGCTTTAATAGCCTCAGGCTTAATCCCCAATTCATCAAATTTGGCTCGATAATGCGGAACGTTGTTGTAAACCCTATTCACCGTCCACTTCAGACGCTCCAATTGAAGTTCTTTAAGCTGATGTCGGCTCATGCATTCTTGCTCTCTATTCCAGATCACAAACAACCAACCTTTCTTCTGCTCAACTTTTTAAGGAATTCATACTTCTGGAAAAACAAAAAAGCTACCTCAAAAGGATAGCTTACTGCCGGCACTGAATACCCCACGTTCAACCATCCTCCCATACTAATTATCCAACACTTCTTTTTTAGTTCTCTTCATGACGCTCTACCTTACTACTCCTGTGAAAGGATCACAGGACTTCTACATCACTATTCTACCTAACTTTATACCTATTGTCTATCCTAACAACTATTCGTTAATAGTTTTTGACATACCGGTACACTTCAAGAACATTTTGAGGAGTTTGACCGCTTCCAAGGATACCCGCACTGCTGCCGAAAATGTATCCCCCGCCTTTGGCCGTCACCTCTAACAAATTATAGGCTCTCTCTATTCTCTTCTCCTCTTCAAACCATCCTAGATCATAACCACCCATAAGACAGACCCGATCTTCCGTCGCTTTTCTAACTTCAGATATCTCCTCTAATGATTGAAAGTCAAGGGAATGCAGCCCATTTATTCCCGAATTTATTATATCATTTAACACCTTTCTTAAATCCCCATCCGCATGAAAGAAAACCGGAACTTCTTCATGTTGCAGCTCCTTTACCTGTTCTCTGATACTCGGAAAAAAATTTAAGCGCAGAGCGGCCGGTGAAACAAATGTCCCTCCATTATAGGCAATATCATCAGCTATGATAAGTCCATGAGCACCGAGTGCTAAGGCATTTAACCCCAATTCGAGGTTTGTTGCTGCCACCTGTTGGACGAGTTCCGGAATTATCGGATCCCCTTGAGCAATGGCTAACAGATAATTGGTAAAGGATGAAAAGAGTTTAGCTGTTCCCTGGAACGGGCCATCAATAAGGGCAAAAATAAAAAAATCGGTTTCCTCTCTCCACCGTTTTAATTCATGCCATAGTCCTGTTTGGTTTCCGGGTTCATTGCCCAAACCAAAAGCCACAGCATCGAGTCCGCAGCGTTCACAAGCCTCCACCCGGTCTTCAAACCTCACATGATTCTTAAGGCCGAGTAACTTAGCCACAAAATTGTCATCGAGATTAAACTCTCCTTTGGGAACACGATCCACTTTCGCAAAATTTATTGCTGCCAAAATTCGTTCAACTTTTGTCACCTGGTCACTTCCTCTCAAGCTAAAGTTCAAGGCTGCAAACTATTTCTTGCAGCCTCGTTTTTTCCATGCAGCCTTTTCGATTGGCGGTCTCAACTGAACATGACAAGAGATAAATTTATAAACTATTCTTTGACTTTCAAATCCATGGACAGCCCCGCAGAGGTTGATTTTGTGCCAAAAACAAGCTTCTCCAAATCTTCGTAACTTTGAACCCCAAATGCATTGCCGCCTTCAGCAACAAAATACGGAACCCCAGGGATTCCTAAGGCTTGAGCTTCTTCTAAATCTTGTAAAACTGGCGGTTCATAGTCTTTTGAGAGCAATGCTTTCCGAAATTGTTCCGGATCAAGTCCTGCATCTCCGGCTAATTCCGTTAATACCTCAAGATCATTAATATCCTTCTGTTCTTGAAATTGGGCCGCAAATACAATGTTATGGTACTGGTCTCCCTTCCCCTGCTCTTCCGCATACTTTGCACCCTGCAAAGCCAACCGGGAATGCTTGCTCTTATCATTAAATACCATTTTCATACCGTATTTACGTCCCATAGCTTCAATGCCCGCCTTCGCTCGTTCCAAATACTCAGGCGGTTTAGGCGGAATTTCCACTCCCTCCGGCCTTAATTCGAAGGACTTCCATTCAACTTCTACATTTTTATCCTTGGCCAACTGGTCAAGGGGGACTTTCCCAATCATACAAAAGGGTCACAAGAAATCCGAAAAAACAGTAATTTTGGCCATTATTTAATCTCCTTTAGATAATGAATAAGAATATTAGGAAAGCATATTATCATTTATTATTGACATTTATAGTTCAGTATAAAAAGGCATCTGCTCTCCGGTCACTGCCGCAATCTTCCAGAGATAATCATTGCCCATATTCTCCCGCTTATCTTCTTGAAATCCCTTGCCTTTGAAGAGGGCTAAAGTGCTGCGATTAGCAGCATAACCGGATAAATACCTAGCGCCTTGCTCTTTGGCAAAAACTCTCAAATTATTAAGTACTTGATCCATCAATTCATCGCTGAGAATATCAAAATCTTCATTTTTGACGAGCACAATATCATTGATAAAGACCTCTTGCTTATTGAGTTTAGAAATGTGCAGAGTGATTAACTTATCTTCATAACCTAAACTATCTTCCCAAAGAATTTGCGGTAATTTTACCCCAATTAAATCACCAAGTTCAGGCTTCCCTTTATTAGGCTCATAATATTCCTGCAGCAGCTCAACTAATCCTAAGCTATAAGCCCTTGCTTGCACAGAGATATTATATTGAGCGGGATACTTCGTCTTGATCTCCTCGTCACGAAGCACCTTAAGACCAGGATTCCTGCCAATTTCTGAGGTTATTTTATCCAGCGGAAAGATACTGTTAATCTGTTCCTGCGAAGGACTCCACTCTTCAGAATAGATATGCCTTGGTTTAAGTGACATTCAATTTCACGCCTTTCAATCATGATAACTTATTGGATACTTTTAAACCAACTTCAGTTAAGATTTCTCTCTATTTGGCTTATTCTCAACTATTTTAGCTAAAGTAATTCGGTATTGCCCTAATAAATCCTTCCTTCTTTGTAAAAGAAGTTTTATTTGCAAAAGATAAACGAACTGGAGGCAGTATATCCAGTTCGTTATCATTTCTAAATATGCGCTAAAATTAGTAATCCAAAGATACAAGAGATTACTCTATGGCTCATTCTACAAGTCCTCATACTAATCATCTTATGCTTGTACATTATGCCTGTGAGCAAGACGAGAATCATCCCTATCAGAGCAACAATACCGCTGAAAACATTATTCATTCTTGACGGCAGATTAACCAGATAAAAAGCACTGTGCCCAAGGCCAAAGGTAAAAGCTAACCATCCTAAAGTGACATGAGCTTCTCTCAGACCCTTTATTGTTGAGCCGTTCACCCAAGCTAAACTTCCAGGTACTCTTTGTTTCTCACGAATTATCTTCTTTTTCAGGAACCAGAGCAAAACGGAACCTATCGTGAAAAGCAGGGAGAAAAACCCCATGAGATTCCAAAACCCTTTTTGCATTCTAAATGACCAATCGGATATCCCATGATAGGACATCCATAATGATATCGCCGTTAGAAATCCACATACTAATGCGTAAATGATCGTAGGCGAGAATTTTGTTCGGCCATATGTAAATCCGTCCATCGTTTTTGCACCTCCGGAAATCATTATACTCATGGTTTCTTAAAAGAAGTTTAAGAAGATAAGACTAACTTGTTAAGATTTTTCGATTTATTGGCTCAGAGCAGCTTAATTTCTCCACTGATAGAAAAACCTGGCTAACACCCGAAGGTATTGCCGCTGTGCCACTTATAGAAGTGGGGAGCTTAAAAACTGGATAAAGTGTATAAATGCCTCAATTAGCGTGCAGAGTAATTTAAACACCAAAATAATAACCTTCTATTTACTCTGAAATATATGGCAACTATTTATATCTAAAGCAAAAAAACGAACTAAACAAAACTAAGTCTATGACAACTGGAAGGAATGATAACTATTAATAATCATCAAACTCGAAGAAAAATGGAAATGAAGTACGAAAACCTCAGCCCTTTCGAACTCAAAAACAAATTAATCGCTCTCGCCGATAAACATCATGACACAAGTTTATGGGCGATGCTTAACGCGGGAAGGGGAAACCCGAATTGGATTGCCGCTACTCCCCGAGAAGCGTTCTTTAGCTTAGGACATTTCGCCATTGAGGAAACCCGCAATACCTGGAAAGACAAGGACCTCGCCGGCATGCCCCAAAAAGAAGGAATTGCTCTGCGTTTCAAAAATTACCTTGAGAAACATCCTGAGGCACCAGGAGTTAAACTGCTGGAAAATGTCCTCGCTTATGGGACTCAAAAAATGGGCTTTGAACCCGACCCTTGGATCCACGAACTAGTCGATGGTATTGTCGGAGATAATTATCCCGTACCGGATCGCATGCTTCGACACCTTGAACAGGTGGTCCATAATTACCTGATCCAGGAAATGTGTGACGGGAATCCCCCCGCCGGTCGCTATGATTTATTTGCTGTTGAGGGCGGTACGGCCGCCATGTGTTATATCTTCGACTCCTTAATTGCTAATAAATTGCTGTCTAAAGGAGACAAAATTTCCCTCATGGTCCCAACCTTTACCCCCTACTTAGAAATACCACATTTATCGCGTTATCAATTCGAAGTCATAAAAATAAACGCCACAGAGATGGACGAAGAAGGCAACCATCTGTGGCAGTATCCAAATTCTGAACTTGATCAATTGAAAGATCCTCACGTTAAAGCTCTCTTTACAGTAAACCCAAGCAACCCGCCGTCAGTAGCCCTTAAGACTGAATCTAAAGACTATCTGACAGAAATCGTCCAACACCACAATCCTAATTTAATGATTATTACCGATGATGTCTACGGCACCTTTGTTAATGGTTTTCGTTCGCTGATGGCAGACTTACCCTTTAATACTCTGGGGGTATACTCGTTTTCCAAGTATTTCGGGGCAACAGGCTGGCGTTTAGGGGTTATTGCCCTGCACCAAAACAATGTCTACGATCACTTGCTGCACGAGCTTCCTCACGCAAAAATCGAAGAACTTACCGAACGTTACGAAAGCGTATCATTATATCCAAGTAAAATTCGCTTTATTGATCGTATGGTCGCCGACAGCCGGCAAGTAGCACTTAACCATACAGCTGGCTTATCCACTCCGCAACAAGTTCAGATGGGCCTCTTCGCACTGTTTTGCATACTTGACCATGAAAATCGTTACAAAAAATTGACCCAGGAAATTTGCCGCCGTCGGCAAAAGTTGTTGTTTGAGGGCTTTGACCGTTCCTTACCCGATGATCCATGCAACGCTGCCTATTACAGTCAAATTGACTTAGCAATTTGGGCTAAACAAAAGTATGGCGACGAATTTGTGAAGTACCTACAAACCACCTATGAACCCACAGACATTCTCTTCCGTCTGGCAGAAGAATCCTCTATTGTACTCTTAAACGGCGGCGGATTTGGCGGTCCCGAATGGTCAATTCGAACCTCTTTAGCCAATTTAAATGATGAGGCCTACTGTGAAATCGGAAAAACGGTCAAAAAGACCTTTGAAAAGTACGCCAGCGCCTGGAGAGAGCAAAAGGAAAGCAAAAACAACTCCCAAAACTAAAAAAGGACTACTGCAGCCAACTTTACAAAGGCTTAGTTCAGAAACTGAACTAAGCCTTCTCGCGTACGCTAATATAGCGATTTATCCAAATCGTTTGAGACTATTTACTCCCCAAATTATAGAACGATGAGTCAATCTTTTCATCCTGCAATTTGCTTTTTATCTGAGTTTGAACTCCATACTCGAAAATTAAGGGATAAATCTTCTTAATTAAGTCTGAAGGAAGATTTAGCTCTTCAGCCAAAGTCATTAAACGCTGAATTATCTCTTTCTCTCTGCTAATATCCTTCACTCGATCAAGCCGTTTCTGATCGCTTAATTTCCTGACGATTTGCATACGTTCTGCTAAACCTTCAATTATATCGCGATCAATCTTATCAATCTGGGAGCGCAGCGCTTCAAGCGAATCACCTGTTCCCATGTCAAAAGCTCTCCTAACTGATCGTGCAACCCCGCCCAACTCTCCAGCTAAACTCAAAAATTGTTCCGGCGTAAGGGACTGAGGACCATCACTTACAGCTTCATCAGGGTTAGGATGCATTTCTATCAGCAAACCATCTGCTCCCGCAGCAATAGCAGCTTTTGACAAGGAAGAAATTAAGTCCCTTCTCCCTGCGGCATGACTCGGGTCAACAATGACCGGAAGGTGAGAGAGTTCTTTAGCCACTCCTACAGCACTCACGTCTAAGGTATTCCTCGTACTGGGTTCATAAGTCCGAATGCCACGTTCACAGAGAATCACACGGGAATTGCCCGCTGATAAAATATATTCCGCAGCCAGCAGCCATTCCTCAATCGTTGCTGATAAGCCCCGTTTAAGAATAATAGGTTTATCAACCTTGCCGGCTAATTTAAGAAGTTCAAAATTCTGCATATTGCGAGCGCCTATTTGCAGCAAATCAACCTTATCAACCACTAAATCCAAACTTCGTGTATCAACGACTTCAGTGACACAGAGTAAACCATGCTCTTTAGCGGCCTGGACCATATAGTTGATACCTTCCAAGCCCAATCCTTGGAAACTGTATGGTGAGGTACGAGGTTTAAATACTCCGCCACGCAGAATTTTCCCTCCTGCTTTTTTTACAGTCGCAGCAGATTCCTGCATCTGAATACTTGATTCAACGGCACATGGTCCGCCCATCAAGATAATTTCCTCTCCGCCTATTTTTACTCCGTCCACCTCAATGATGCTTCGTTCCGAGTCAAGTCCTGCCAATTTCAAATCTTTCATCATCATTTCCTCCCTCAAATTTAAAATTTGCGGGTAACTTCTCTGCACGTTTCAGCCTTCGGATAATCTCTGAAACCGAGAGTGGACTCAAAAATAATACGTCTGTCCTCAAAATAAGGACAGACGTTAATCTGCGGTACCACCTTAATTGATGCACAAATTAATGCATCCTCTTATGCAGAGTGCCATCACACCCTTCGCCGCATAACGCTGGCTTAGCGTCGAAAGCTACTCCAGCTAACACTGTTTCGCTTCGCCCTCAGGGGCCCATTTACTCGCTCCAATACCTGTCGAGTTTCCACCGTACTCAACTCTCTGAGAGGCTGGTGTGCGCTTTTACTTCCCCATCAACGGTTTATACAATCATAGCACTCTGATCACTAAATTTCAAATTAATTTCTTGTAAATTTATAGATAAGTTTCTTGGTTTTTCTATGATCTTCTTTAGTTATGTAACCAGAGCAAGGATAATATAAAGATACATCGATCTAAATTATTTTCCATGATTTCCATATTTGAGAAGCAATTTCTCCCATAAACGCATATCCCTTTTTACTTGGATGGACTTCATCGACAAAAAGTTCAGCAGCTTGACCTGCATTGATTCTGAGACGGAAAGGAAAATAAAAATCAATCATGAGGATTGATTCTTTAACCGCATACTCGATCAACCATTTTCTATAGTCCTCTAAAAAGCGTTCTTCTTCAGGTAATAACGAGGGAGTTGGCAAACCTAATATAGGGATAATGTTCTTCTTTTTACTCAATTCAATCATGCGCCTAAAATTCTCACTTACTTGCTTAAGGCTTATTTCCTCATAAGCATCGTTTGCTCCACCCAAGACAATGACATGAGTGGGCATGTACGTTAATACATCTCGTTCAAAACGTTCGAGCATACCCTTGGTGAAATCCCCATTAATACCCTGATTTATTACCTCGCATTTTAATTCCTCTGCTAGATATTTAACCCAAGACTCCTGACGGCTAAAAGGATAACCTTCAGTAATCGAATCGCCAATAGCAACCAGTTTCATGTTATACCTCATTTCGAGCCTATATAAACTCGTCATAAATATCTATTTTAAGCAACTTTTCAGCAGTGACTTCTCAAGGGAACTCAATCTGCTGAAGCTGATCTTAAGAATAATTGTACTATCCAACTAGGTAACTATCAATATTTTGTAGACTCCCCTTAAACGCTGCCATAAATTCCGAAGGTTTATCAGGAATATCGATGTGAAGCAAGAAGTTACTGTTTGTCGGCTTTCCTGTTAGTGATATTTAAACTTGCTCGCTTAAATTTTTTGCAATAGAAGATGTTTACAAATTAATACTTATAGATTAATAAAGGAAAATAGTGTAAAGTACAACTAACAAACAAGTACGGCCTAGAAGGTTTTGGAGAAATTTTCGATGCATTGGCTACATACTAAGGAGAGATATTATGTCAAGTCCGAGAGAAAATGAATTGTTCAATGTGAAAAAAGTCAAATTACTAAGAGGTCGTCTGGCTAAATTTGTCTGCCTCTTGCTTGTCATTCTAGTGCTTTTAGGAAGCACGGCTCTGGCTGTAAACAAGTATGTCGAGAAGGTCGGCTCGAACTACATCCTTAACCTAAAAGATATTCCTTCGGCAGATGCCATTCTTGTTTTAGGCGCCTATGTTGCTCCAGACGGAACTCCGTCACCTATGCTCGGTGACCGTCTCACAGAAGGATATGAACTTTACGAACAAGGCAAAGCACCTAAGCTATTAGTCAGCGGCGACCATGGGCGAAAAACTTATGATGAAGTCAATGCTATGAAGAACTATCTGATGAATAAAGGAGTACCAAGCCGGGACATTTTTATGGATCATGCAGGTTTTAGTACCTATGATAGTATTTATCGGGCCAGGGATATTTTTGAAGTTCACAAGGTAATCATCGTAACCCAGGAATATCATCTTATGCGAGCAGTTTTTCTCGCTCGGGAAATGGGACTTGAAGCCTATGGAGTGGCTTCCGACAAGCACGATTACGGACAAGTCATGACAGCTTACAACCTCAGAGAAATTGCTGCCCGGAACAAAGATTTTCTTTGGGTCAAAGTGTTCAAACCTAAGCCAACATTTTTAGGCGATACGATACCCGTTTTTGGCAACGGCGATGCAACGGATGATAAATAACGAAAGGAGTCTGGCGATGCAACTTAAAGGATTCATTTTTGATTTAGACGGGACCTTGCTCAATACGCTTCCCGTTTGCTATACAGGTTTTCGCAAGGTCCTTTTAAAGTTTTTAGGCCGCGAATATTCCGATCAGGAAATCGCCGCCCTGTTTGGACCTTCAGAAGAAGGAGTTTTTAAAAAAGTTCTTCCTGATAGATGGGAGGAAGGGCTCCAGAGTTATCTGGAAGAATACGATCAAGCCCACGCTGAGTTTGCCAAGCCTTTCCCTGGGATAGAAGATGCCCTGGAATTGCTTTTACAGCGAGGAATTAAGTTGGCTATCGTTTCGGGCAAAGGTCCCGGAAGTATGTCTATCTCCTTAAGGCATTCGGGTCTGAGCCGATATTTCGAGTTAGTAATTACCGGCTCAGAGCAAGGTGCGGATAAACCTAAACACATTAAAGAAATTCTCCATGCCTGGGACTTTTCACCTTTAGAGGTTGCTTATATTGGTGATACGGCTTATGATATCATCGCTGCTAAAAATGTCGGTACATTCTCGGTCGGAGCTGTCTGGGCTAATACAGCTCAGATCCAGCGAGTAATAGACTTAAAGCCATCTATCTGTTTCACAAATGTAGACTCCTTTAGACAATGGATCGAGCAATTAAGGTAGCGAACTTAGGTAGGGGAACCACTCCCACTCGTAGAAACGGGAGTCTTACGCTTGAATCAAACAGGAACATGCTGGAAAATCCTTCATCCAGTCATGTTCCTGTTTGATTTTATTCAGTTTTTAAGATCTCCACTTCTATAAGTGGGGGTGGATTCCTCATCACTATCGAGGCTTACCTTTGGGCATTCCTGGCCAAAGACCGCAGCCAGGTCTTAACCTCTGTTGTCAGCAAATCTTTATTTAACGTCCAACCCCAGTTCCCCTCAACAGTCCCAGGGACATTCATTCTGGCTTTCGAATCAAGTCCCAAGACATCTTGCATCGGGGTGATAACCCAAGCTGCCTGACTCAGATATAACTCTTCGATAAGTTTACGACATGCTCTTTTTAGACCTTCCTCCTGGAATTTCTCATTTTCTAATTCCTGATTGCAGTGAGATTCCTCACCGCTGCTAATCATCGTTGATTTGTACCAACCCAACAAAGTGTCGTTGTCGTGGGTACCAGAGTAGTAAATAATATTCATGTCACCTTCGGAGTCAACGTCCTCAAGTGAAGTGAATTGGAGCACCTTCATGCCTGGAAACCCAAAAATCCTTTTTAAAATGGTAACTTCAGTTGTTATAATCCCCAGGTCCTCTGCTATAAAAGGCAGTTCTCCAAATCTCTCCGCCAGACTCTCGAAAAACCGTTTTCCAGGTCCCTTCATCCAATGACCATGGATTGCTGTTTCTTCCTTAACATCGATCTCCCAATAGGCTTCAAAGCCGCGGAAGTGATCAAGGCGCACATAATCAAAAAGCCGAAGGGCGAGTTCTATTCTTTTCTTCCACCAAACATAATCCTGAGCTGCCAAAGCATCCCAATCATAGACGGGATTTCCCCATAACTGACCGGTCTCACTAAAATAATCGGGAGGAACGCCTGCCACTTTTAGAGGGAACCCGCGCTCATCTAACTTAAAGAATTTGCGGTTTGCCCAGACATCACAGCTGTCGCCGGCAACAAATAGAGGAATATCCCCGATTATTTTTATATGCTTAGCTGCCGCATATTCCTTCAGAGACCGCCACTGGAAATAAAACGTATACTGGACAAAACGCTGAAATTCCATGTCTTCTTCGAGCAGTTGAGAATACTCCGCAAGGTTTACCGGATTGCGGCAAGCTATTTCCGGTTCCCATTCATACCAGGCCTTACTTGGAAAATATGCCTTTAAGGCACGGTAGAGAGCGTAATCATCCAGCCATTCGCGGTTATCCCTCAAAAACCTTACATAGTTCTGACGTGAAAGATACTTAGAGTCCAGGCCATAGTATTCCGGGTCAGCTTTTTGAATCTGAATTCTAAAGACCTTAAAGGCTTCACGGAGACAAGATTCTTTAAACCCTCCCGGAGATTGCAGGCTTTGAGAAAACGTTTTAAGCGCTGACTCCTGCAGAAGCCCCTCTCGGGTTAGGAGTTCCAGACTGATCAATCTATAGTTTCCGGCGAAAGCGGAATCACTTTGATAGGGAGAATCCCCTAAGCCTACCGGGTTTAACGGCAGGACCTGCCATAACGATTGCCCTGTATCCACTAAAAAATCAATAAAGCCATAAGCCTCTGCGCCAAAATCTCCGCTTCCGCTGCCAAAATCAGAGGGCAAAGAACTTATCGGCATTAAAATCCCGCAAGCCCGGCAAAAATCCTGCTGGGGAAACGACAACCGGCTCTGTTTTTTTAACAAAACTAATGCGGATAAAGGATCTAGTTTCAAGGTCTGAGGATTTTGAGCCGCTTCTCTGTCAAGAGTCTCGCCGCTGAGTAGATTGATGCAAAAAGGGTTCAATTTATAATCAGCTGGAGAATCAAAATCTAAGGCTATTTCCCTTGACTGTATAAGGCTGCAATTAACCATAACGCTAATTTCCTCGTCTCTCCAGAACCGTCGAAATCCATAAATATCCGGTTCCAAAAAGAAGGAATGAAAATCACCGGCTTGAAAAGCCTCATATTCGCGGCGCAAGCCAACAACCCTTTTATACCAAGTCAGAATTTCCTTGTCTTCTTGGCCCCAGGGAAATGTCCCGCGATTGTAAGGATCGCTATACCCTTCCATTCCGGCTTCGTCCCCGTAGTAAATACAAGGCACACCCGGAAAGGTCATTTGGATTAAAGTTAGAAGTTTCAATCTCTGTACTGCCAGACACCGAGCCTCTGCTGCAAGCTTAAAGGTGCGTTTTTGAGTTTCTGTTAATGTTTCTTCAGGAGGTGCCTCTCCTAAAAGAGTCAGAATACGTTCACGATCATGGCTTCCGAGAAGATTCATCGCCCCCCTGAAATTCTCCCAGGGATAATTCTCGAACAGACTCATCACACGCCGATGCACCATGCCGGAACTAAGTTTTCCCAGAATATAGTTAAGAACAATATCTCGAAAAGGATAATTCATCACTGCATCCAACTCACAGCCCCAAAAATACTCGCGCCATTGGCCGTAGCTCTGTTTATTTGAAGCATCTTCCCATACCTCTCCAATAAGAACTGCCTCGTGATTAAGCGATTTCATTAGTTCCCTAAATTTTCGGATAAATTTATCCGGCAGCTCGTCTGCAACATCGAGTCTCCAGCCGGCGATCCCTTTTTTCATCCACTTCTGAAGAACCCCGCTCTCAGTGTCAAAGATAAAATCTTGATAAGAAAGTTCCAGTTCGTTCACTTCCGGCAGCGCGTCAACATTCCACCAGCTCTGATAGTCCTCGTTGTTTTCCTTAAAGCGATACCATTGATAATAGGGGGAATTTTTAGATTGATAAGCACCCAAACTTGGGTAATTGCCGTAGCGATTGAAATAAATACTGTCACTCCCTGTATGGCTGAACACACCATCCAAGATGATTGAAATACCATGCTTCCTCATTTCAAGTACTAACCGCTCAAAGATTTCTTCATCTCCGTACATAGGATCAATCCGATGATAATCGGCTGTATCGTATTTATGATTACTCGGTGCATCAAAAAGCGGATTAAAATAAATAACGCTGATGCCCAATTCTTGGAGATAAGGCAGCTTTTTTATAACGCCTAACAAGTTACCGCCAAAAAAATCCCAATAGGTTACTCTGCCCTCTTCGTCTTTAATGTAGATAGGTGGTTCATACCAATTGGCATGTATAAGGGCATTTCTTCTGGAATAGGGGAGAAAACCTTCTTCATGGGTCTGATAAAAACGGTCGACGTAGATCTGATACATAATGCCTTTTTGGTACCAGTCAGGTATTTTCATGGGATAATAAACCGTCACTTGGTAAGAAGGGGGTTCGTGATCTTCAAGCAGTCCCTCGCCCCCCAATCTTCGAGAATTGCCATAAAAATAGTTTTGGCCTCCAACGGAAAACTTAAAATAATACCAGACAAGACCGGGTTCACCGGGAACCACATATTCCGCTTCAAATACCACCCTTTGTTCAGAACCCTTGAGAGCACAGACAGCTGAAGCTAACCTCTCTCCGCCTCGGTCAGGAAGCACTGCAGGTTTTTGGGCAGCCATGGGAATTAAGCGTTCCTGTTCCTTCTCCCAAACTCTTAAAAAGCAGTCCTCAACAGACAGAACCGAACATATTTCCAGGCGTAAAAGAATCGTTTGCCCACAGGTTACTGCTCCAAAAGGGGCACGAAAGTATAACTTATGGGAGTTATGATAGGCGAAAAGTTCCATTTCGGCTCTCCTAAGAAGATTTTTAGAATTCTTTCACCTGAAACCCTAAATAAGTTTTAGGCTTTTAACCTACCTGATAAGAGACTCGTATAGATTAAGATAGGCAGAAGCTGAAGATTCCCAACTGAAATCACACGTCATGGCGCTTTTTTGCAATCGGGCCCAGGCGGTTTTATCGGAGTCATAGATTTTTACTGCCCGCTGGACGGCAAACAGTAATTCGTGAGCATTATAATTGGCAAAACTAAAGCCGTTGCCTTCACCCGTATATTCATTATAGGAAATCACTGTATCCTTTAATCCTCCTGTTTCTCGTACAATGGGAATTGTTCCATAATGCATGGCAATCATTTGCGCTATGCCGCAAGGTTCAAACAGTGACGGCATTAATAACATGTCAATTCCAGCATAGATTTTGTGAGCAAATTGATCGTTGAATTCTCTTCTGAAGACAAACTTACCCGAATATTTCTCGGCAAATGTTTTCAATTTCTCTTCATAAAGTTTATCCCCCGTCCCCAGGATAACGAGTTGCACGTCAAGCATCAGAATTTCTTCCATTATAAAGCAGAGGAGATCCAGCCCTTTCTGGTCAACTAGACGGCTTACCATCCCCAGAAGCGGTGAATTTTCTCTTTCGGGAAGTCCTAAACAATGCTGCAAATCCTTTTTATTCAAGTCCTTAGCTTGAGGAGAAAAACTATAAGGGAAGGAAATCAGAGGATCTGTGTAAGGATCATAAACCTGATAATCAATACCATTGAGAATACCAAGCAATGATTCTTTGCGTTTTTGGATAATCCCTTCCAATCTCTCTCCATAAAAAGAATATTGGATTTCCTGAGCATAGGTCGGACTTACTGTTGTAATCCTGTCGGCATAAAGCAGTCCTGATTTTAGGAAATTAACCTTACCGTTAAATTCCAACTTTTCCTCTGTAAAATACGTATCATTAAGACCAATAATATCCGTTAAAACTTGTTGAGGGAAAACTCCTTGATACTTAAGATTGTGAATCGTAAATACCGTCTTAAGTGAGTAATACAAGGGCTCTTTGACATAAAACTCCTTTTGCAGCAAGGGAATAAGCGCCGTATGCCAATCATGACAATGAATGATATCGGGCTTAAACTCCGGCAGATGAGTCAGACTTTCTAACACAGCGCGTGAAAAGAAAGCATATTGTTCTGCCTCATCGTACTCTCCATAAATATTACTACGCTTAAAATAATACTCATTGTCGATAAAGTAGAAACGGACTCCCCTATGGATAAATTCTTCAAGGCCGCAATATTGTCTGCGCCATGCTAAAGGAACGTAAAAATGATTAATATGCTGGAATTGTTTGCGGAAATTTTCGGGGATATTACTATACTTTGGCATAATAACACAAACGTCGGCGCCTTGTCTTTGCAAGGCACTGGGCAGAGAACCTCCTACTTCACCCAAACCGCCGGTTTTGACAAAGGGATCTGCCTCAGCAATAGCAAAAACAACTTTCATAGTACCCCTCTTTTCTCAAGCCTAGACCAAAGACCCTTTAAGGACGACCAAGGGAGAATTTTTATTTCCTTTTAATATATTTCCGGGATAAACTTGAACAAATTTATCCAGAATGACATGATCTAATCGAGAGCCACTGGAAACTTTACATTTCTGCATGATAATACAATTGCTTATACTGGCCCCGGTTTCAATAATTACTTCGCGTGATAAGATTGAATTACGGACCTCTCCTTCAATAATACATCCACTGGAAATTAGAGAATTTGCTGTAATTGCTTGATGACCATGCTTCGTAGGAGGATTGTCCACAATTTTAGTGTGTATTCTGTCATGTCCCATAAGTACTTCCCGGCAAATTATCGGATCAAGCAATTCCATGCTCCGATCAAAGTAATCTTTAACTGAGTTTATCACTCCAAAATAACCGGTAAAAGGAACTCCAATAATTTTTAACGTGCGCATATTTTCACGTATTGCTTCGATCAGATTTATAGATTCAATTGAGCGATATCCATCGACAATTTCCAGAAGGAGCGTTCGCCGAATAATCAACATATCCAGAAAATAGTTCTGCTTTCGCGGCCAGGCTATTGTTGACTCCGTTTCACTCACATCCAGAATATCAAGAACATCTTGATTATCAGAGATGACAAGACGTTCTTTTCCCTTCATGGCGGAGGGATCTGTGCTCTCTTTATATATCAACGTTACGTCAGCTTTCTCATTCCTGTGATTTTCCAAAGCCTCATTGTAATTGATATTAAAAATATGATTACAGCCGCTGATAATAATATTTTCGGACAAGTCCTTCTGCAGATATTCAATATTCAGCTGTAAGTCTTTAAGCCGAAATTTACCGTTTTCCCCGGATAGTCCATGAATAGCTCCAGGTAAAATAAACAATCCTCCGGACTTACGATCCAAAAACCAATCTTTACCGGCTCCCAAATGATCCAGTATCGACCTGTAATGACGGGGAGTAATTAACCCGATTGTCCATAATCCGGAATTAACCATACTTGATAGGGCAAAATCTAAAATTCGATAACGTCCTCCGAAGGGGACCGCCGCGATCGACCTTTCGGAGGTTAACCCTCGGAGACTATCAGAACCATTATTTCCAAAAAGGATTCCAATGGCATTTTGCATCTGCTACCCTCCCCTCGGCAAATTTTAGCGGGTAGAATACAGATTACTGCCCGCATAAATGACAGAGCCTTTTCCAAGGACGTAATGATCCTCTATGACTGTAATTCCTGCCTGGCGCACACCAGAATCCTGTTCAATTCCGATTGAACAATAACTCATTATTTTGGCATTTTCACCGACAATTGTTTTATTGATCTTTGTATGACCACTGACCCTGGCATGGGGCAATAAAATGGAATTTTCTATACTTGCTCCCTCCCCGACATAAGCTCCCGGGGCCAAAACTGAATAGCTGACATCTCCCAGCACCACACAGCCATTACTGATTAGACTGTTATTAATCCTTGCCTTCGGGCCAATATACTGCGGCGGTAAAATATCTTCATTGGAAAAAACCCTTTGAGCAGGATCAAAGAGATTAATGGCCTCATCTCCCTCCAAAAATTCCATATTGGCATTATAGTAACTTTCGATGGTACCCACGTCTCTCCAATAACCTTGAAACCTATAGGCATACAATCTTTTTCCTAATGCAATTTGTTTAGGGATGATATTCTTTCCAAAATCATTTTCCGATTCTTGATCCTGTTCATCCTCTAGTAATGCTTGCTTGAGAATTGGCCAGTTGAAAATATAAATTCCCATGGATGCCAGATTACTATCCGGATTCGCAATTTTTTCAGTAAATTTTATGATCCTGCCTTCTTCATTTGGAGATACGATACCAAAACGCGAGACTTCCTCCCGGGGAACTTCAATTGTGGAAATGGTAATTTCCGATCCCTTTTCCTTATGATAATTGAGCATAGAGAGATAATTCATTTTATAAATATGATCCCCTGAGATAATGAGCACATAGTCCGGATCATAGAAATCGATAAATTTTAAATTTTGAAAAATGGCATTGGCAGTTCCTTTATACCAACTTAATTCGTGTTCCCCCACGAAGGGAGGCAAAATATGAACACCTCCGAAGGGGTTGTCAAGATTCCAGGCAGAACCCAGGCCGATATACGAATTGAGCAGGAAGGGCTTATATTGAGTGAGAACCCCTACAGTATTAATGTTGGAATTTGCGCAATTACTTAAACTGAAATCAATAATTCGGTACTTGCCACAAAAAGAAACTGCGGGTTTAGCAATATTACGCGTCAAACTCCCTAATCTGCTCCCCTGCCCTCCGGCCAAAAGCATTGCAATACACTCTTGCTTATGCATAGTTTCACCTTTCTCTCTGCTTTCTGCATTTACCGAATAATCGAGTCAAGGCTTATCCTGTAAATTGAAGTCAATTGGACGAAAATTGGTTTTCCAGATCTGATCGGCGTACTCTCTGATGGTACGATCGCTTGAGAAAACACCTGATTTAGCAATATTTACCAAGGACATTCCCGTCCAACGTTTTCGATCAGAGTAGGCAGATTGAAGCTGCTTATATACTTCAAGGTAATCCGCAAAATCCCTCAAAACAAAATAGTCATCATTATAGAGCAAAAGAGAATCAAAGATAACCTTAAATTCTTCGCCGGCTGTTGCAAAATAACCGTTGACCAGTTGATCAACACATCGTCTTAGATCCTGATTATCATAATAAAGATCTAAAGACTTATAGCCGCCTTCACTGGAATAGCGTAATACTTCGTCTGCCGATAAGCCGAAAATAAAAAGATTGTTTTCTCCTACCGCTTCCTTTATCTCTACATTTGCACCATCTAATGTGCCGATCGTAATTGCGCCATTCATCATAAATTTCATATTCCCTGTTCCTGAAGCTTCTTTGCTTGCCGTAGAAATCTGTTCACTGACATCGGCAGCCGGATATATTAGTTCACCTAAAGAAACATTAAAATTTTCGATAAAAATGACCTCGAGTTTGTCTCTAACCCTTGGTTCCTTATGAATTTTTTCAGCCAGGGTATTTATGAGTTTAATAATAGTTTTAGCATAATGATAGCCCGGAGCTGCTTTACCGCCAAAAATAAAAGTTTGGGAACCGAGCACTGAATTTGGATCTTCCTGAACCTGATTAAATAAATGCATTATTTTTAAAATGTTAAGGAGCTGCCGTTTATAGGCATGGATCCGTTTAACTTGGACATCAAACATCGAGAAGCAATCGAGCTCAATTCCTTGGGTTTTTTTAATATATTGAAGCAACTGCATTTTATTATGATATTTTGCCTTGGCAGCCTTCTCCAAGAATGCTGCATCCTCCTGATAAATCAGAAGGTTTTCCAATTCCTCAGCGTTCTTCTTCCAAGTCGGGCCAATGGCCTCAGTAATTAGGTCTGACAAGACCGGATTGGCTGTTAAGAGAAACCTCCGATGATTGACACCATTGGTCTTGTTATTAAACTTATAGCTAAACATCCGATAATAGTCTTTAAATACCTGTTGTTTGAGAATTTTGGTGTGTAACGAAGCGACTCCGTTGACAGAAGAACTGCCAATAACCGCTAGGTTAGCCATCTGAATGTGATCATCCTTGATTATCTGGGTATTCTGGATGATCTTCCGATCATCGAAGAATCTTCTTGCGCTGTGTTCCTTAAATCGTCGATCGATTTCTTCGATAATCATAAAAATTCTTGGCAAAATATTTTTAAATAACGTTACCGGCCACTTTTCTAAGGCTTCCGGCATGATGGTATGGTTAGTGAAGGAGATGGAATTTACAGTAATGTTCCAAGCTTGATCCCATCCCAATCCTTCCTCATCGATCAGAATCCGCATTAATTCCGGGATACACAACACCGGATGAGTGTCATTAATATGAATAGACACCCAGCGAGGGAATTCAGCCAAGGATAGATTTCGTTTTTTAACGCTTTTCATAATCGACCCTAATCCCGCCGCCACAAAAAAGTATTCCTGTTTCAGTCTTAATTCTTTTCCTGAACGACTGCTGTCATCAGGATAAAGAATATAGGAAATCGCCTCAACCCCAGATCGTAAACTGACGGCCTGATCGAAATCCCCTCGGTTAAACGAAGCAAGATCCAATTCATTGCTTAATGGTTCAGCGCTCCATAGTCTGAGATTATTGATATTCAATGGATTATCGTAGCTTATGACCGGGATATCATAGGGAACCGCCAAAACGGGTTCATAGTGTTCGTGGTAAAACACTAATTTCCCCTTCACAACTTCTGTGCGAACATGACCTTTAAATTTTACGACAATACTCTTTTCAGCTCGGCGAATCTCCCAGGGATAATCATTTTTCAACCAATTATCCGCCACCTCTGTTTGAAAACCGTTTCTGATCTTTTGCTCAAACAACCCATATCTATAGCGAATACCGTTGCCATGACCGGCTATTCCCCCAAAAGCCATAGAATCTAAAAAACATGCTGCCAATCTTCCCAGACCGCCGTTTCCAAGTCCGGGATCTGCTTCCTGCTCAAGTAAATCATCAAGATCAATGTGCAATTCAGCTAAACCATCTCTAACTAATTCTTCGACACCCATATTGACCAAATAATAACGGAGAAGTTTGCCGATTAGAAACTCCATGGAAAAATAATAAACTTGTTTGGTGTACAGTGTGGAATTCTTAGTTAACGCTCTGTTAAAGCTTATTGTTTCTTTTAACATCAAAACCAATGTTTTGTATTTGTCCCATAAGGAACTTTCATCTAAGGTAATGCCTTCTGTTTCGCTGATTTTGGTAAGATATGCCAGTTTGAAATTGTCTTTGTTGGTAAACATGCAACGCCCCCCCGCCTTAATTTATAGTTAAACTGAGGTTTTAATATGATAGTTGCTAACGGAGGAACTTTAATTCTTAAAGAGAAAGTCCTGCCATGCCATTGAATCCTTTCAGTTACCATAGGGGCACTATTCAAACAGTTTGACCCGCCGAAAATTTCCCGATCTGAATTAAACAGTTCTTGATAAATTCCTCTGCGAGGAACCCCTAGGCGAAAATTCCCATAGGCAACAGGCTGAAAATTGATAATTATAATGAGAAAGTTCTTGGGATCTTTCCCCCGGCGACAAAAAATCAAAATACTTTGGTTCCTATTATCCGCATCGATCCATTCAAAGCCTGACCATTCCTGGTCATTTTCCCAGAAAGCCTTTTCACGCTGATAAAGTTTATTGAAGTGTTTAATATACTCCTGAAACTTTTTGTGCATCTCATAACCTAAAAGCAGCCAATCCAGCTCTGCGTCATAACGCCACTCTATAAACTGGGCCAACTCACCTCCCATAAACATTAGCTTCTTACCGGGATGTCCCATTTGGTAACTTATTAAATTTCTTAAACCGTCAAATTTCTGCCCATAATCACCGGGCATTTTATCAAGAAGGGACTGTTTTCCATGAACTACTTCGTCATGAGAAAGGGGCAAAACAAAATTCTCGGAAAAGGCGTAGGTTAAGGAAAAGTTCAACAAGTTATGGTAATCTTTACGGCAGGCAAATTCATGCTGCATATAACGCAAGGTATCGTTCATCCAACCCATATTCCATTTGAAGTTATAGCCTAAGCCATTGACATAGGTCGGATAGGACACTAAGGGCCAAGCGGTCGACTCTTCGGCAGCCATGAGAACCCCGGGAAAGTTATGGAACACAACCTCATTTAACCTCTGCATAAAAGCGATTGCTTCCAGGTTTTCTCGTCCCCCCTGACTGTTGCGTTCCCAGCCTTTATCCGGTTTTTCAAAATCGAGATAAAGCATACTGCTAACCCCGTCGATACGGAGCCCGTCAATATGAAACGTATCAAACCAAAAAACTGCATTCGCAATAAGAAAACTCCAGACTTCAGGTTTTGAGAAGTTAAAGGTATACGTCCCCCATTTTCCATGTTCATCTTTTTCATAAACCGAGGACCCATTGAATTTACCCAAACCATGACCGTCCTTGCAAAAATGTCCGGGCACCCAGTCCAAAATCACTCCTATCCCCGCTTGATGACAACAATCAACGAAACGCATAAAGTCATGAGGTGTTCCAAAGCGACTCGAACAGGAATAATATCCCGTAATTTGATAACCCCAGGAACCGTCATAGGGATGCTCCATCAGCGGCATAAATTCAATGTGGGTATAGCCCATCTCCAGAACGTACCGTATCAGTTCATCAGTAAAGTCCCGCCAATGATAAAAACCTCCATTCCTTTTTCTGCGCCAGGAACCTGCATGGACTTCATAGATAAGCAGAGGTTTATTCTGCGGATGACTCTCTTCCCGGCGCGATATCCAACGTCGATCCCGCCAACGATATCCCTCCAGGGAGTATAGTTTAGAGGCAGTTAACGGCCTAAGCTCAGAATAAAAGGCAAAAGGGTCTGATTTTAGAAACACTTCGTCATTCTTACTCAGAATTGCGAATTTATATAATCCTGTAAGTATCTTGGGGATAAAAAGTGTCCATACACCGGTATCTCCAATTTCAATCATCCAATCCTGTTTTGTCTGCCAATCATTAAAATCCCCAACAACAGAAACTGCCTTAGCGTCCGGTACCCAAACTGCAAAGTAGGTCCCCAGCACCCCATTATCCTCAATAATATGGGCTCCAAACTTTGTATAGGCTTTATATAGTTCTCCCCGGTTAAATAAATAGATTTCCTCTAAAGTTAGAAACGCCAACTCTCTCATAGATCACAACCTATCAGTCTCATTGTCTATTATCTAAATAAGATGTATTCCGTAAGTTGAAAAATATTAGTCACTTTTCAATATAAGAATAGTCTTAAGAGTCAAAAAAGGATCCTCGCCTTAAGCCTAATCTTGTTAAAAACGGATGTCTATGGGAGAGCTGACTTCTAATAATTTATTCTTTTAATCATTAGCACAACATTAAACAACAGGCCAAAACTATCTCGTTTTAGCCTGTTGTTGATTTTACGTCATGTTAAGACGCCTCTTCACACATTCTCAACTTAAACTCCAAAAAAACTTCACATTTTATCCCTTTTTGCTACACAACTTTGAGTTATCCTTGAGAAGTACTCAGATGAGTCATTGTTTAATTTAATTTCAACAAATTAGAGGACTATCACCCTAGGACGCTCTCAGCCGATATAAATTTAATAATAATAGGAGGAATTCAACTATGGACGAAGAAATTCGCTTAACCAAAACAGATGGAGTCGAACAGGCACAACTTGAAAAACAGTCTAACGAAAGCACTATCCTCAATCAAAATATAAACTCATCTCAAGATTTCAATTCACAATTTGCCCCGCCTCCAATCAAGAAAAAACCAACTAGACGATTTGCTGCCACAGCAGGACTTTGTGTTATGAGTGCCGTCATTGGTGCTCTTTCAGCCGTAGCAGTCGTTCCGGAAATTTACCCTACGAATGCTCTATCAACTACTGCTGCCGCCAAAACAACCAGCTCTATAGCTCAGGTTTCTACTACCGCTGCTTCTCCTTCCAGTCAAACTAATTTTCCCGTTACTGAAATCGCCAAAGAGGTAGGTCCAGCTGTAGTCGGAGTTTCAAATTTTCAATCCAGTCAAAGTGTCTTCGGCAGCAGTTCAAATCTCCAAGAAACCGGCAGCGGTTCGGGATTCATTATCGATGCCCAAAAAGGATATATCGTTACAAATAATCACGTTATTGATGGCGCACAGAAAATCACAGTCAGCTTAAGCGATGGCCGCAATCTTGTGGCAAAAGTTATCGGCGCTGACCCGCGCACAGACCTGGCTGTTTTACAAATCCCCGACACTAAGAACTTAACTGCAGTTAAGCTCGGGGATTCAAGCAAACTTCAAGTCGGAGAACCCGTAGTTGCCATCGGCAATCCCGGTGGTGCTGAATTTGCCCGTTCTGTGACTGCAGGTGTTGTCTCAGCAACTGATCGTACTCTCGACATTCAAGGAGAATCAAGCTTCAATCTTATTCAAACGGATGCAGCAATTAATCCCGGTAACAGCGGCGGACCGCTTGTCGATTACCAAGGAAACGTTATAGGCATTAATTCCGCCAAATACGCACAATCCGGCTTTGAGGGAATGGGCTTCTCAATCCCTATTTCAGATGCTCTGCCGACAATAGAGCAATTAATTAAAACTGGTGTAGCGACACATCCCGCTCTTCTAGTAACAACAAACGACCAATATCTTTCTTACGCCCAAGACAACAATCTCCCTCTTGGAGCCTATATTGCCAGTGTAACCCCCAATGGCCCTGCTGATAAAGCTGGCATCGTTAAAGGTGATGTCATTACAAAAATCAACAATGCTCAAGTTCAAAGCTCTTCTGACCTTGTTCACGATCTCTATCAATACTCCGTCGGAAGCAAAATATCAATAACTTTCGTCCGCGATGGAAAAACAAAAACTGTTCAGGCAACTCTTGGTGAAATTTCTTCCAATCAATAATGGACTCGTTTAGCTTAAGTTGCACGATGATAAAATCAATGAGTATACTCCGTGATAAGTCCTGGCAAGGAGCCGTGTTTCACGAACTTTTTATTCGAGAAACAACGGCTCCTTGACTTTTTGGCCTAAAACTTACCCGCCCCAGTGATAAAATGTTAGACTCTCTTCTTTGGAATAGTGGCTGTCCATTAGGGCCCACACTAAGTGCAGGAGGATTGATCTGAATATAGGGCAGATTTGGGCACTTGAAAATATTGACATTAGTATACAATGGAGTTAATGTATAAAGGTCTTCCATTTGAGGATCAGTTAAGCGAATACAGCCTAAGGATACCTCCTTATCAGTTGATTTACGAGGAACTGTTTTGTTATTGTTCCTTTAACCTGTATAGTTATTGGAATTATCTCTGCTTTGGGAATGACCCTCGGCTTTTTCTCGATAACTTCATAGGGTAACATATAAGTATAGCGCTGATTCTCCAAATAAGTTGTCGAAGACCGATGGTAAATTAAAAAAGCTATTAATATTAAGAAGGCAATAATCACAGCCAAGAAAACATAAATTAGGGTTCTATTGTTTAAAATTAGTTTCTTCTTCACTAACGTTAGCCTTTTATCTGTCAAACGGGTTTCTTCCTGTATTCTTAAAATCTCTGTCCGGGCTTGAAAATATCCCTTCCCCAAAGATCGCTGCATTAAATCTGATGCCTCTTTTATCCCCTTCCG
Organism: Desulfosporosinus sp. FKA; assembly: GCF_002196785.1. Lineage (NCBI taxonomy): Bacteria > Bacillati > Bacillota > Clostridia > Eubacteriales > Desulfitobacteriaceae > Desulfosporosinus > Desulfosporosinus sp. FKA. The sequence goes on along the minus strand of NZ_NAHZ01000030.1, from coordinate 160,139 downwards.
GTAGGCGGCTAGATAGCCTTCATTTCTAGTCCATAGGAATCTTCCAAGATTCTTTTTAGCAATTCCCTCAATTTCCAGGGCTACATGATACATAGCCTCCGCATCTTCCGGTTTCCTCTTTAACAGCTTTCGCCATAATAATGGATCACTCTTGGCCAAAAAGTAACCATGAGAAATTGGTATGAGGTTGTCCTTTATTTTAAACCGAGAGATACTTTCCAAAAAATTCTCCCCCTCTTATTCCCAAGTTACATAAACTTATTCAGGGGCTTGTACAATAAGAACATAGTTTATTTTGAAAATAATTAGGTTATCCCCCTACAATATAATGTCGGATTATGTTATTGTTGAATCTAGATGAACGAAGGAGGAATAGCAATGCTTGAAATCCAGAATGTTTCTCTGGGCCTCAATGAGGAAAAAGGGGTCGAAATCCTCAAAGAGATTAATTTGAAGTTTTTGGAAAAAAAGATATATGTTATTACAGGACCCAATGGTGGGGGAAAATCATCTCTAGCTAAACTAATCATGGGAGTTTATAATCCCACGGCAGGGAAAATTCTACTCGATGGACAAGATATTACAAACTTAAGTATTACGGAAAGAGCCCGTTTGGGAATAGGATATGCCTTTCAAAATCCGCCTCGCTTTAAAGGAATAAAAGTAAAAGAACTCCTCAAAATGGCCGCATCTCATAACCCTGAAACAGTAAACATCTGTGATCTGCTCTATGACGTGGGGTTATGTGCACAAGATTATCTCAACCGAGATGTGGACAGCAGCCTTTCCGGCGGTGAAATGAAGCGAATCGAAATAGCTACTGTACTTGCTCGAAATCTCAAGCTGGCAGTGTTTGATGAACCGGAAGCCGGCATTGATTTATGGAGTTTTCAAAAATTAGCAGAAACTTTCAAAAATATCCATTTAAAATACGATACTACCATTGTCATTATTTCTCATCAAGAACGTATCATGGAGTTGGCTGATGAAATTATTTTGATGTCAAATGGAATGATTAGCGACCAATCAGAACGAGACACAATTTTGGCCAGAATTCTTAATAATGATGCTTGTCTATGCGGTTCAAACTGCGCGAAAGGAGTTAATCAAAATGCTCAATGCGCTGGATAAGACTATGCTGGAAAAAGTTGCAGACCTTCATGAAATACCTCAAGGAGCTTTTAATATCCGCAAGAATGGAGTCGGGGTTCAACGAAATACGACTGACAATATCGATATTGTCACAAAGGCTGATAAATCGGGCATAGATGTGATTGTTAAACCTTATACTAAAGGAGAAAGTGTTCACATTCCCGTAATCGTAACAGAGGAAGCCATCAATGACGTTGTCTATAATACCTTTGAAATTGGAGAATATTCCGATGTCTTAGTCGTTGCCGGCTGTGGGATTCATAATTCCGGATGTCATAAATCACAGCACGACGGGATCCATAACTTTTATGTTCGCCGGGGCGCAAAACTTAAATATGTTGAAAAGCACTACGGCCAAGGGGAAGGAACAGGTGAACGAGTTCTTAATCCCAAAACCATTATTGAGGCCGAAGAAGGTGCCGTCGTCGAACTTGAAATGATTCAGATCAAAGGAATTGACCATACCAAAAGAGACACTGAGATTAGACTTATGGATAAGGCTAAACTTGTGGTTACTGAACGTCTCCTGACATACAAAGATCAGGATGCGGAATCAAACATAACTGTTGAATTAATCGGAGCAGATTCTTCAGCCCAAATCATTTCCCGTTCTGTTGCCCAAGATAACTCTAAACAAGAGTTCTTTTTTGACCTGGTTGGACGTAATAAAGGCCGAGGGCACATTCAATGCGACGCCATTATTATGCATAATGCTCAAGTTCTCTCCACGCCAAAAATATCTGCCCGCCACAGTGAAGCACAGCTGATTCACGAAGCAGCTATTGGGCGTATCGAATCAGAACAATTAATCAAGTTAATGTCGCTGGGATTCTCCGAATCCGAGGCTGAAGATACTATCCTCAATGGTTTTTTGAAATAGCGAACCCATTTCCATTTAACTAAGCCAGTAACATATAAAAAAGCCGTCACACACTTCCTTTAAAATCAAGAAGTGGTGACGGCTTTTAATTAACTGGGAATCTACTCTCGCAAAATAGGAAAAGTATTCCCGCCATGGGGCATTACATAAACTGATTTCGGCTGTTTCCCCAAAAGTTCCGCGGCCCTTTGCCATGCTGTCTCCAAAGAAGATGCTGGAAGCATCTTCATCCTTCTGACTACTACTTCCGGTAAGGAACTGATCAGAATTACAGGAGTCTTGCGGCAGATACTCGCAGTTCTTAAGCTGACAAACCCCGGCATTAAGAAATCTTGCTGAAGCTTTGAACTCATCTCTTCCACGTTGCCATGCTTGAAAAATTCCTCGAAGGGTTGGGAACCGATCCCATCAGAACATTCGCTGACTAAGACAATAACCCCGCCTTCTTTTACTGCATAAGAAGCATTGTCTAACGCCTTGATCGCCTGGTAAAGCTGAATATCTTTAGGATATCCCCCACAGGAGACAAAGACTAAATCTGCCTTTTGTTCAATTTCAATGCCGAAAATTTCTTCAACCACTCGACAGCCGGCAAGATGGGCTTCATAAAGATCACCAGCCGCCAGAAAGACGAAGTCTTTTTTTTCATTAACAACAACATTTAAGATAAAATTAACGCCAACTTTGCGGGCAATTTCCAACATATCCTCGGAAACAGGGTTGCCCTCCATTTTTCCCGTCATAATGTTGGGATGAAGTCCAGTAGGTCCAGGCTCTGTCAGGGCCAAGGAATGGTTTTTTTGAATCATTTCATACCCGCATACTCCGGGAGCAATGGATTTACGTCCGCCGCCGAACCCCGCCAATAAATGGTAGGCTATGCCACCGGTTAAAATCACTTTATCAGCTTCCCAGACCCTTCGGTTTACCTTAATCGGAGTTCCTCTTGACGATAATCCCAAGTCTACCAGATCCGAGGCATGACATTCATGATCATAGATCGGAACACGGGCTAGAGCTTGAACCCCGCAAATTGCTCTATGTTCTTCAGCGGTTTGCAATCGATGATCCCCAGTGGCTGTGACAATGGAGATATCCTGATCCGGAATACCCGCTTCATTCAGGACATCCAACAAGATTGGCAAAAGAATATCAATTCTTATCCAAAGCCTGGTAATGTCACTTACGACGATCACCACTTTATCCCCGGAATTAACGACTTCTTTGAGAGGAGGCGTACCTAATGGGTGATCCAAAACATGACGAAGGCTCTCTTCGACGTTTGTGATAGGTGTACTTTTCTTGGCCTCAATCTGCTGAATTCTAACCTCAGAAGGAACCTCAAAGTTCAGAATTTCTTTACCATAGGCTAACTTTATAGAACTCAACTAACATTCCCCCTCGAAACTCTTTATGGGTTAAATCTTTATCCAGTTTTTAAGGCCCCCACTTCTTGTAAGGTGAGGTGGGTCTTCTATTGGGTTCAGCTTTTGCTGAACGAGTTCACTCCTTTTTGGATTCCTTCTTTTGCATCATAGGCCATCTCTAAGAGCTGAGCAGTGTGCATTACTCCCATTCCAACCTCTTGCCGGTGAAGTCCGTCCAAAATATGCATACGACAGGCAGAACATCCTGTAACAACTACCTCGGCGCCGGTTTGCAGGATATCCTCGACTTTACGATTATTGATCTTCGTAGAAAGCTGATAATGAGTCAAACTAAAGGAACCCCCGCTGCCGCAGCAGGTATCTGGGTTCTTCATTTCCAAAAATTCTACTCCGGGAATTTGCTTAATAATTTCTCGGGGTTGTTCTTTTACTTTCAGCCCCCGTACAAGATGACAAGGATCATGATAAGTAACTTTAAGAGGTAATTCACCGATGTTCTCCTTAAAGTCTCCCAGAGAAACGACCAGTTCTGTGAAATCTTTAACCATCTTCCCCAAGAGTTTAGCCTTTTCGGCATATCTCGGTTCATCCTGCAGCAACTCAGCATATTCCTCTTTCAAAGCCAAGCCGCAGGTCCCGCAAGCAACCACAACACTATCCGCCTTTTCCTTCAAAAGAACGTCAATATTAGCCCGGGCCATTTCCCGAGCCGTTTCGTAATCTCCGTTCATCCGTACCGGAGTTCCGCAGCAATTTTGGAGTTTCGGAATGACAACGTCTATGCCCAAGCGGTTTAGAACATTAATGACTGCTCTCCCAGTATCCGTGTATATATAATTGATCATGCAACCGGTAAAAAACACCACTCGCAAACGTGGATTTAAAACTTTAACAACTTGCGGATACATTGTCTTCAAAGGTTTGGGAGCCAGAGGGGAAAGCAATCGTCTTTGATCAATCCCCAACGGCATTCTGGGCAGCATTCCTTGTCCTCCCGGACCAGGACGGAAAACAAGTTTCTGCAAAATCCGACCTGTACTCATTCCTGTGTCAAAGACCCAACGATTTTTTAAAATGAGACGAAAGATTAACTTTTTCAGCGGTGAGAGCCCTTTCTGATCCACAATTTCCTTGCGGGCTGCTTCCACGAGCTTGTCAACCTTGACACCGCTTGGACAGTTGGCTACGCAGGCCTTACACATTAAACACAAGGACATTTTGGAAATAAATCCTTCAGTTAAGGATAGATCTTTGGTGATAACTCCTCGTATAAGCTTTACTCGGCCCCTGGCGACGGTCGATTCAGCCTGAAGTTCTCGAAAAACAGGACAAACATTTTGACAGGAACCGCATCGTATACAGCGGATAACTTCTTTTTCCCAAGACTCAAATGAACGTTCCATTTCCTCACGCTCCAAACATAACGCCGGGATTTAAAATGTTATTGGGGTCCAGAGCATGTTTAATCTTCCGCTGGATTTCCAGACCTATCTTCCCTGTCTGCAGGGTAATAAACTTAGACTTCGCTCGTCCGATGCCATGTTCTCCGCTTAAAGAGCCACCGAGTTCAACTGTTAAAACAAAAATCTCATCAATAGCCTTTTCTACTCGTGCAGCTTCCTCTCTGTCCATTTCATCAGTAAGAATGGTGGCATGCAGATTACCGTCTCCCGCATGACCAAGTATGGCAATAATAATATTATACTTCGCGGCAATTTCTTGGATTCGCCGTACTGCGACGGGAATTTGGCTGCGGGGAACCGTTGCATCTTCACCGATAATAGTCGGTTTCACCCGCGAAACTGAGGCAAAAGCTGAGCGCCGGGCAAGCCATAAGTCTTCCGCTTCTTCCTTTGTCGTAGCGACCCGAATTTGAACGGCACCAAGACGACGACAAATCTCTTCGACCCTGCCAATCTGTTTAGACAGTATCTCAGAATCTCCATCTACTTCAATTAGAAGGACAGCCCCAGCCTCTACAGGAAGCCCCACCTTAGCATACTCTTCAATATTTTTGATATAAATATTATCCAGTAATTCCAAGGAACAGGGAACCAACCCACCGGCAATGATTTCTGATACCGTCTCAGAAGCTTGTTCCATCTCAGAGAAAACGGCCATCATGGTACTCTTAGCCTCCGGCAGAGGAATGAGTTTAACAATAATTTTGGTAATCACACAAAGCGTACCTTCGGAGCCGGTAAAAAGTTTAGTCATATCATAGCCTGTGACATTTTTTATCGTTCTTCCGCCGGTCGTCATGATCTCACCCGTTGGCAGAACGACTTCCAGGCCTAAAATATAATCCCTTGTTACGCCGTATTTGACACCTCGGGGACCGCCGGCACACTCCGCCACGTTACCTCCCATGGTTGAAACAGCCAAACTTGCCGGATCAGGGGGATAAAAGAGGCCAAGTTGTTCCACTTCTCTTTGAAATTGTCCGGTGATCACTCCCGGTTCTACCACAGCAATGAGATTCTTCTTGTCAATCTCCAGGATTTTATTCATTCTTTTCAGGACAAGGACAATACAGTCTCCTATAGAAACACTCCCTCCGCTGACATTGGTTCCAGCTCCTCGAGGAACAACAGGAATTTTTTCACGATTAGCCAGCGTAAGGATCATCGAAATTTCTTCAACAGTGCCCGGATACACTGCAACACCTGCTAAATCTTTAAGATCTGCCTTAAGAAATGATGCGTCATAAGTATAACAATATAAGTCTTCTAACGTTGTGTAGAGATTTTCCTCTCCAACTATTTTAGTCAGTTCTTGAATGATTTCTGGTTTCAATTGTCTTGCCTCCTCTGTTAGGCTCTGGCTCTTCGACGATATTCATGGTTAATTTCGCCGCATCCATAAATATTTCGCCACACAGACCGAATATCCTCTAAAACACTTTATTTTTTAATAATCTGTTATATAGTATTTTCTTGGTATTGCACGCCGGATTACCCTCCTTCATAATGTATTTGATAGGAAGTTTTGTATAAGTTAACTCGTTCAGCTAAAGCTGAACATCGAGACTTCGGCGACGAAAGTGTCCTGTGGACACTTTTGCTGAAAGCGCCTAACCCAAAACAAATGCTATCGCGCTGAAGGTTGGACTCTAGCCCCACTCCCACTTAAAGAAGTGGGAATCTTACGATTGGATAAACTGCGGCTATTTATGACGTTTGAGGAGGATAATCGTGTGAAGTTCCTAAATTTATTTCTTTTAGCTATCCCTGTCAGTATCTTTTTTCATCTTGCAAATAGCTCACCCATCCTGGCGTTTCTGACAGCGTGTTTGAGCATTATCCCCCTTTCTGGCTACATGGGAAAAGCCACGGAAGAGATCGCCATTTATGTAGGTCCCAATATCGGAGGCTTATTGAATGCCACGTTTGGAAATGCCGCCGAACTGATTATCACACTCTTTGCTTTAAAGTCCGGCCTTGTCGAAGTGGTTAAGGCCTCCATAACCGGATCGATCATCGGTAATCTGCTCCTTGTTCTGGGTCTCAGTATGCTGCTCGGGGGATTTAAATTTAAAACTCAAAAATTTAACAGAGCTGCTGCTGGCATGCACACCTCTATGCTGCTTTTAGCTGTTACCGGGCTGATTATTCCCGCAGTCTTTCTCAACAACCATTCAAATCCTGCCGCTGAACCTTTAAGTCTAGGTGTAGCCGCGGTTCTAATCCTGATCTACTTATTGAGTTTACTCTTTTCTCTTCATACCCATAAAGATGTTTTTCGTCCCAGCCAAGAGCATTCATGTACTCCTCAGTGGACAAGGCTTAAAGCATTACTTATTCTCCTCGCCGCTACAATCTTTGTCGTCATCGAAAGTGAGTTTCTGGTATCAGGAATTGAACCCGTCGTTAACACTCTAGGTATTAGCGAGCTTTTTATAGGTGTTATTATTATTCCCATCATCGGCAATGCGGCAGAGCACACCACAAGTGTTATGATGGCTTTAAAAAACAAAATGGAAATCAGCCTGGAAATTGCTATCGGTTCCAGCACTCAAATAGCTCTGTTTGTCGCTCCCTTGCTTGTCTTTATCGGCTATTTGATCGGACGGCCAATTGATCTTCTCTTTACAAGTTATGAGCTTGTTGTCATTATTTTGGGCACAGTAATTACGGCCATTATTAGCATGGATGGCCGCTCAAACTGGCTGGAAGGCGCACAACTGTTAGCCTCTTACGTTATTATGGCTATAGCCTTTCTTTTTGTATGATCCTTAGAATCTGAAATTGCCCCACTTCTTCAAGTGGGAGTAATTCTCATACTTGCTTTAACCCAATACGCAAAACACTACAAAGGAGAAAAAATAATGTTAACAAAAGAAAGTTCCTCTCAGAAGCCCAATGCTAATCGCCGTCTGCACCTCGCTAATGAACGAACGTTCTTAGCCTGGATCAGAACGAGCATTGCAATGATGGGCTTTGGTTTCGTTGTCGAGCGCTTTGCCTTGTTTCTTAAACAAATGTCCTATGTCCTTGGCAAATCAAATCTCGATCTTACCTTACCCCCTTCTCATGGATACTCGACAATGATCGGCATCTTTCTGGTTGCTCTTGGCTCCCTTATGAGTGTTTTAGCCTATCTGAAATACCGAAACGTTGATTTACAAATCGCTACCGATACTTACCAACCTTCATCCTTTCTTAACATCTTACTCAGCGTCTCTGTTTTAGCAGTTGGCATGTTCCTGATCTTCTATTTGCTGCAAAGCATTTAAAGACATTATCCAAACTTGTTACACAACTGCGAAATTGTAACAAATTGCTATATTCTTGAACACTTCTGATAGTGAACTCTTGCAGCTAAAGCTGAACATCGAGGCTTCGGTGACGAAAGTGTCCTGTGGACACTTTCACCGAAAGCGCCTAGCCCATAACAAATGCTATCGCGCTGAAGGATGGACTCTCCCCCACCGAAGCAAAGTATAAGAAATACTCCCACTTGTAGAAGAGGAAGTATTTCGATTGGATAAAACAAAAGTGCTGAAAAAAACAACAAAGGTTTATTTCAGCACCTAATTTTTAATAAAGTTGTTAATTTAAGAGAATTAATAATATAAGAGCACGCAATGGTCTTATCTAGCACCAACATAGATCGTTTATCACCTAACAATAATCTTGCGACTAAGGCTAAGCAAGTTCCCACCTAAATTGATGGTTCGTTCGACTAAACAAGGTATCTACTGAGCCAGACATAACCTTACGGCTATATCTGACCTGCGCGTTCTTATACAGGCATATATCATTTGATATATGGTTGTACAAGTATCAATACCTTGCAAAATCTTAGCTCGACATTTCCTGATAAGTTGGAACCCTTAAACAATCCTTGAACTGCTCAAAAGCTTTTCCCTACCAAGAAAAATCTTCCCGCCGACTATAAAACAAACACCTCTCGGCACCTGCATATAATCTTTGGCCAACTTATATACACCTGTTAAAGCATATATAAATCTTGGCTCGACCATTACGTACCCTTATGATTGTATTATTACCTGATTACGTTTATTTATTCTGGAAATATATTCCTCAGCCAAGCTGCATCCTTCTAAATAATACCTTCACTGAAGCAAAGACAAAATCTTATTCTTATTAAAGCCAACCACCGTATCATTACCGACAATGAATGCAGGAACTCCACTGATATTTTTGCGTTGCAGCTCGTTCAACGCCTCCTCATCGGTACTGATATTTCGTTCTTGAAACGAAATATTATGCTGCGAAAGAAACTCCTTCGCCATAGAGCAATAAGGTCAAGTATCGCTGGTATACATCGTTACATTTTTCATCCGAGTCCCTCCTTATTTTACTTAGATTAACTATAAGTATTGCATTAAGGATACATTTTTATCCATTGTTCTTCTTGTCTCTATTAATGTTTTAAACTCTTTATGGTTCATCAGGTCAGACCGCCACATCTCAGAGTGAACTTGTTCAGCTAAAGCTAAACATCAGGGCTCTGGTGGGGTCTTAGATGAGGATAAATCACTTGACCAAACCGCCGCGTAAAGCCTTAACAACAAGTTGAGTTCGATCCTCAGCGCCAAACTTTTGCAACAGACGATGAATATGGGTTTTCACAGTTCCTTCTGTTATGAAGAGAGTTTCGGCAATTTGATCATTCTTTAAGCCAAAGGCCATCTGCTGTAAGACCTCTTTTTCCCGTTCAGTAAGGGGTTCCAGAAGCTCAATTTGATTCTGGCTCGCCTTAACTTCTGGAGATAAAGCCCTGACAAGAGCACCTGCGGCCAAACCTGTGCGGTATACAGCTTCTCCTCGGTAAGCAGCCCTAATGGTTTCCAGCATCACGTCCGTATCTGCGTCTTTAAGAAGATAACCAACTGCACCTGACCTAATTCCCTCATAAACATAATCCTGAACTTCAAATGTAGTAAGGATAACCACTTTAACCTCCGGCATATCTTTAAGAATCTCCCTTGTTGCTTTAATGCCGGAAAGTCCAGGCATTTGTACGTCCATCAAAACTACATCTGGCTTAGTTTCTAACGTTCGGCGCACCGCATCATCACCATTAGCAGCTTCACCCACAAGCTGCATATCCTTCTGCATTTTAATGATATAGCCTAAACCCTGTCTAATCATGGTCTGGTCATCAGCTAAGAGCACTCTAATCACACATTGAGCTGTCATTCTTGCGCACTACTCTCCTTCTTACTATAAATCCTGGGGAGGAATGGGTATATGAGTGATTATATTTAATCCCGACGGTTGAACTGGGTTAAACATAATACTCCCGCCAACTTCCTGTACTCGTTCCCGCATGCTTTTTATACCATAGCCTTGCCAAGCACACCGATTCACACTGAAATTGCCATTATCCTTAATGGTCATACTGCAATCCCTTCCTGAAACGGAAACATCCACTTCCACTCTGGTCGCTTGAGAATGGCGAAGAATATTCGTCATGGCTTCCTGAAGAACTTTGAACAACACGGCTCCTGCCTCAGAGGGCAAATCTTCGGCCTGAGAGTTTGCCCTGAAAGTACATTCCAGCTTCGAGGTGGCGTTCGTTTTAGAAACAAGGGCTTGCAGAGGGGCAATACCTAGAGCCGACCTATCAGCCGCCAAAGAATGTACGGATACTCGAATATCTTGCAGACCCTGGCGAGCCACTGTCAACATTTCTTCCACCGATTGCTTCGCCTGATCCGGATCGTCTTCAATCATAAACCGCAGGGCTTGCAGCTGAACGATCAATGATGTCAGGCTGTGCCCTATGGCATCATGAATTTCTCGAGCAATCCTTGTCCGTTCGTCTAAGACAGCATGCTGCATGGTTGTAACCGCTGCCTGCTGAAGTTCTTTGTGAGCTTTTTCAAGTTCCTTAAGATGAAGCTGACTAAGTTTGTTGGCTTCCTGTCTGGTTACTCTGGCTCGAATTGAAACGGAAATACCAATAAAAAAAAGCAGAATTGACAACGATTGAGAATAATTATGGTGCCCAAATAACGTTAATAAAGAAAATATTTCTAACAGAATAATAAATAAGTAATAGAAATATGCTCTGTCCTTTAAACAGTACGATGCAGGAAATGTCAAGATAATCATCATATAAATACTAATCAAATTGTTTTGTAGTAACAAAGACATTACAACTAAGATGCTAACAGCAATAGTAGCCATTAAGATCCTTTTAAGGTTCCACCATTCGTGAGGCGGCAGCCAAAACCCTGTGTAAACTAAAAAAGTCAAACACCGAATTGCCACCAACAAGTAACTACCTTTAAACAATCCTGCATTAAGCATAAAAAAAAGCAGGATGAAGGTAATGGGCAGAGAGCGCCGCCAATCAAACCTAATCTTCTCATAAAACATCGTACTTCACCTTTATCCAATCGTAAGACTCCACTTCTACAAGGGGGAGTGGTTCCCATACCCAGCTTCGGTCAAACTAATACTATCATAAACTAACATTGATGGCTTCTATCGAAAGATAGATATGCTTTTTAAAATGGTCTTTTGACAGCCTCTATCTATAGGTAGAGGTTCTATTATGTCGATTTCATTCTTCAGATAGATTTATCATTTGCTCAAATAGCTTAAAATCAATAGAGTTTCAAGTGCAAAGATCTTAAACTAAAATCCATTTAGGAGGCAGGAAATAATGAATGCTATTGTACCCTTTATCGTAGCCGGAGTCATAGTAATAAGGATCATTTGGTCTTTAGCAAGACGCACCCAAAAACCTATTGGAAATAACGGATTAGCAATCTTTTATCCATTAATTCTCTACCTTGCTCTCATAACGTTTACGGCAAGTAAACTATTTGTCAATCAGATTGGTGTTTTGGTTTTACCTCCAGTAACATTAATTTCAGTATTTAGTACGATTATTCTCGGAGGAATATTAGCTATTCCAGTCTTATGGACTACTGATTATGAATTCAGACAAAATCAAATCTATATTAAGAAAAACAAGTTCTTCCTGTTCGTCTTTTTGGGAGTTATCATTTTACGTCTTGCCTTGAAGAATATTTTATATAATTTGATGCCTGCCATGAGTTTATTGTTTCTAACCTTAGTATTGGCTACCGTTTATATGATGATCTGGCGAATAGGCTGTTATGTAAAGTTTCGAAGGTTGGTAAAAAATGCAGGAATGAACTAGAAAATCGCACGCAAAAAAGCCCTGATTACAAGCTTGTAATCAGGGCTTTTCCGACTAAAAAAGCAATTCAGTATGCGAAAAATAGCTCACTTTGATCTTAGCTCTGATTAGTCTAACATGGATGAGCGATTACTAAATAGAGACTTAAAGTGCAAAGCAAAATTCAACATAATTGCCGCTTGACTGTATACAGTTTGCAGAGCATGATTTAATAAGGTAGTTCCACTCAGTGCATGAAGAAGCGGAAAAGCTCGTTAATTACAAATCACTATTCAAATTCGATGATTATCTGTAGGTTCTAAGGTTCAGGAACATAAACTTCGAACTCAAGCAAATAATACCTTATATTAAATTTATAGTTGAAAACTATCACTCTTAACTATTAGTCCATAAAACTTACATAATCGGAGGTCAGATATGACTAAATGGAATGTTTACGTAACAAACGAAATACCCCAACCGGCGCTGGACATGCTGGCAGAACATTGCGATCTTGAAGTAAATCGCGAAGGGAAACCTCTCTCCAAGTCAACACTTTTGCAAAAAATTCAAGAACGGGATGCTGTTTTATGTTTACTAACTGATCAGATCGACGCAGAAGTGCTCAGGTCAGCAAACCGGGCTAAAATCTTCGCCAATTATGCCGTTGGCTATAACAACATCGATATTCCTGCCGCAACAGCACAGGGAATTATGATCTCCAACACTCCCGGAGTGTTGACCGACACTACAGCTGAGATGGCTTGGGCGCTATTATTTTCCGTTGCTCGGAGAGTTGTCGAATCAGATAACTATACTCGAATGGGAAAATATGAAGGTTGGGGGCCGATGCTGTTTTTAGGACAAGACGTCTTCAACAAAACCGTAGGCATTATAGGGCCCGGAAGGATCGGTCTGTCATTTGCAAAACGAGCGAAAGCCTTTGATATGAAAGTCCTTTACACCGGAAAAAAGGCAAACCCACAGTTTGAACATGAAACCGGCGGGCAGTATGTAAGCTTGGAAAAGCTTCTCCGGGATTCAGATTATGTATCTATCCATACTCCCCTTCTTCCTGAAACATTTCATCTTATCGGTGAGAAGGAATTCAAGCAAATGAAAAAAACAGCCATCTTAATTAACACGTCTCGTGGTCCGGTGGTTGATGAATTAGCCCTCGTCAAAGCTTTAGGGACCGGGGAAATCTGGGGGGCAGGTCTCGATGTATATGAATGGGAACCAAAACTGGCGGAAGGGTTAAGCAAACTCGACAATGTTACTCTTTGCCCTCATATCGCAAGCGCTACGATAGAGACCCGCACTAAAATGGGCACTATTGCTGCAGCCAACATTATAGCGGCAATGAAAGGAGAACTGCCGCCAAATTGTCTGAACCCTGAAGTACACAAGTCCTCAACCCGGCAAAATATTTGAGTCCAGTGGTCATTATTGCCGAGCCGCCTTTCCCAATAGGAATACTTAGCGGCGAAGGAGGACTCTAGCCCACCTGAAGTTAACGAAGGACCCACCCCCACTTATAGAAGTAGGGGGCTTAAAAACCGGATAAATACTAATGCCCTGAGGAAGTGACTTTTCATTAGATCACAGTCCTCTGGGCATCAGTTTATTCACTGGCTACGGCTATATCTCCACTTCTATTGCTCGGAGGCCAGCTTTTCCAAAGACTGTCCTTTTGTCTCTTCGCCTAAAATAACGACATCCAAAACGACGACGATCAAGACAAGGGTAAAAAGGCCAAACACTGATCCCGTTCCGAGATGAAATTTCCCAATCATATCCCCAACGACGAGTGGTGCTAAAATGCCACCAATCCGGCCAAAGCCTGCTGCCCAGCCTGATCCGGTAGCTCTGGCATGGGTTGGATAAAGTTCGGGAGTATAAGTGTAGATAATTCCCCAAGCTCCCAGATTAAAGAAGGACATCAGGGATCCCGAAATTAGAATTGCCGCGGCAGTGACTCCTTGTCCAAAAAAGTAAGCGGTAATTGCCGTTCCCGCAACATAGAGGGCGAGAGTCGTTTTGCGTCCAATTTTGTCCACAAAATAAGCGGCGCTAAAATACCCGGGAATCTGAGCGAGAGTCATAATCATTACATAGCTAAAACTCTTAGTCAGGGAAAAGCCTTTAAGGGCTAACAGAGAAGGAAGCCAAGTAAAAATCCCGTAGTAAGAAAAGACGATCCCAAACCATAAAAGCCAAAGAAAAATTGTCCGCCGTAAGAATGCCGGGGAGAACAATTCTTTAAATTTCGCTTGATTAGACTGAGTTACTGATTCCGCCAGCTCCTTAGTTTCCGTTTCAGATAAGCGCTTCTTACTTGATGAAACGTTACATTCCTCTTCAATTTTAACTACGATGGCTTCAGCTTCCTGCATTCGCCCTTTGCTTAAAAGATAGCGCGGCGACTCCGGAATTGATCTCCAGAGAAATAGGACATATAAAGCCGGGAGAAAACCGATAAAGAAGGCGATCGGCCAGCCAAACTTTGGAATGATAAGGTAAGAAATTATGGAAGCCAACAGCCAGCCAAAGGCCCAGAAGCTTTCCAGTAAAACCAGAAATTTACCTCGATGTTTAACCGGTGAAAATTCACTGACTAAGGTAACCGCAACGGGCAGCTGTCCGCCAAGTCCAAAACCAACAATAAACCGGAAAACCAGCAGAGACGTCAGATTCCAAGAAAGTCCACATAATCCTGTCGCTATGCTGTAAGCCACTAAGGTAAAGGCAAAGACCTTCTTGCGTCCGATCCTGTCCGCAATAGTCCCTGAAATTACTGCTCCTAACGCCATGCCAAGGAGTCCGATGCTCCCAATGTTTCCGATTTGTTCCGGACTCAAATGCCACTCTTTCATCAAAACCGGAAGAATGAAAGACACAATTCCAGTGTCCATCGAATCGAACATCCAGCCTAAACCCGCTGTAATAAGTAAAACATAATGAAATCTCGAAATCGGCAACTGCTCTAAACGTTCACTGATCTTCATATTACTTCCTCTTTCTCTTTAATACTATGGAACTTCTAATGTAGTAAACTCGTTCACCTAAAGCTGAACATCGGGGCTTCGTTGACGAAAGTGTCCCATGGACACTTTCGCCGAAAGCGCCTAGCCCATAACAAATGCTATCATGCTGAAGGATGGACTCTACCCCTACCGATGCAGAGAACGGGAACCACTCCACTTATAGAAGTGAGAGTCTCACGATTTGATGAACCTTCATCTAGCAAGAACTTGATTAATTTGATTCATTGCTTACTTTGTTTTATCACAATATCTTTACAGGTGTCAAGACACCATTTGACAATTTCTCAACTCCCGTATTAAAATCAACTATAAAGTAGGTGATGGAATGAGCCAAAAAGAAGGTTTATCGGGGCGAGAACGCCGGAATCACTTGTTAAAACTTTTAAAAGACACCAAGGAACCTATCAAAGCTGCCTCTTTAGCCAAACTCACAGGAGTCAGCCGCCAGGTTATTGTTCAAGATATAGCCCTTCTGCGGGCTTCAGAGGAACCGGTGATTGCTACACCACAGGGGTATATCTATTCCTCAGATCTGCGCACAAAAGGCCTGCAAGAAATTATCTATAGTCGTCATTCGCCTTTAGATACGGAGAAGGAATTGAATATCTTAGTCGACCACGGCGTTAGTGTACTCGATGTCGGAGTGGAGCATTCTGTATATGGGAATATTTTTCGTCCGCTCCAATTAAAGAGCCGCCTGGACGTGAAAAAATTTATGGCCCAAATGTCAGAAAACCATGCGCACTTACTGTCGTCTTTAACCGGCGGCCTGCATCTTCATACCATTGAAGCACCCACAGAGGAAGTTTTGCAGCAGGTTTGTGAGGTCCTAACCCAAGAAGGGTTTTTGGTTGATATAAAAGATTAAATAACCTTAAGCCATACAGAACAGAGAAAACTAGGCTGGCGCCCGCAAACCACTATCCTGCACTTCTTACACCCTGCGCAGCCACCTGACTAGTGACGAAAGCGCCTAGTCCATAACAAATGCAATCGCGCAGAAGGATGGACTTTACCCCCACCAAAGCAAGATGCGGGAACTACTCCCACTTGTAGAAGTGGGAGTCTTACGATTGGATAACTATATGTTCTAATTGCACAAAAAGACTGTTATGGCCACCAGCCATAACAGTCTTTTTAAATTCACCTATTTTGTTGCTGAGTACGCTCACAATTATTAGAATATCACTTCCATAAAAGCTCGCATTAAACGCGAAATTCCTTACGTCCGTTTGCTTCGCAGGCGATTTTGCATGACAGCGACCTCAATAATCGATGCAAGCTGACGGCCGGGCCGAACCGGGATTGTCACTTTAGGGATGGGAATACCAAGAATGGTCAACGTTTGAGGAGGATCAAGACCTAAGCGGTCATAATACTTTCCTTCCTTCCATTCTTCCAGCTCGACAAGAAGATGAATTTCCTTTTCGTCCCGGACTGCCCCTGCACCAAACAACTTTGTGACATCCAAAATGCCGAGACCTCTTACCTCAAGAAGATGCTTAATAGATTGAGGTGCCCTGCCATGCAAATTCTCCTCATCAACCCGCTGCACCTCAACAGCATCATCCGCCACCAATAAGTGTCCGCCGCGAATCAATTCCAGAGCGGTTTCACTTTTTCCGATCCCGCTATCCCCCGTAATGAGTACTCCTATTCCAAAAACATCAACCAAGACACCGTGAACCAGGGTGGATGGCGCCAGACGATTGGCAAGGAAACGAATGAGCAAATAGTAGAGCTGTGTCGTAGAGCGATCAGATGCCAATAGGGGTATACCTCTAGCTTCAGCTAAGCGAACAAATTCCTGAGGAATCGGCAATCCCCTAGTGATGATAAGGCAAGGGACTTCCTGAACCATAACCTTCGCCAAATTCTCATAGCGTAAGTCTGAGGAAAGCTGCTCAAAAAGGCCTAATTCTGTACGTCCAAAAATTTGAATTCTCTGGGGAGTCAAATAGGTTAGATAGCCAACCAATTCGGCGCTGGGACGCTTAAGACTGTAATCGGTAATTTCCTTATCCATACCCCTTTGCCCGGCTATAACTCTAAAATCAAATTCCTCTACTAATTGATCAACAGTTACCAGTCTAAGTCTCCTCCTGAGTTCAAAATAACCTTTTATACCTCAACGATCACGTTGTCTTCGATGATTGAAGCACTTTAATTACCTCCGAGGTCCTGGCACAAGCAAGCACAGATTTAACTAATGTTTCTTGTTCTTCCGCCGACATCTCCATTTTCCCCAAAGCAGTTCGAACTTTAGCTAACGAACCCGGTGCCATACTTAATTCTTCGATACCAACAGCTTTGAAAAAGGGAGCCAAAAGCGGATCTCCTCCGGCCTCGCCGCAGATTCCTGTCCAGATCCCCTTCTGAAGGGCTGCTTGACTGACTCGGGCGATCATCCCTAAAACTGCTGGATGATAAGGCTGATTAAGCTCAGCAAGTTCAGGATTTTCCCGGTCAGCAGCCAACATATACTGAGTTAAGTCGTTGGTCCCGATGGAGAAAAAGTCAACTAGGGGAGCGAACTTATCTGCCAACCAGGCTGCAGAGGGAATTTCAATCATCATCCCAACCTGAAGGCTTCCGATCTCATAACCGGCCTGTAATACTTCCTCGCGGGCGGTCCAAAGGCTTTCCTTAGCCTCTTCAAGTTCCCCCAACGTGGCAATCATGGGAAACATAACTGCCGTCGGCCCTGCAATAGATGCCCGCCAAATAGCCCGCAGCTGCTGCCGAAAAAGTTCAGGGCGCCGCAGTGTGAGCCGCAGGGCACGGACACCGAGAAAAGGATTCTTCTCTTGCGGAAGATTTAAGGCTGGGGCTTTCTTGTCTCCCCCGATATCTAAGGTCCTGATGACGGTCAAGTGAGGTGAACAGCCATCAATGACTTGACGGTACGCTTCCAACTGATCTTCTTCACTGGGGAGTTCTTCTCCCATAAATAAAAACTCCGTTCGATATAAGCCAATCCCTTGAGCCTTAAATTTCCGGACAAGAGACAAATCACCCGGGCTGCCGATGTTCGCCGCTAAAGTCATCCCTTGGAGTGAGGAATTCTCACCGGAAATCATCTCTTCTCCCGCACCGGTATTGGCGAAGATAACCTGATTTTCCGCTGCTGGCTGAACCCAGCCTTCCTCACCGTCCAGTTCAAGCCATTTCTGAGCTGTTAAATCTCCCCATCCATCGTTTACGCCGACAAGAGCCGGAATGCCATAGGTGCGCGCTAAAATAGCAGCATGAGACGTTTTCCCTCCCTGGCGGACGATAAAGCCAAGAACTCTATCTTTCGGTAAGGCAATAGTTTGCGCAGGTGTCAGCTCATCGGCCAAAACGATATAATTCCCGGCTTGTGGAAAGCGATCAGAAGCATCATCTTGAACATTTTGAAGGTTCTTCAGTAATTGCCCCAATACATCCTGGACATCCACCGCACGCTCTTGAAAATAGGGGTCCTCCAAACTCTGCAGCATTTGCACAGCTTCTCCTGCTACCTCCCGAAGAACCTGTTCAGCGTTTAGTTGTCCCTTTTCTAAGCGCTGATAAGCTTCTCCAATAAATGAAGGATCACTGAGTAAAAGCTTGTGGGCAACAAAGATCTGAGCCACTTCCTCACCTTGTTCAGCTCTTACCTTCTCTTCCAGCCCGGTTAAATTCTGCTCAGTACGAATGACAGCTTGTTGCAAACGTACCCTTTCCTCCTCAACAGAACCTTGAGAAGTTTCTCCTGCCGTCTCTGCTTGGAATCCTTTCAAGACCCAAGTTGGTCCGGCGGCATGTCCCGCCGAAACCCCAAGCCCATGCCAAATCTTGTTTTCCATAAGATTTACCTACCTATCTTGGCTTTCAAGATCAATCATTAATTTCTCCAAAGCAACAACGGCTTCTATTTCATCCTCGCCCTCAACTAAGAGTTCAAAAACGCTGCCCGTTGACAAACCTAAAGAAAGGATGCCTAAAATACTCTTACCATCGACAACGGAATTGCCGTGTTTAATTTTAATGTTACTGTGAAAACGGCCGGCAGTTTGCACCCACAGAGATGCCGGACGCGCATGAAGCCCAGATTTGTTGTTGATCGTCAATTCACGAGTTAGCATCATTAAGCCCTCCATTTCTCAAGAAGATAGCGTTCTGCTTCAGCACACCATAGCCCTTTATTGTTGGCAACGATATCTGCCAGACAGGCGAAATGCGTATTATTGGCACCCAGCTTGGCAAAATCCTCAATGGCCGTTAATTCCATATTAATATGCGTATAAATCAGCTTTTTCCCTCCGGGAATATGGGGTAAGTTTAAAACGGTTTCAGCCACGGCGTCCAACCCGCCAATATGAGTAACCATAACCGCAGGATTAATTTTCTTCTCTTCCGTCAGTTTCAGCGATTCCAGGAGATCCTCCGTATTCCCTCCGGTAGTACCCATAATATGAGTCGAACCATAGTGAACATTATACAAGTTCAAATGTGCTCCGAACTTCGGATCAGTCGGACCGGCAAAAAAGTTAAGACAACCGTCACGTCCCAAAATCTGATCGCCCTGTTCAACGACAGGTTTGATCGGCGTAAAGACGAAAACATCATCGAAACCTGTGTCACCTGTCAAAGCTCGCAGCTTAGATGGAACGTCCTCAACATCCTTTGTATTGACAAATACCAACTCCACACCGCATTTTTCAGCTTCCTGTTCCGTAAAAATGGTGCGGGCCCGGGAAAGCTTCTCTTCATCGACATCCGTAACGACTAACAGGGAAGGACGGCGGTCAGCATGGAGAGCATAGTCGATGGCCCCCAGCCCCATCGGTCCTGCGGCAGCCAATAAAGCCATTTTACCGCCCTCAACAATCCCCATGCGATGTTCGTAACTGCCCATACTCGTATGATAGCTGGCATGAAAAGCTCCGATAATGCAGGACATGGGTTCTGCTAAAGAAGCTTCGTAGTAAGCTTCCCCTTGATAGTTCAGAAAACAGCCGATTTCCATGACTTCACGCGGAATTACATTATACGTGGCGTCTCCGCCAAAATAGCGATAAGAATAGCCGGGAGACCACATGGTCCCCTTGTAGTTCAAAGCTGGCTGCAAGGCAAACTTATTTCCTTCCTTAAACTGGCCCTTTAATTTTTCTCCGACTTTGACGATATTGCCTGCGAACTCATGGCCTACGATAATTGGATGAACATCGACATCTTGAGGCACCCGTTTATGGTTCTTACCCAAAATTGCCGCTTTATAGGTTGACATGCAAACACTGTCGGAAATAACTTCCACTAAGATTTCTTCATCGGTTATCTCCGGCAGTTCAAACTCTTCTAAACGGAGATCATTTTCATTATATAAGCGTACTGCTCTAGTTTTCATTAATTACCCCTCCTGATGTCAAATTAACAAATCTCAAAACTCGTCTGATGCGAAGCTAGTGAACTCGTTCAGCCAAAGCTGAACACATAACAAATGCTATCGTACTGAAGGATGGGCTCTACTCCCACCGAGCAAGGTATGGGAACCACTCCCACTTGTAGAAGAGGAAGTCTTACGATTTGATACCGATACCTGCTCTTAGAGTATAGATAACTCAAGCAAGTCTCTGATACTGAACCTGATCAAGGTAAGAGAGCACCTTAGTTAACTCCGGTGGTTGAGTTCCGGGAGTTATAACTTGCGCAGCGCTTGCGGCTATTGCCCAGCGAACTGCTCGAAGGAGATAATCCTCACCGGGCGGAACAAGGGTCAGGGCAGCGACCATCGCATCTCCTGCTCCTACGGTGCTTTTGACTTCAACGGGCAAGGCCTGAGCATGAATGACCTGCTCTTGATAGGCGAAAAGTGCACCTTCCGACCCCAACGATACGACGATCATTTCCACCCCTTGACTCATTAAATCATGGGCTGCCTTGGCAATATCCTCCAAACTAGCGAGTTTTTGACCCAGAAAATGTTCAAGCTCATGACGATTAGGCTTGACAAGATATGGCTTTGCTTTCAGCCCTTCACGAAGCAGTTCGCCATCAGCATCTAAAAACGTTTTTCCGCCCAAGGCATTGGCCCGCTCCAGCCAGCGCCGATAAATGGAAGAAGGTACAGAACTGGGAATACTGCCGGAAAGGACTAAGCTCGTTTCCGAATCAAAGTCTTTGAAGATCCTATCTTCAATCTCTTGAACATCCATCTCAGAAATCATAATTCCTGGCTCATTGATATCTGTGAAGGTTGAATTCCGCGGATCAACAATTTTTAAGTTTGTTCGGGTCTCCCCTTGAACAAAAAGAAAATCATGAGATATACCTCTGTGTTCGATTTCAGCCTGGATAAACTCGCCATTGCGGCCGGCCAAGACACCCAAGGCCATACTCTCGCCATTTAAGGCTCGAATAACCTTAGAAACATTAATGCCTTTACCGCCGGCATCCATCTGAAGTTTCGTGATGCGGTTGACAGACCCCAGGCGAAAATCTTGAACTTCCACCGTTTTGTCCACCGCCGCATTTAAGGTGACAGTTTTAATCATCTAGGCATCACCGCCGGAAAGTATTTCCAGAATCTCTTGCTTGCTTGCGGCTTGTTTAAGCTTTGTCACATTGTCTTCTTCCTGGCAAACCAAGGCGATGGTCGATAACAGTTCAAGATGTTCATCATCTTTACCGGCAATTCCAATTAAGACATAGGCGATATTCCCTTCGCCAAAATCAACACCTTCAGGGTATTGAAGCATGACAAGTCCGGACTTTTGAATATATTGAATATATTCCGGAAGCCCATGAGGAATGGCAACGCCATTTCCCACATAAGTCGTCAGACTCTCCTCTCGCTTAGTCATCCCTTCCAGATATTCACTTCGAACATACCCGTTCTTCCTCAGAAGTTCCCCGGCTCTTAAAATGGCATCTCCCTTTGATTCAGATACCAGGCCAAGTTGTATATTGTCTTCGTTAAAGATCTCTCGATTCACGACTCTTCCTCCTTATTTAGAATTTCAACTAATTCACTGCGTATATCTTTCAAATCACCGAAACGCAAGACCTCAGCAAAATAATCATTCTCCACCAGAGCAACACTGATTTTTCCAAGCAACTCAAGAATGTAATTGCTTTCGTCTTTGCGTGCCAGCATGACAAAAAACGTATCAACGTTTTCAGAAGAGTATCCGATTCCTTTAATTTCGATAAAATGTTTAAGGCGAAAGGCACTGACAAAGGGTTCTGAAATTTCCTCCGCGCGAAAGTGAATAAGAGCGATATGACGGCCAGGGATAATTACATTCCCTTTTTCTTCTCGTTTCGCAATCAAATCATAAATTCGCGCTCTGTCTGCGATAAGATGAGTTGCGTGTATGCCTTGGACAATATCCTGAATAGTGTCTTGATAAGTTTCTGCTTGCAGAGAGCTCAATTGAAACGTCTGCAGCATGACATTGACCGTTTCCAAATCTTTTTCCAGCTCGTCAGGTTCGCTGACGGGTAACGAGATGCTCTTATTCAAAGCACTCACTTGGCCGACTTTTGTTAAGGCTGCCTTCACTTTTTCAATATCCTCTTGCGGCAGAAAGGGAGAAACGACCGTCAGCTCAGGCACAATTTCCGGCTCGATATGAACCGTCGAAACCACCAAGGTATAGCCGTCTTTTATCTTAGCGTGCATATCCCGCAAAGAACAGATGTCAATGGTTTCAAGTTCAGGGAATTCATTGCAAATTTTATGATACAACATTTTTGCCGTGCTCATACCATTGGGACAAATAATAAGCATCCTGTTCTTTTTATCAAGCTTATTTTGTCGCTCAATAGCTGCGCCAATATGCATGGTAATATACCCAACTTCATTACTGGGAATCGTTAAATTATATTTCGAGAAAACATGCCGACATGCATAAGAAACCGCATTATACAGCTGTGCGTAATAGTGCCTGATCTCGTTAATAATTGGATTTCTTACTTCGAGTCCCATTGTCAAACGATACAAGGCCGGATTAAGATGCTGAGTTAACCCGTTAAGAAGAGTTTCATCGCCAATGATTTTTTGATTAAGCTTTTTTTCTGTAAGATAAATCATTTCCCGAATTAAGTCTTCCAACTCGAACCCCAGCTTTTGAGCTTCATTCTCATCCTGAAACAACTTTCTGTCACCCTGTAAGTGAATTGCCAAATAAGCAAGTTCGCTCTCCGGGGGATTAATCCCGTAATCCTGAAGAATTTCCTGGACTTGAGTCATAAAGCCAAATTCCTTGGAGGTGAGTATATCCTGCACCAATTGAGGAGGCAATTCAATGGGATTTTGACTCTCAGTACGTTTAATAACCAGCAGTAAGTGGATATACGCACTGAAAAACTTAATATCGTTTGCCAGAGACACATTTTCATTGATTTCATCCATGATATCTTTGGTTAAAGAAGTTAAAGCTTCTCCAAAGGTAACTTTGAAAAAGGCCAGCAGCAGATAATCCTTGCTGTCTTCATAAAGAAACGTCAGTAATTCACTTAAAGGCTTATAATTGTAGATTAGATCAACAAAAGCGTTACGCTTATACCAGTCTGAGCCTGTGACTTCCAGACCATACCCTCTTTTACGAACCAGAGTCAGGTTTTTATCTTCTAGCCAGCTTTGAATCTTGTCCAGGTAGAAACTAATGGTCCCTTCAACCACGTTAAATTGATGACTAAAATAAGCTGATTTTAGAGGCTCATCAGCTAAGAGAAGCTGGGCCGTGATCAGGATTTGACGCTGCTCCTGAGTAAGCAGCCATAGAGTGGGGAATTCTTTGAAACTCTCCCTGACCTTAATTAAATCCTGTTCTGTTCCGTCAACATAGAGCTTTCCTCCACTTTCCGAGATACGAACCTTGTATTGCTTTAACCAATCATTTAGGGCAGAAGTCTCCCGGGAAATCGTCCTCTCGCTGACGTCAATTTGTTGAGAAAGGCCCTTAAGGGTTAGAGGACCTTTCTCCATCAGATTATTCATGATAAATTTTTGCCGAACAGTTAATTCTTCCACATTCTCACAACCTATTTAATTAAGCTGTTGACATACTCCACATACGTTGTTTTATCTAAAAAGTTTTTAACAGTGACTATTTCCGCCTTTGGTGCGACCTCAGCCGCACGGTTTGCCAGTCCTTCCTGGGTAAAGACAACATCAGCTTCCGCGGGAATCTGATTAACAGCAGTATGCCGCACTTCGATACTCAAACCTGCATCTTTAATTGTTTTCTTGAGGATAGACTCTCCCATAGCCGATGAACCCATACCCGCTTCACAAGCAAATATTATCAGCTTTGGCATTTGAGCAGCTTTTTGTACATTACTTTGTCCTTTGCTCTCAGCTTTCATTAGCGAAACCATTTCTTGAGCATTGGCAAGATCTTCTCCGCTGGTTTCAGTTTTATCCCGTTTTAAAACAACTGAGGCAATCAAGAAGGAGACAACTGCACCTACAGTGATACCAAGGATAACAGGCAGGAATCCGCCTTTGGGGGTCATAGTCATTTCGGCAAAAATACTGCCTGGTGAAGGAGTAGCCACTAATCCGGCATGGGTCACTACGAAGGTAAAATCAGCAGCCATTCCTCCACCAATAACAGCGAGTAATAAGAACGGTTTCATCAGAACATAAGGGAAGTAAATTTCGTGAATGCCGCCAAAGAACTGAATGATAATTGCACCCGGAGCTGATTGTTTGATCATTCCCTTGCCAAACATCCAATAGGCGGCTAAGATTCCCAGTCCAGGCCCGGGATCCGTTTCTAAGAGGAAGAAGATGGATTTACCCACTTCTTTAACTTGCTGAATTCCTAAAGGTGCTAGAACACCATGATTAATCGCATTATTCAAAAATAAGATCTTACCGGGTTCGATGAAAATCGCAATAAGGGGGAGTAATCCTGCATTGGTGACAGCAACAGCCGCACTACCCAAGACATTGGAAAAGCCCTGGACAACAGGCTCGATCACAAGATAGGCTAGGATTGAAAGCAAGGCTCCTAAGATTCCGGCTGAGTAATTGTTAACCAGCATTTCGAAACCGGTTGGCACTTTACCGTCGATAAGTTGGTCAAACTTTTTAATGAGCCAACCGCCCAATGGTCCCATGATCATGCCGCCGAGAAACATTGGAATGGAAGCTCCCACAACGATACCCGTTGTGGCGATGGCACCGACAACTCCGCCTCGGGTACCATAGATGAGTTTACCGCCCGTATAACCGATTAGAAGGGGCAATAGATAAGAAATCATCGGGCTGACCACTTTTGCTAAATAAGCATTGGGCCACCATCCTGTAGGAATAACAAAAGCAGTGATCAACCCCCAGGCAATAAAGGCGCCGATATTGGGGATAACCATTCCAGCCAGGAAACCGCCGAATTTCTGGATTCTAGCTTTTGTCTTTCCGCCGCCGCTGACAAAGGAACTCACATTTGCCGACATATCCATACCTCCTTTGATTTGTTAAATTCATCTTAAGCCCGGCCAACTGATATTACAATTTAAAGAAAACCAATCTTGACACCGCATTTTACTGACAATTTTAATAATTTATTTTCTTCCAATATTCAGGAGACTTTTCCGCAAACCTTAGAGAGCCGCTCGAAGACACTGACTTTCTTCCCAATTGTTCGCACCTCGGCACTAAGACTCTGGCGAAAGCGGTTGGTGAGTTGCTCTGATGTTCTAAGGAAAGTATATGTCCGATAGCATAAAAAGGAGGCAGCCTTGCACATAGAATGCGCGGGCTGCCTCCTTTTTAAACGAAGGGCATCTTTCAATATTAACTTTATAATGATTCAATGCAGTCAATCAGTTCCTCGGCAACATATTGGGCGTCATCCAGAGACAACTTCGAATAAAGGGGTAAGGAAATTTCATTGGCATACTGGGCATGGGCGTTAGGATAATCTTCAAGTCTATAGCCCAGGTTTCGATAAACAGTAAACATAGGTAAGGGCATAAAGTGTACATTGGTGGCGATGTCTTTTTCGCCCATCTTTTGGATTATACGGTCTCTCTTGTCTTCGCTGAAACCTTTGAGTCTTAAGGTATACAAGTGATGGCAGGATTCCATGTCTTCATTTCTGTCGAAGGGAAGAATCGCCCATTCTTTTTCACCGAGCACACTGCTATAAACCTGATGAAGTTCCGCTCGTTTCCTTAACATTTCATCATATCGGCGCAGTTGGACACGACCAATGGCAGCCATAATATCCGTCATATTGCACTTAAAACCATCGGTAAGGATATCATATTTCCAAGCCCCGGCTTGCATCTTGGCGAACGCATCCTTGTTCTGACCGTGCAGCGATGTATACTTGAATTCTTTATATAAATTATCTTTCCCATGAAAACTATTATCGTTATAGGTAATAGCACCTCCTTCAGCCGTTGTCAGATTTTTAATGGCATGAAAGGAGAAAACATGGAAATCCATCTGTCCTCCGACCTTTTGACCTTTATAAACGGCTCCGAAAGAGTGAGCTGAGTCAGAGATAAGGGTAATATCCTGCCGGTTTTTAACATTTAGGACTTCCCTGATGGCTTCATAGTCAACAGGAACTCCGCCAATATCGACAGTCATGATTGCTTTAGTCTTCGGGGTAATCGCCTCATAAACCTTTTGTTCATCAATTGCAAAACTGTCTTTTTTCACATCAACAAAGGTAGGCATAATCCCCCGATGGAGGAGCACGTTTGAAGTGGCTGTATAAGTGTAAGGCGTGGTGATCACTTCATCGCCCCGGCCTATGCCCAAGACTTTCAAAATAAGTTCCAAGCCTGCTGTAGCACTGTTTAAGGCAACAGCATGGCCTGTCCCGCAATAATGAGCCAGTTCTTCTTCAAAAAGAGCTGAGTTTGGCCCCGTGGTGATCCATCCGGATCTTAAGACATCTGCTACGGCATTAATTTCTTCTTCCGTAATATCCGGGGGCGAAAAGGGAATTTTCTTAGTTGTCATGATCAAGTTCCTTTCAGTATTCTTTAAAAATAAGTTGAAAATTAATAAGTGAATGAAGGGCATATCCCTATGTTGATTCTTAACATTTTTGGTTACAGTTGATCTATTAAATCATGGTTATTTATAAAAAGATTTTATCGTCTTGCAGATAAACTCCACTTCATCTGTGGTGATTTCCGGATAGATGGGAAGGGCGATAATATTTTCTGATACTCTCTCCGCGACGGGGAAATCTCCTTTTGCATAGCCCAAATAACTAAAACAAGGCTGCAGATGAAGGGGACGCGGATAGTAAATGCTATACCCTATTTCATTTTTAGCTAAGTGCTCTGCCAATTGATCCCGATTTTTAGCCAGGATGTTAAAAACATAGTAAACTTGTTTCTGATCCCCTTTTATCTTGGGCAGGGTTATTGCTTCACAATCGCTTAAGCTTTCAATATATTGCTTCGCAATCTTCTCTCGTTTGCTGATGGCATCATCAATATACTTCAATTTAACGCTCAAAATTGCAGCTTGCAGGGTATCTAAGCGTGAATTGTAGCCAATAAAGTCATAATGGTATTTTTTGGATGCTCCATGTACCCGATAAAACTTGGCTTTGCGCCCAAGTTCCTCATCATTGGTAACGATCATTCCGCCGTCACCATAGCCCCCCAGGGTTTTTGTCGGAAAAAAGGAAAACACACCAAAATCAGCGATTGTTCCCGCATGCCGGTACTGTCCGCTTTTGCCTTTCCATCTCATGCCAAAGGCTTCCGCCGCATCTTCCAGAACTCTTAACTGGTGATTCTGAGCAATATCCATAATTCTGTCCATATCTGCCATTTGATCAAAGAGATGGATGGGGAGAATTCCGACAGTCTGCGGATTGATTTTTTCCTCGATCTTGTTGACGTCGAGGGCAAAAGTCTCTTCGTCAATATCGACAAATACCGGTCGTCCCTTATGCTTAGTGATGCAGGATGCCGAGGCAAGAAAGGTAAAGGGCGATGTAATAACTTCTTTACCGTCTTTAAAACCAAGAATATCCGATGCTATCGTCAGGGCATCCGTCCCGGATGCCACTCCAATGGCATATCTAGCCCCTGTATATTGTTCGATCCCCTTTTCAAATTGAGCAACTTGTTCGCCCAGGATAAAGTTTCCTTTCTCAATGACAGACTGAACGGCACGATCAAACTCGTCCTTTTTAGCTAAGTACTCCCTTTGGGAAGTATAAAAACTCACCTTCACCTTCGACTTACCCTCTTTCATAAACTCTTTCAAATTAATTCTCTTCATTCACAACTAAAACTTTTACGCCCTTCTGTTGGATTTTTTCCAGTTCTTCATCAGGAGCTTCCCAATCGGTGATAAGAAGATCCAAGTCTCTCAAATCAAGGGTTCGAGCAAAAAATTCCGTTCCCACCTTATCAAAATTCGCCAGACATATTTTTCGCCGTGAAACCTCTGCCACGACTCTTTGGAAGATCGCTCCTTCCGGAGTTGAACTGCTCAAACCATGATGGGCTGAAATGCCTCCCCCAGTCAAAAACGCCTTATCAATCCGTAACGTTCTGATAAATTCAGTTGCCATGGGGTCAACCATTCCTTCTTCGCTTTTAATTTTGCCGCAGACAATATAGGTTTCAATGTTGGCAAAATTTTTTAGTTTTTCAGCGATAATTAAGGCATTTGTAATGACCGTATAATCCCGATCGACAGGCAAATATTTCAAGAGTATATAATGAATACTTGCTCCGCCGATAAAGATCGTATCCCCTTGTTCGATGTAAGATGCGGCAAGCTTAGCTACAGCATTTTGATGCTCAGTTCCCTCACTAAACCTTATCTTCTCGTCCATTGGAAATCTTCGAACTTTGGATAACAGCACCGCCCCTCCATGAGTCCTTTTTAAGAGGCCGTCTTCTTCCATCACGGTAAGGTCTCTGCGAATTGTATCAATAGAAACTTGAAATTCTTCTGCAAGTTCTTTGGCAAATACCCGTCTCATGGACTTGATTTTGGAGAGGATTTTCTCACGGCGTTCCTCTGCAAACATATCATACCCCTTTTCCAATTGCCTAAGAAAATAATATCACGTTTGTGCTGTTTTGTTAAGTATTAAATACAGTTTAATGCAGTTATTTGCTAGAAAATTAATATTTAGTCCCTATCAACCTCTTAGTAAATTCTTTTTACTCCGCTCACTTCAGCTGTCAAAGAATCTAAAGCGACAAGATCATCCGGAGAAAGTTCTTTTAAGGAGGCTTTCCCGAGAGCGCGCATTCCTTCCTCCATTTCCAGAACCATGGAGGTTATAGTGTTCGCAACACTCGTAGCTGCCTGATCGATATCAAGTTTACCTTTGGCAGGAGAGTCATAAAACACTAAAGTCGTTGGAGGCTCCCAAGGTATTACTTTACCGACTTGATTATGGGTTAAGGCCAAAAGGGGAACTGTTGCCATATAAATGGCATCTGCTCCCAGAGCAATTGCTTTGAGACACTCTCCGGGCGTAAAATACCCACCGGCCACAATTAAACTGATCCGCTCACGAACCCCTAGTTGATGTAAGAAGCGCACGGCCCGACATAAAGCAAAAAAACTGGGGATGCCAAAATCATCTTGCTTGATGGGAGTTGTGGCATGAGAACCGCCTTGAGCTCCATCAATTATAACAGCATCAAAGCCTAATTTAACAGCAGCTTCCAGATCATTTTCAAGATGCCCCGTGGCCATGATTTTTAAGGCGATCGGCACACCCTTGGACCGTCTACGCAGTTGTTTCATAAACCCCGGCCAATCACTGAGCTTTTGAATTCCTGGCGGTGCAGGAAAGGCTACAGCCGGTTCGTCTGGCGCTAAACCTGAAAGTTCCTGCGCTTTGCCCTGAAATTCTTTAGCTTCTATACTAACACTTCCCATATCCGCGCCCTGTCCCATTTGAACTTCCAGCATATTAGCTGCGTCAATTTGCTCTTGAGTCCTGCCCCCCCAAGCCCAACGTGATATTTGTAACGTATATTTTCCTGCTTCTTGGCGTTCTTCCGGTAAAAAAGGGCCTTCCCCTGAACAGGTAGATGTTTGTAATGTTTTCGCTGCTCTTGCCAGAGCCCTTTTGGCCTCCTCTGACAAAGCGATTCCATAAGCCATAGCTCCGATCATAATTGGGATATTGATGATCATCGGCTTGGCAGCTTTAGGACCAATAGTCACCTGCATATTCATTGAAGTATTCTCAGGCAGTGACAACCGAGTCATAACGTTGGGAGCGAACATAAGATTATCGAATCCGGGAAAATGCTTTGGCGAACCAAGAGGTCTAGTAATTATCTTACCTTGCTGGGCGCGGAACCCTATTTCCAGAATGTTAAGTACAGATATTCGTTTTCCTGCCGGCCAAACTTCCATAAGGTTCTGTGTATACTTATCTGAAAGAAGCCTGTCCAGCAAAGAGCTGATCTCTTTCCCCGCCAGGAAACGAGTGATTGGTTTAATGATCATAATGAGGACTAAAGACAACTGCAAGACTAACAAGAGAATTAATAAAAAGAGCCAAAAGGAACTTGTTATTATGATTTGCATAATAAGACCCCATTTAAAGTTAGGTTAATAAGAGTAGAACCTTATTTTTTCGGTAATTTTGTTTGCTTCCATGTTTTATAAATAAGCCAGAACAGGAAAAGGTCTCCAAGAGCGAAAATCGTTCCCCCTAAGGCCCTTATAAACAAATAGAGATTCAATTGCAGCCGCACTTGTTCAAAATCCATACCCAAATATCGCCACAGATAAGTCTCTTTGAGGCCAGCGGTTAATAAAGCCGAAGCCATACTCAGCAAACCAACATTTAATAAGATGATCGCTAAAACGCCGCTTTTATACCCTTTAACGGTTGGCTCACTTCCGCGGCTCAGGATGTAATAACACCCTGCTAAAACGACAAAACCAAGACTGCCGAATAACGCCAAGTGGGCATGACCGGAGGTAACATAAGTCCCGTGCATATATAGGTTTATCCAAGGTATGCTCATAAAGAGGCCCAAGAGAGATGCGCCAGTAATATGATAAAAAATGCTGCTAAGCACCAGCCATAGTGTCAGCTTTTCTCGACGGCTCCTAATCTTTTTGGATTTTAATCCTGTGTAGGTCATATGGGCTAATAGTCCCACGGGTACGACTTCTACAATACTGACCAAGAAGCCAATGGCTAACCAAACGGCGGGAAAGCCAATCCAATAATAATGGTGACCGGTTCCGTACAAACCTCCAATAACAGCTAAAGACGCTTCAAGATAGAGCCACTTTTCTATTTTAGCGCGATCTGCCAGTCCAGAAATAACATAAAAGGTCGCAATAAAGCCGGCAGAAGTAAGCTCGAAGGCCATTTCTTCCCATAAGTGGACAACCCAGAACTTAGTCGCCTCATCCGTAATAGGATTACTATAAAAAATCGTATTCGGCAGCAATAACAGCAGCAAAAAGATTATCCCTACGGTCATGACGGCAGCTGCCGGCGTAATATTATTTTTATCCATGAATAACGATCGAAGAAGATTGTAAGAGGCCAAAGCCAAGGAAATACAAATTCCCATATACAGAACAGGCAATCCTTCCAGGAATTCCCGCCCATTTCCGATTTTGAAGGCTAAGGTCAAAAAAATAGTCAAACTGAATAAGATAACGATCCAGTACTGCCATCGAGCCAGCGGGGGAGAATAGATCTCCCGATCAAGCTCTGCTGTAATGAAATAGTAGACCATTCCCATAGTACCAATGAGTGGCCAAAGATCAGCCAGCCCTAAATGGATTGCCCTGCCGAACTCAAAAGGAATCGGGGATGGTAAATCAGGTATTACTAAATCTATGGCACCAGTCACAGCCACTACACTTTGCAGGGCAAATAACGCTACTGCCGTAAAACAATATCTGCGGCTTATTTTTTGAGCTAAAAACTGCTGTTTCCGGGCCACAGGTTTTTGCGTTTTCCCTAGGAAAGGTAAAAAGCTAAACAATTTCATGATTATTTTCCCGCCTTCTCTTGCTGAGGCGGCCACCCTAATGTTGGTATGGTGCTGATAAACTCCAGATAATGTACCAGGTTTTGCGCATCTTTTTTGGCCAGACCCGGGTGATGAGTGTATTTGTTCGGAGGAACCACCGGCGGCTTCATTAGATAGTCTACGATTTGGGACGGAGTCTCCTTCCGTGTGATAGTTGTTAAGTCTTCTCCTACATAGCCCCCATTGCCGAATAAGGTATGGCAGCTTATACAGTTATGTTTTTGCCAGACGAGTTTGCCTTGAACAGCCTGTTCCGGCATTGGGGAAGGAAGACGTGATGATATGAGGATAATACCTGCAAATAAGGCAAAGGATGAGCTGCTGAGTAACAAAAAAGTTCGCATTTTCAAAGAGTTTCCCTTCCAATTCTGCCCATTATGATTTATGGTAGTTTTAACCTTTGTTGCAAAAGTATACCGTTCTAAGATAACCTCTGCCGGATAAAGGCCATCCCCTTGAGAAAAAACAGCTCTAGTTTTTTAGTACCTTTTATCGATTCGTACGACTCCACTTCTACAAGTGGAAGCGATTCCCACAGCTTTAGCTGAACGAGTTCACTTAGAATGAAAGTTAATAGTCCCCAAAAGATATAATCTCCAAAATTTTTATCCTTCATTAGTAGAGGAAACCGTCATTTTAGTGTAAAATTTAGTTACTTATATCATAACAACTCTAAAAATGATACTAGAGATTAATCCAGCTCTCTTGTGTTCAAATGCATACACTAATTTTAATTTCAAGCAAAGTTGGAGTTTATTTCACTTACAGCAAAGAGATCGGCTTACTTAAGAAAGGGAGAAGAGTTCATGAATGAAATTGCCCAAGAGTTAAATGACCGCATAAAAAAGGAAAATCCTCATGTCTACGAATTACTGTCTGAACTTGGGAGGAATATGTATTATCCAAAAGGGATTTTAACTCAAACTGCGGAAGCTAAGCAGAAAGCCCATCGATTTGATGCCACCATAGGAATTGCAACGGAAGGAAATCAGCCGATGTTCTTGCCTGTAATTCACGATACATTGTCTGATTATGATCCTAAGAATCTATATCCTTATGCACCTCCAGCAGGCAAACCTGAATTGAGACAGTTATGGCAAAAGAAAATGCTCCAGGAAAACCCTTCTCTAAAAAATAAATCCTTCAGCAATCCCCTTGTCACAAATGCTTTAACTCATGGATTAAGCATTGCCGCCGATCTTTTCATGAATGAAAATGATCCTCTAATTTTACCGGATAAATTATGGGGGAATTACAATCTTATCTTCGGAGTTCGTCGAGGAGCAAAAAGTGTCACCTTTCCTTTCTATAACGAACAGGGAAGTTTTAATAGCCAGGGTTTGAAAAAAGCTATACTTTCTAAAAAAGAACACGGAAAAGCCGTCGTACTGCTGAACTTTCCCAATAACCCGACAGGGTATACTCCAAATGAAAAAGAAGCAGCTGAGATCATAGACGTTCTGAAAGAAGTTGCCCAGGAAGGTATGAACTTAGTTGTTCTTACTGATGACGCCTATTTTGGGTTATTTTACGAGGACTCCATCAAAGAATCCCTGTTTGCCCGGATTGCCAATATCCATCCCAGAATACTGGCCATCAAAGTTGACGGAGCCACAAAAGAAGAATTTGTCTGGGGCTTTCGTGTTGGATTTATTACCTTTGCCAGCGAGTCTCCGGCAATATTGGATGCCTTAGAAAACAAAGCTTTAGGAAGTATTCGGGGAGCAATTTCCAGTGCTTCCCACCCCGCTCAATCCTTTGTTTTACATGCCCTTCAGTCATCAGAGTTTCAAACACAAAAAAAACAGAAATTCGAACTTTTAAAAAGTCGCGCCACTAAAGTCAAAGAAATCCTTAGTCAAGGAAGCTATGACGATGCCTGGGACTATTATCCCTTTAATTCTGGTTACTTTATGTGTATGAAACTTAAACATGGCGTGAATGCCGAAGCTTTGCGCCTTCATCTCCTTGATCATTATGGCATAGGTGTTATTTCCCTGGGAGAGAGCGATGTGCGCGTTGCCTTCTCTTGTGTTGAAGTACAAGACCTTAAACAACTTTTTGATCTTATTTATCAAGGATTTCAAGATCTAAAGGGACAGTGAATCCACATTTCATTTAGATCCTAACTACTCATCTGGACAATTCAAGTGAACTCGTTCAGCTAAAGCTGAACATCGTGGCTTCAGATACAACTGGATAAATTAAAACAAATTTTTAGCCAAGACAAAACAACAACTCCGCACCATCTTTCCATAAGTGATGCGGAGTTGTTGTTTTGCCCAAAAACGTCTATAGTACCTGTTTTCAAAGTATCTTAGCTCCTACTAACGTTAGCCAATTAAAGAACAGCAGCTTTCTAAGTTTAATTTTAATACCTTGATGTCCCTGTGCGACCCCGATTCTTGGAGAATAATATAGTTTTAGTGTCCCGATTTCTTGCAGCTTAAAATTAAAAAGTTCGTTAGTTTCCGGTTCTCTCAGATAAATTTTGGGAACGTAACTACCTGTTACGTGCTCTGCCGAACAAGCTCAGCCACCCATTGACGGATTTAATTCCAAGCCAAGTACTACGGATGACGTTCTTTCCTGAAGATAGCGAAGTGCCTTTGCATCAACAGTGATCAAGCTGCTAACCTCCTTTAGAATCAAACTACTCCCGTTCTTGCTTTACAAAAAACAGCCGCCTAAATTAGCCTAGGATAACAGTGATTGTAAGTTATTAACAAAAAGGTTTGTCAGCTGAGGATCAAACTGAACACCCGAACCTCGCTGCAATTCTTGACAAGCTTCTTCCTTTGTTTTCTTGTTTCTATAGGGTTGATCATGAGTAATAATGTCATACACATCCAGTATGGAAATAATACGGGAACTTTGAGGAATTTGTTCTCCTTTTAGACCGCGCGGGTAACCCTTTCCATTCCAAAATTCCCGAAGAGCCAAGATGGACTGCGCCAAGAGCGGCTCTCCCATGGAATGAGCCAGCCTATAGCCGACTTCAGGGTATTGACGTATAATTTTAAATTCGTCCTCTGTCAGAGAGGTGTTTTTTTTCAGGAGTTCGCTGGGAATAGCTACCTTGCCAATATCATGAAAACGAGCCAGGGAGATCAAATGATCCATTTCTTGCGAGTTTAATTCAACTCCCTGCAGCTTGATAAATGAACGGGCTAAGGCTTCAACTCGAGCATTGTGCTCCAGATAGGAAGGACATTTAATCTCTATAACTTTCTCGACACTGGAAACAAACATTTCCCTTGTTTTCTTCCGCTCAATTAGCTTGTTATTATACATTACACGATCCGCCACACCGATTAAGCTGATTATATCTGTTTTCCAATTGTCGAGAGTAACTGATCCCAGGGAAGCGCTCTGATCGACAGGATCTGCAGACTGGGTCATAAACATTGACTTTATGTTATTGCATATTCTCGCACAAACCTCCTGATTTGCGCCAGGAAGTATCATTACAAATTCATCTCCGCCCCACCGAGCTACAATGTCGCTCTTACGGCAGCAAGAAAGGAATATCTTTGCCGCATTAACAATAAGCTTATCACCGGTTTCGTGTCCAAAGACATCATTAACAAGTTTTAAGGTGTTTAAATCGGCCATGACAATACTTAAGGGAAGATTTGACTCAATTTGAAGTTGAGGAATGATGCTTTCAACGTAGGCCCTGTTATACAGAGATGTTTGCTTGTCGTGGTAACTAAGAAATAAGACCTGATCGGCTGTTTTTCGTTTTTCTGTGATATCTGTCAGAATGACCATTAAGGCCTGATTTCGATAGTCTAAACCATCAGAAATCATTTTGTATTTAATATTAATAAAATTTCCTTGAATCTTCAACAAATTAGGCAGTTCGTTAATATAAGACAGCTGAACCTCCCCGGGAGAAAGATCAAAAACCTTATGAAAAACATCAGCAATGAGTCTGTTTTGATCTTCATTTTCGCTGCGCAGAAGATCCAATATATTTTCATGAACGACCTTGCGGCCAAATATCCTGATACATTCCGAACTATGCTCTTTATGAATCAACAAATCCTTTCCAAAGGTTAGGAAACCTTGATCTGAGTGATCCAAGATATTCTGTATCTCTCGTTCTTTCCGCTTTAAGTCTCTGCTTTGTACATCGCTGATGCTGCAGAGCCGACGAGTTATATTGATTAAACGGCAATACTGATTAATTAAACTATCAAATTTAGCCAATAAACCAGTATACGTTGAATTGCCTTTTTTTAAAAAATCCCTGGCCTCTTGATAAACGGCCATCTCTTCTTCAAAAATATTGTTGAACATTTTATGATCTTTCAAAGGACATCACCACCTCCTCCAAATCCTAGAAGAACTTATCATTGGATAGCCATTAAACTAGTACTATTTCAAAAGGAAATGTATAGTCCTCTTGGAATTCTTGAGCACATTCCTGCTCATATTCATTTTCCTCATTACAAAACCATTTAAGATCGATGGTTAATCCCTTGTCAAAGGACTCTTCCAGGATATCCAAGAGCATCATTATGCACTTAGAACTGCTGGTATTAATATATGTCAGAGTAAATTCCAGAGAAACAGTCTTCGGATTACTTGCTAAATACTCCTTAACCCACGCTATTATGGGTTTAAAAAAAGCAAAAGGGTCTTCCGGATACGATTGCCCTTTTAAAACCAGCAAGCCCTTGTCTGAATCGAAATCTACAAGGGGAGTACTTTTTGATTCCTTGATGAATAGCCTCTCCATCCTTCTCCAACTCCTAACTATTCACATTGATTTGAAAATAGGATAATTCCTCATTAATCGGATAGCTTTCGTACTCAATAGGTGATTTTGATTTGCGAGCCATATGGATTAGACCTAAGCCTGCACTTCGTTCAGGTTCTTCAAATCCACCGTTTTTCATAACTTCTTTGTAAAGAGTCTTTAAATCTCCTGGTTCAAGAGAATTGAGGTAATCAATTTTTTTTAGGAGAGGCTGCAAGTCATTGTTATCAATAATATTACCGGATGTCACAAAAAAATTTTCCCCGTTTTTTCCTATGGTCACAATACTAGATTCTAGAAATTGATCATAATATTTATGATTCTTTTTCACTTGATTGTAATTTATAATATTTTGAGCCTGTTCGACAAAAATCGAGATTACTCTCATGGGGTTTTGCTTTATTCCTGGACCCTCACTCAAGTGTCCTTTGATAGAATCGCAGAGCTGTTCTACAATGCCCTGGGAGAATTGGCCCGAAAAGCAGATCAAAACACGGTATTCTTCAAGTGATTTTTTTAGCTGTTGAAGGTGAATCATCCCATTTTCCCCTCTTCCCGTAATCATAATTTAAAACTCTATACCAAGAACAGTAATATCATCTCTCTGAGGTTCCTGACCTTGATAAGAAGTGAGTTCGTTTTCCAGCCATTCGCCTTGTTTCGTTATTGGAAGATCCAAGGTGTTAAGAAGGTTGGTTCGGAACCTGCGTTTACTAAAGGAATAATTATGAGGGCCTCCGTTTTGATCAACATAACCGTCTGTTGTCAAATATACTCGGACGCCAGGCCTAAGACTTACTATGGTATCGGAAATTCCATCATTAAAGATTGATTTTATATAACCAATCCCATTCCTATGACCTTCATAAACTGTCATCTGCCCGGAGGATGCTACATACATATTCATTTTAGCTCCCGCAAACAATAGTCTTCCACTGTTTTCATAACTCAAAATAGCAGCATCAAGGCCATCATCTGTTGCATAATCACCTTTTTCCTTGTTAAGAGCATCTTTTAATTGATGATTAAGATCCTTGATCATGTCAGTCGGGCTTATTACTTCGTTTTTAGAAACGATATTACTAAGTATCGAGTTAACTGCCATTGTCATTAAAGCACCTGGTACGCCGTGTCCTGTACAATCACCTACTACCAAAATCCAGCCGATCTTTGTCTCTCTAAGCCAATAGAAATCACCACCGACTAGATCCCTCGGTCGCCAGAGAACAAAGTGACTGCCTAGAATCCTTTGCAGAACTTCCGAAGAAGGCAAAATTGATTCTTGAATTGTTTTGGCATAATAGATACTCTCTGTCATCTTTGAATTTTGTTCACGTAGTTCAGTAGTTCTTTCTTCGATTTCATTTTCTAATTCAAGATTTAGTTGAAGTGTTTTCTTATATGGATTAGCGATTTTAGAAGAAACCGTATAAAAAACGAGAATCAAGAAAATAAGGACTATGACAACACTCACTAAGGTATTGACCATAATGGAATTAAGCAGTCCTAAGGTCTCTGATCGGTTAATTTGAAAGACCAGGATCCAATTACATGATTTTAACTTTTGGTAAACCAGATCCTTTCGTCCATTTTGACCGACATAGCTAACAATCTTCATGGACTCTCCATTGGAAGCATTTTTTAGGATATCAGTAAATATCCCCGCAGGTAGATATTCCGAGAGACGTCCTCCGCTTTGCTCAACGTCATCCGAGATACTTATTTTTCCCGTCGTATCAATAAGCCACAAATTACTCCCATTTCCTATTTTATAATTGCCAAATTCTTTGGAGATATCTTGCAGGTCCACCCCTACCCCAGCAACTCCCGCTGGATCATGAGGATCACCCATCAGGGTATTAATCCACAAATTCGTTTGGTTAAGCACTACGTTATGATCTATGTTTAGGGTAATTTTTCGGCCTGAAGCCAGAGTATCATAAAACCAGCGATCCGAAATATTATCCTTACTCATGGTATCGGTAAGCAAATTAGAATTTGTCCAGTAATGACCTGTCCTCCGATTTGTGAAAAAAACAGTATAATTCAAAGTTTTAGCAACATCAGTCATCTGTTTTATAAACAATTTTTTAAAGTTTTCGTCCGTCTCACCCTCTTGAAACCATTGTATTATTTCGGGATTATCGGCAAGAATTAGGGACGTTTCCTTGGCCCTATCGATTCTATCATCAATTTGAGCCGAAATAGACTTTAAAATATAGACTAGATCTTGTTTCTGCAGTTTCTCGATCATGGCATTTTTTACGATAATATAGCTGGATATGCCTGTAGCCAGTATTGCGATAACAATAATAACACAAGCAAAAATAATGATATTCATAGTCCCTTTATTAATGATTCTTTCATACTTGCCCAATGAAGACGTTTTCATAGCTGATTTTTACCTTTCTTGCTACAGCATTTATCAGAATTCGCCAAATCTACAGGGACTCCTTCCTCTCAAAATAGGATTTAGTCATTTTTATATAATAAAATGATTTTCAGAATATTGATCTACATAAAAGCCTGCCCTTGCACTCGATGCGGAACAGCTTTATCAGTATAACTTTGTTCGTTGAACTTACTTTTAAGATAGACATTTTATTTCCCCTCCTATAGAGATTTTATAATTTAACTATAATCCCACTTCAGACATTTTTTTGTTACCATTGTTCAAAACATCCAGAATCTTGGTTTTAATTTGTTAAGATAACAAGGGGGATATGTAGAAACTTAACCTTAAAAATAAAAAGTGGGTTCAGATAGCGAAAGGCGATCTCGCTTCACTGATATTGTGGAGTGAGATCGCCTTAAATTGAATGATTTCTTTCCGTGTAAGACTCTACTTAGTTATTTAAGCTGATAAAAAAAGGCTTCATCCTCCTCGACACGTTCGACCTTCCCAGTATGTGCCAGATGCTCTAAATGTGACAAAGCTTCCCCTGAAGCAAACCATTTTTGCGGATGAGGAAAGTCCTCCCATTTTTTATAACTTAAATCCCAGTGCATCGAAGCAGCCACTTCGCCGGTTGTCTTTCTCCCTTCACAGAGAATATCGAGAATTTCTCTGAGCCTTTCATCGTGGTGAGCAATAAGTTCTTTAGTCCTTGAACGGTGGTCTCGTATTATTTTACGATGAGCTGTAAATAGATAATCGATATCATACTCGATAACCTTATTGAGGCTTCTCAAATAGGTTGCTAAAATATCCTGTTCGAATCCCCAGAAGGTGATGTTTGGCGTAATCTCATCGAGAACATGATCTCCGCAAAAAAACAGCCTGTGCCTTCGTTCATATAAGCCAATCTGTCCAGGAGTGTGTCCAGGAATATCCACGACTTCTAAACAATAATCTCCAATCTCTAATTTATCTCCTTCAGCTAACGGCGTAAATTCCAGAGGCTCAGTAAGTCTTTTGCCAAACTCTTTACCAAACGCAGAAGCGACATCAGTTTTAAAGCCGAATATTTTGTTAAGAGTCTGAAAGAAAGCATCACGTTTGGAAGTTTGATTAAAAAGATCTCCGTCAACCTTACTGAAATATATGGTATTTACCCCCAGTTTCTTCAGAACGGGCGCTAAACCTGAGTGATCAGTATGCATATGAGTAATGAATAGATCGGTCTTGCTCAGGTCAACCTCCAATTCATTGAGGCCTTCCAACAAGGCGGTCTGACATTCTAAGGTGTTAAAACCTGTATCTATAACTAGATTTCTTGTATCCGAAAGCAGAATATAACTATTTATGGCCCTCAAGGGATTTTTGGGTAGAGGGATTTCATTTTTGTAAATCCCGGGATAAACTTCTGTAATCAAGCCCAAAGCCTCCAATTAAAAATTTTTCTTTAATTCCATGGACGAGACTCTTATAACTGGCTATCATCAACGTTATCAAGCCATGTTTCAATGGCTTGGATAACACCTTGGACACATCCGTTTGCAAAAGGTGACACCAAATCTGCTTCTTTGACTAAACTTAAAAAGGATTGACTGCCGCCCAAGCGACATAATTTCAAGTAATCTTGCCAAGCAGATTCTCGGCTTTCCCTCGACTTTTTCCAGAACTGGAAAGCGCATATTTGAGCTAAGGTATAATCAATATAATAAAAAGGAGCACTAAATATATGACTTTGCTGATGCCAATATCCGCCTTGTTCTAAGTATTCGTTGCCATCATAATTACGATGGGGGAGATATTTCTTTTCGATTTGCCGCCAAGCGCTTTTTCTCTCTTGCATTGTTGCTTCAGGTTTGGAATAAATAAAATGCTGAAACTCATCCACCGTTACTCCATAAGGGATAAAAAGGAGTGCCTCACTCAAATGAGTAAATCGGTATTTGTCTGCCGCTTCTTTAAAGAACAACTCCATCCATGGCCAGGCAAAAAACTCCATGCTCATGGAATGGATTTCACACGATTCATAGGTTGGCCACTGATATTCAGGTAAGGAAAAATTTTGGCTGCAATAAACTTGAAAGGCATGACCTGCCTCATGGGTTAAAACGTCAACATCTCCAGAGGTTCCATTGAAATTAGAAAAAATAAAAGGAGAGCGATATTCACTAATAAATGTGCAGTAACCGCCTCCGGCTTTGCCCTTTTTACTTACCAGATCCATTAACTCATGGTCAGTCATAAACGTAAAGAATTCATCCGTTTCTGATGACAGTTCCTTATACATTTTTCGCCCATTGTCCAGAATCCATTCCGGGGCACCCTGCGGTTTAGCGTTTCCCTTAGGGAAATTAATCTTTTCGTCATAATACATAAGAACATCTAAACCAAGTCGCTTCCGCTGCCTTTCCCGAAGCTTTGTTGCAGCGGGAACAATTTCCTCAGCAACTTGTCGTCGGAAATTAGCCACCATTTCCGGGTTGTAATCTGAGCGTAACATTCGGGCATAGCCAAGCTCAATATAATTCTCATAGCCAAGTTTTCGGGCAATCGTAGTCCTGATTTTAACCAGCTCATCATAAATTCTATCTAATGTTTCTTCATGTTCGGCAAAAAAAGCATAGCGAGCTTCATTAGCCCTTTTTCTCATCGACCGATCTGCCGACTGTTGGAAGGGACCAAGACCGGGTAAGTTACGCTCTTCACCCTCAAACATGATGCTCGCTGAGGCAATCAGCTTTGTGTACTCAGTAACTAATCTATTCTCAATCTGTAATTCCTCAATGATTTCCGGTTTAAACGTCCTCAACGTCAACTCAGCAATGGTAAACAGTTGTTTCCCCCACTTATCTTCTAATGAACTGCGGAAGGAAGAGTTCACTAAAGCCTGATAAAATTCTGAGATTAGCCCTTCGTAGACCGGCATCGTTTCATCGAAATACTCTTGTTCCTTTTCATAATATGTATCCGTCGTATCAATGGTATGTCGAATTGAGGCCAACTGCGACATTGACTCAAATTCACTGCGTAACGTGTTAATTTCACCCATCACTGCATCTTGCTCGTTTAAACTCGCTGCTTGTTTAAACTTCTCCAACAAAGACGAGAACTTAGGTTTAATAATCTCAAGGTCAGGGCGATGGTATTTATAATCTTTAAATTTCATAATTGCTTCACCTTCCCTTAATTAGTGCTTTGTCTATTCTATTTTTGGTCATAAATGAACCATTTAATTCTCGAGTCATTCATCAACTCTTGATTTTGACTCTGAAAAGTTTTCTGCCAATTTGTCCAGTGCTTCATCACAAACTCTGTAGACAGTCCATTCATCCATTGGAACCGCCCCTAGCTGCTTATAGAACTCTATTGAAGGCTTATTCCAGTCCAGACACCACCATTCTAAACGTCCGCATCGACGCTCAACAGCTAATTGGGCAAGGAAGGAAAGAATTATCTTTCCCAATCCCTTGCCGCGCATTTCCGGCTTAACGTATAGATCCTCCAAATATATTCCAGGCTTCCCCAGAAACGTAGAAAAGTTATGAAAAAATAAAGCAAAACCTACCGGCTGATTTTTGTATTCCCCAATAATCACCTCAGCCATCTTGCGTTGGAACAATGATTCCTTTAAGTCTTCCTCCGTTGCCGCTACTGATGAGAGCATTTTTTCGTACTCCGCCAGTTCCCTAATAAAACTCAAAATCTGTGGCACATCATCTATTTCAGCAAATCTTAATCTAAAATCATTCAATCTCGTAGTTATTAATTGCGGCATATCTTATCTCCAATCCATTTTCAATCCTTCATAAGGTTCCCAACGATATAAGGGACTTCCAGTGATGTTGTTTTAAGCCACCCACTTCTATAAGTGGGTGTTGGTCCTTCGTTAACTTCAGGTGGGGTGGAGGCCTCCTTCGCCGCTAAGTAAGTCCTTTTTTTCCAATTCCGCAATCCGTTTTCTGATTATGGGAGGTATTTCTGCCTTCTTTGATGCATTATAATCATACATGACAATAACCCCTTCACCGGAAGCGGCAACTCCAATTTTTTCACTGACAATCAGGTATTCCATGACAAAACTTGACTTACTCATTGATGTTGTCTTAGCTCCAACAATGATTTGATCAGGATATTGCAATGGTTTCAGGTACTTACATGTTGTCTGAGCTAGGATAGGACCAAGGTCTGTCTCAACTTTCATATCCATTAAGCCGATTTCTTGCAAATACTGAATTCGGGCTGTTTCAAAATATCTTAAATAATAGACATTATTGATATGCCCATAAGCATCCATCTCACTCCAAGCAATCGGTATCGTTATACGAACGGGGAAATCTGATAAATCCTCCA
Source organism: Desulfosporosinus sp. FKA (assembly GCF_002196785.1). Lineage (NCBI taxonomy): Bacteria > Bacillati > Bacillota > Clostridia > Eubacteriales > Desulfitobacteriaceae > Desulfosporosinus > Desulfosporosinus sp. FKA. The sequence continues at coordinate 116,536 of NZ_NAHZ01000030.1, read as the reverse complement.
TTCTGCAAACACCTCCTAAAATCTTATTGTCAGCTATAGTTAAGAATCATCATAGACTTTACGAAACTAATATTTTGAATTCTCTAAAAGATATACCATTCCTGCTTTAGTGAAGTATTTTTACCTTCTAGCGAGCTCAAATTCCCTTAATCTTTCTCACCACATCCCGGATCAGCCGAGCGGTAATCCCCCAAATAGCTGCGTCACCTACCTTATAGACAAAAATATTGCTTTTTACATTTCCCCACGGCTTATGGTAGCGCTCCGGAAGACCAAGTTCCTTGGCAGGAAATGTTACCACTTCTTCACCCGCCTGATTAAAGTGAGAAGGATGAACTTCAAGGACTACTTGATACACCTCAGGTTCATTATTTTCAAAATACGAAACAGGAACTGTAAAAATCCGCTCAACCTCAGAGAAATTTATCCTTAAGTCCTCTATGTCCTCTACATCAAGAATTCCTAAAAATGCATCCACACTTGTTCCAGTCGTGGAAATCACGGTATCCAAAGGCCCAATAACTTTGATCTGGTCAGCAGTAATACCCAGTTCTTCTTCGGTTTCTCGAATTGCCGTTTCCTGAAAGCTTTTATCCTTCTCTGCATCAAATTTACCCCCAGGAAAACAAATCTCGCCGGCCTGTCTAATCGAAGCCGCTCTCTTCTCGAAGATAAAATGGTACTGACCATTTACTAACATCAATAATACCAAAACAGCAGAATTAAAATATTCGTCTTTTCCATTAATTCCCGCTGTTAATGGCAGCTTTTTTGCCAACTTTTCCAACTCAAATTCATCCATATTTTCAACTCCTTATCTAACAACATAGCTTATTGCTCCAGCAAAGTTAACTAAAGTAAATATTATAAGAATAAGGCCAGAAGCATTGCCTCTAGCCCTATTTTCCTTACTTTTTAAATAAACTTCTTTTAAAACTCAACAACTACAATCGTTCATACTCGCCCTTATCATTAAGATACTGAATATCAAAGCAACCATAGTATTCTCCATACATATCAAAAGGATCAAAGCCGCTTTTTTTGGTATTATCATCGGAATACCCCATAAAATAAACTACCTCATCGACATCTCGCATGCGAAATTTATACTGAGGTCCCGCTTCAAATTGTTTGATCAATTTCTCAAATTCTTCCGTCCCTTTTTTGGCATCAGAACTAAAATACTCAACAAATTTCTTATTTTCGACACAGTCTTCTGTAATCTTAAACACAACAGCCACCTACACTTTTTCTTCAAGTATTAGGTCAATTTTTTTTGCATGATTTGCGAGTTCTTTGGCGTTTTCATTTTACTATATAATACTACATTATTCTCTAAATCCCAATCCCTAAATAATCTTTCATTGTTGTACTCCGCTTTATCTTTAGAATGAGTTCACTTTCGTCTCTTGTAAAGCTCCTTGCTGATCTCTTCAACACTAACCCCGCGCTCTTCCAGCATTACCAAAACATGATAAAACAAATCTGAAACCTCATAACGAATCTCATCCGGGCTCGCATTCTTAGCCGCAATAATTACCTCAGCACATTCTTCCCCGACTTTTTTTAGAATTTTATCAATCCCTTTTTCGAAGAGGTATGTGGTATACGCACCTTCCGGCCGTTCAAGATTTCGCGCATGAATTACCTCTGTCAATAATTCCAAGGTTCTTCCCAAAGGCACATCGGGTTTTACTTCAGGTTCCCCAACCTTCTTAAAGCCACCCTTTTCCAAATCATAGTGAAAGCAGGAAAAATAATTCTCATGACACGCCATCCCTGTCTGTCTTACCGTCAAAAGCAGAGCATCTTGATCACAATCGAATTTAATATCCACGACTTCTTGAAAATGTCCCGAAGTTTCCCCTTTCAACCAGAGAGCTTGCCTGCTCCTGCTATAATAACAAGCCTTTCTCTCCTTCAACGTCCTTCTCAAGGATTCCTCATTCATATAGGCAAGCATAAGAACTTCTTTTGTCTCCACATCTTGAGCGATCGCAGGCACAAGCCCTTGAGCATCCCAACGAATTCCTGATAAATCGAGAAGTTCCGTTTGATTTTCTTCCATTTCACATCTCTACCTTCCAATTTTAGGTTGTGTCAGGGGTAGGTTGTGTCAGGGGGACGGTCCTTCTGACACGCTTGCACCCTTGTGACGTACCCTATGTGTAAAAAGTGTGTTAAAAGGACCGTCCCTGCGACACATGCCCGTTTGTGTAGATCCAGACGGCGCACATTTATGTGCCGTCTCCCAAGCAACCGTTCCCCCGTCCCCAGACCAGGGACGCAGTGTGACAACAACCCGGCGTCTTTACGTAAGCAGTCAGCAAACTCCGTGAAAGCGACCGACCCCAGATACGGGGCAGTGAACAGGGATGTTCACTGCCGCCATAGCGCCATGGACGGCGCTTATGGCGGGAACCCCGCTCCCCAAAGCCAGTCGCTTGAACGGCTAGTTTGCTCTGCGAGCGTAGGACAGAGGGCTGTGTCACACAAGTTCCCTACCCAAGTCCCCTCACTAAAATTCCCCGTTCCGCCAAATACCTTTTTGCCTCGTTGATGCTGTATTCTTTGTAATGAAAAATAGAAGCCGCTAAGACAGCATCAGCCTCTCCCAAAGTAAGCCCCTCAGCCAAATGTTCCAGAGTTCCCACACCGCCGCTGGCAATTACAGGAAGAGAAACTGCTCTGCTGACGGCTCTTGTCAAGTCTAACTCATAACCGGCCTTTGTTCCATCCCGGTCCATGGAAGTTAAAAGGATTTCCCCGGCGCCAAGTTTCTCGGCTTCCTCGGCCCACTCTAAAACGTCCTTGCCCGTTGGTGTTCTTCCCCCGTGAATGTATACTTCCCATTTTCCCGGAGCAGTGCTGCGGGCATCAATAGCAACAACAATACACTGGCTTCCAAAAGCATAGGCGCCCTCTTCGATTAATCTGGGATTCTGAACAGCAGAGGTATTCAAGGATACTTTATCCGCTCCGGCCCGCAGCATCTTGCGTATATCCTCAATAGTCCGCAGCCCGCCTCCGATGGTAAAAGGAATGAAAACTTCTTCAGCCGTTCGCCGGACAACGTCCACCATAGTCTCTCTTTTGTCAGAGGAAGCCGTAATATCCAGAAAAACCAGCTCATCTGCTCCTTCTTGATCATAGAGAGCGGCAAGCTCCACCGGATCACCGGCATCCCTTAATTGCACAAAATTAGTTCCTTTAACAACACGTCCGTCATGAACATCTAAACAGGGAATAATTCGTTTGCTTAACATTTTATTCCCCCCTGCTTTCCGTAATTTTTATCTGCGGCTTATAAGTTGCTGCCTCTAAAGCTTCTTTCAAAGAAAAAGCACCGCTATAGAGAGCCTTTCCCGTTATTGCCCCCTCAATAGTAACTCCTCTTAAGTGTTCGGCCTGTAGACGCCGTACATCCTCTAAGGTTGAAATCCCCCCTGAAGCAATAATGTTAATGCCTGTCTCTTGAGCCAAACGAACCGTGCTTTCAATGTTGGGCCCGCTAAGCATTCCATCCCGGGCAATATCTGTAAAAACAATATGTTTAACCCCTACATCCTTCATGGCTTGTGCCAACTCAACAGCGTACATCTCTGTGGCTTCGGCCCAACCCTGTACGGCAACTCGTCCCCCTAAGGCATCAATTCCTACAATGATGCGTTCACCATAGCGGCGGGCAGCCTCAGCAACCAGTTCCGGATCTTTAACAGCAATAGTCCCTAAAATTACCCGTTCAACTCCTAACTCTAAAAGTTCGGTAATTCGTTCCATCGTACGTATGCCGCCACCAACTTGTACCTTCAGGGAGACACTCCCGACAATCTTCCGAATCACTTCATCATTGACCGGTTTGCCGCTAAATGCCCCGTTTAAATCAACGACATGCAAGTGGGACGCGCTTTGACCTTCGAAATTCTTAGCCACCCCTACAGGGTCATCAGCGTAAACTGTGGAATCTTCCATACGTCCCTGCAATAAGCGCACAGCTTTTCCCTCTTTAAGATCAATCGCCGGAAAGAGCAGCATACTCGTTCACCAACTTTCCAAAATTAGTCAGTAACTGAAGCCCCCAAGGGCTAGACTTTTCCGGGTGGAACTGGGCTCCCCAAACATTATCTTTGCCTACAATAGCCGGAAAGACAACTCCGTAATCGCTTGTACCAAGAATATTCTTTGAATTCTCGGGCAGAGCATAATACGAATGGACAAAATAAAAGAACGATTCATTCGGAATTCCTTCTACTAAACGTGAAGGTTGAAGAAAACTCACACTGTTCCAGCCCATATGAGGGATTTTTCTTCCCGTCGGAAATTTTATCACCCGTCCAGACAAGAGCCCTAAACCAGCGTGTTCGCCATATTCTTCCCCAACCTCAAAAAGCACCTGCATCCCAAGACAAATTCCCAAGAACGGGCGGCCGGAACGGGCAAACTCGATGATCGGCTCGATCCACTCCCCGCGCTTCAATGCATTCATAGCATCGGCAAAGGCTCCTACTCCCGGCAGGATAACACCATCAACGTTCTGCAAATCTTGCGGGGCAGTCATGATCATGGCTTCAAAGCCTACTTTTTCCAACGCCTTTTCCACACTTCTCAAGTTTCCCCGTCCATAATCCACAATCCCTATCATTTCAAACCTCCTGGAACGCGATTTGGGTCTCTCTAGAGAACCCCTTTTGTTGAAAGGATCCCACTAAAGCGTGGATTTTCACGTAAAGCCAAACCTAGGGCTCTCCCTACACCTTTAAATACTGCTTCAAGGATATGATGAAGATTTTTTCCGGAAATTTGCCGGATATGCAGCGTTAAGCCACTATGTACAGCGAAAGCCCTAAAAAACTCCTCTGCCATTTCAAAGGGAAACTGGCCGACTGTTCCTTCAGAAGCCCTTATATCCCATACTAAGTAAGGCCTGTTGGAGAGATCAAGAGCAACCTGAACCAAAGCCTCGTCCATGGGAAGAAGTGTCTCACCAATCCGTTCAATCCCCGCCTTGCTGCCGCTGGCTTCTTTTAAAGCCTGCCCCAGTACGATTCCGCAATCTTCGATAGTGTGGTGGGCATCCACTTCCAAATCTCCAACGGCTTTCATTCCAAGATCAAAATAAGCAAATCTGGCGAAGGCTGTGAGCATATGATCAAAGAAACCTATCCCTGTCTCTATCTGAGACTCTCCCGCCCCATCCAGGTTCAAACGGACGCGAATCTCAGTTTCTTTTGTTTTTCGTTCAATATACGCTTCCCTCATAATGTTCTCCTCTCGAAGTTCCAGGTTAAACATGACCTATAATTTTATTAACAACTTTTATTTTATTTCTCAAGCCTCTTACCCTGCAACTTAGAAACGTTTAATTTCTGCAATGGCCTTTAACAATTCCACATTTTCTTCAGGCAAACCGGCACTGATGCGCAAACACCTGCCAAGGACCGGAAGTTCCCCCATATTGCGCACAAGAAAACCCCTCTGTAAAAGTTCCTGAGTCCAACGGTCAGCATCCTCTGGTTTAAAAAGGATAAAATTAGCCTTTGTCGGATATACCTTAACCCCGGGAACTGCCGACAATCCCTGATAGAGTTTTTGTGTTTCCGACTTAATGCTCTGAATCTGCTTTTGATATTCTGTAAGATATTGTAAAGCAAGAATCCCGGCTTTCTGGCTGAGAGAGTTGACGTTAAAGGGTGCCCGGACACGATTTACTAAGTCTATTGTTCCAGGTTGACCGAGCAAGTAACCTAAACGAAGGCCAGCCATGCCAAAAGCCTTGGAGAAGGTCCTCAAAATTACTAAGTTCTGGAAATTTGCCAGTTCCGGAATCAAAGTTTCCCCTGAAAACTCAGCGTAAGCTTCATCAACCACCACAATTTTGCCGCTTTCCTTGACAAGCCTCAGTATGTCCTGGCGTGGGAACAAAGAACCTGTCGGATTGTTCGGATTACAAATAATCAGCACATGAACATCGGGAGACTGAGCCGCTTGTAACATTTTCTCCACATCTAAATAGAGGCCCTCAAGCAGAGGAACTTCTAAAACCGCTGTACTTGTCAAACGAGCAGCGATTTGATACATGCTGAAGGTCGGCGGATGAATGACTAATGATTTTCCGCCCCCTCCGAAGGTCAGAAGGAGGAGCTGGATTAATTCGTCAGAACCATTGCCAACCAGGATTCCCTCGGGAGATAGCTGGACATACTCAGCGATAGCCTGTTTCAGATCTTGTGCCATTCCGTCGGGATAACGGTTAAAAGGTATGTTAGCCGCAAATAATTTTTCCCGCATCCCTTCCGGCCAGGGAAAAGGGTTCTCATTGGCATCAAGAGTAATACACTGGGGCATATGATTCGCTTTATAAGGAATAAGCTTCCTCACTTCCGGACGCAAAAGTTCCTCGATTTCATTTATCATCATTCCCATTGGATTGTTCTCCTTCCTTAACTCGAACTTCAACAGCTCTGGCATGGGCTTCCAAACCCTCACGGCGGGCAAGCAGAGCTATCTGTTGAGCATCTCGTTTAAGAGCTTCCTCCGAGTAGCCGATAACACTTACCTTTTTCATGAAGGTATCAACATTGAGGGGAGAATAAAATCTGGCCGTTCCGCCGGTGGGTAATACATGATTAGGCCCAGCAAAATAATCTCCTACCGGTTCCGGGGAATACCTGCCCAAAAAGACGGCCCCGACATTTTTGACCCGTCCTAACCAAGAGTAAGGATCTTTGACCACCAGTTCAAAATGCTCAGGAGCAATTTCGTTCGCTAAAACCATACCTTCACTCAGATCATTAACCAAGATGGCCGCACCATAGGTTTCCCAGGATGCACGGGCGATCTCTCTGCGCGGTAATTCATCCAGCTGTCTCTCTACCTCTTTCACAGTCTCTTCAAGAAGATTCCGTGAAGGCGATACTAAAATTGCGGAAGCAAGACGGTCATGCTCGGCCTGGGACAACAGGTCGGCAGCCAGCTCTTCTGCATTCCCGCTTTCATCAGCTAATATCAGTATTTCACTGGGTCCCGCCAGCATATCAATATCCACACAGCCAAAGACCTGTTTTTTAGCTAATGTTACATAAATATTACCCGGTCCGGTAATTTTATCAACCCGTAAAATGCTCTCTGTGCCGTAGGCCAGAGCAGCGATTCCTTGAGCCCCCCCGACTTTATAGATTTCAGTCACCCCGGCCTCAGCGGCTGCCACTAATACCTCGGGTAACAGCGAACCATCCGGACGAGGCGGACTGACCATTACAATTTCTTTAACACCCGCAACGACCGCCGGCAACGCATTCATCAAGACAGACGATGGATACGAGGCTGTGCCGCCGGGCACATAAATCCCAACTCGCTGGAGAGGAAGCAGGAGCTGTCCTAAAATACTCCCATCGGATTCCGGGTCCAGCCAGGAAACTCGCTTCTGTTTCTCATGGTAGCCCAGGATGTTCCCCTTTGCCCTGCGCAAAGCCTGGATAAAATCGTCACCGACTTCTTGATAAGCTCCTTGAAGTTCCTCTTCGGTAACCTTTAACCCCTTTTGACGCAAATTGACGCGATCAAATTTCTCCGTCATCTCATAGAGTGCCTCATCTCCCTTTTCATGAACGCGCTCTAAAATCTCGGCAACACGTTGTTCAAGGGCCTTATCATCTCCATAAGATTTTCGTGTGAGACGTTTTAAATCAATATCCTTTAAGTTCTCAACTTTCATGTCCTGCTCCCTCCTCATAATCATCGAACAATATTACAAATTCAAAAAATCCAATGTCTTATTGCCTCACCTTCACGTTATAGTGACTGAACGTCTAAAACTTCTTCATTCATATCATTGCGCAGTTTTCCTGTAATATCTTTAATCCTTTCGTATTTCATTCGATAAGCCACTCGATTAGCGATTAAACGAGAGGTTGCCTCAAGGATGGGAGCGACCTCAAGCAAATGGTTTTCACGCAATGTTTTCCCGGTCGATACAATATCGACAATCATTTCTGCCAAGCCTACACACGGTGCAAGTTCAATGTTGCCATGAAGTTTGATGGGATTAACCTGCATTCCTAACTCACTGAAAAACGTTTCCGCCACTCTCGGGAACTTCGTTGCCACTCGTTGATGATTCAGTCCGCTTAAATCGTATTCCCCATTGGAATGTTTCGGTGGAACACTCCCCTCCGGCATGGCAACAACAAAACGGCAATACCCAAATTTTAAATCCAGCAATTCTATGACATCTTTATTTTCTTCTAAGAGAGTATCTTTACCAACAATCCCCAAATCAGCAGCTCCATATTCAACATAAGTCGGTATATCTGTTGCTCGACAAATAATGATCTTCACTTTACTCTGCGGGAGATCATAGAAAAGCTTTCTTGAATCTTCATTAACATGTTGGCATTCTATCCCAATACGACTCAATCGTTGAATAGAGTCGATAAGCAACTTCCCTTTAGGCAAGGCAATGGTTAAAAAATCGTTGTCCACTGAGCTTCCCCTTTCTTCAGCCACATTTCTTTAACGCTTTAGTTTGTTAAAGTGCTAAAATATAATAGTATTATACCAACCATCCTCATCTCTGGCAACACTTTTTAGGAAATTTTGCATAATCTTTTAAGATGCCGACGGTCTGCTCCCGACGTAAGGTGTACAGGGTAATACTATGAAAATAAGTATGAGACAAGACAACCAAATGCCTCACCTCATACTTTTGTGAATTTTGGAGATCTTAGTCCCCCATTTCAATTCCCATAGCACGTGCTGTGATTAATAACGGATCATTTAGCGACACAAGTTTTAATTGGTCAACAGCTTGGTGAAGGGGAACTTGAACGATCTCTCTTCCCTGAAGGGCAACCATTATTCCAAATTTACCTTCAAGTACAGCATCTACAGCTGCCACACCATAGCGGGAAGCTAACACTCTATCGTAAGAGTTAGGTGAGCCTCCGCGCTGAAGATGCCCAAGCACCGTTACTCGGGTTTCCAAACCGAAATGTTTTTCCAAGTCGTCACCCAATTTGCTGCCAATCCCCCCCAATTTGACAGGATCTGACCGGTCCGAAAATAATCGTTCAACCACCATCTCACCGCCTGAAGGTTTTGCTCCCTCAGCCACAACAATAATGCTGAACTTTTTTCCTTGTTTTGCCCGTTGCTGTACAGAGTAGGCAATCCTGCTGAGATTATAGGGAATTTCGGGAATTAATATAACGTCGGCACCTCCTGCCACACCTGCATAAAGGGCAATCCAACCGGCATACCGTCCCATAACTTCCAAAATCATTACCCTATGATGGGATTCGGCGGTAGTATGCAAACGATCTAAGGCTTCCTGCGCCGTTTCCACGGCCGTTTGAAAGCCAAAGGTCTGATCTGTAGCCATGAGGTCATTGTCAATAGTTTTGGGAATCCCAATAACCGGAAAACCTTTATTCGCAAATTTTAAGGAGATGTTCAAGCTTCCATCCCCACCAATGGCTAATAAAGCATCAACTCCGGCTTCCTTTAAATTTTTCAAGACATCCTCGGAACGATCAAGTGGCTGGTTTACCCCATTAACTTTTGTTATGTATTGAAAGGGGTTATCCCGGTTAGTTGTCCCAAGAATCGTACCGCCCCGGGGCAGAATCCCAGAAACATCTGCCAGGGACAAAGGTATAAAGTCCCCTTCCACGGCTCCATGAAAGCCGTCCTTAATTCCCAGGACTTCAAGGCCATACTGGTTTGCGCTCCTCACAACAGCGCGGATTACCGCATTAAGCCCCGGGCAATCTCCTCCCCCTGTAAGAACTGCAATTTTATTCATTTTCTGGAACCTCCTCACCAGCTAACCTAACTTCCGAGATACTCTTTAGTCTGGCCATAGTCTCGGCGGCATCCCTGTCTATAGTTTCCAGGGCCATTTCAACCTTTTTGCCCTGAAGCCTCAAGGCTCGAGACAGCCGAATTATTTCTTGGGGATCAGAGCCGTAGACCAAAATATCTGCTCCTGCGATTGACGGCAAGGGGAAAAGTTCTAACATACTGCCTAAGTGAATAGCAAACCCTGTAGCAGGTTGAGGAACTCCAAAATCGGCATATAAGGAATCATACCGTCCTCCCTCAAGTACAGGGAAACCAATCCCGGCGACATAGCCTTCAAACACCGCCCCAGTATAGTAAGAAAAACCTCTTAATATGCCTAAATCGAGAGAGACATACTCTTGAACTCCAAAATAATTCAAATAACGATAAATGCGTCGTAAACTCTCGACAGCTTCACGAATAGTTGGCAGGGAACTCCAATCCAGAACTTCGTCCAGAATTTCTTCACCCCCATGAAAATGAGGTAAACGCAGCAGCAGTTCCTGAACTCGTTCAGGCAAACCGCTTTGTTGCACTAACCGTTCTACGCCAACCATATCTTTCCTGGCCAGAGCCTCTTCTAATTTTTGCCGAAATCCTTCCTCTACTCCAGCTTCCAGCAAAAGGCCCGAAAAAATCCCCATATGCCCAAGGTTAAATTGAAAATTTTTGAGGCCGAGGCAGGCTATGGCTTCAACAGCAAGGGCGATTACTTCCGCATCCGCTAATTCCTGGTCAGCACCTATTAGTTCAACCCCCACCTGGCGAAACTCACGATACCGAACAGAAGAATTGCGAAAAACATCAGCACCATAACACAAACGAAGCGGTAAATTTGCTCCTCGCATACGCGTACTGACAAGGCGGGCAATAGGAGTCGTCAATTCGGGACGTAACGCTAATATTCGTCCATCACGATCAAAGAACTTATAGAGTGAATCAACTTGTTCAACATCAGGTTGAACACAAGCCGTAAATTCCAACGTAGGGGATAAAACTTTTTGGTAAGACCACTGCTGAAAAAGAACAAGAACCTCACGTTCCAGGTTCTCTTGTAAAGCAATTTCCTCGGGCAGTAAATCACGCATACCTTCAGGGATTCGTTGTCCTAAATTTGTTCTAAGCATTCTTATAATTCTCCTTCGCTAAGCTGCTAGGTCTAAAACTATTTGACCCTTTTGATTTTTGTTTCGCTTTACTATAGTTCAAAAACAAAGTCTTAATTTTAGTCATTTTGTTCTTGTAGACGGCTTAGAATTAATTGATAGCCATCTGCACCGAAATTCAGGCAGCGCTTGACTCGACTGATTGTAGCAGTACTTACTCCAGTTACTTTTTCAATGGCAGTATACGTCTCATTTCGCTTTAACATCTTTGCCACTTCCAAACGCTGGGCCAGAGCCTTAATTTCAGCGATAGTTGCAATATCTTCAAAAAAACGATAACACTCTTCTTTAGTTCGCAGAAGCAAAATAGCCTCGAACAAGGCGTCCGTTAAAGGATTTTGCAAACGCTCATCGCTTGACATGATATGTCCTCCCCTAATTACTTTCTTCCTTTAATTTATTAAAGCATTGGAGCCTTGTCAAGCCTCTTTCTTAATTCTTATTAAAAACATGCTTAAATCTTTTTTAAATAGCTATTTAACAGAAGAAAACAAACCCTTGAGCGGAAATTTAACACTTACCCTTGTTCCCGAGGTATCTGTAGCAAATTCCATAACAGCATCATGTTTTAGCGCAATGTTTTGGCATATTGCCAAACCCAGTCCAGTTCCGCGTTCCTTTGTCGTTAGAAACGGGGTTCCGATTCTTTCAAGCACCAGTGGATAATACCTCCACCTTGATCAGCAACTTGAAGAACTACATAGTTACCGACTTCAAAGATCTTGACCGTAAGAACCCCGCCGCTTTGCATAGCTTCGAACCCATTTCTGACCAAGTTTAAAAGAAGTTGGCGAAGTTCATTTTCATCTCCTTTGATATCAGGGACTGATTCTAATTCCAAGTTAATATCTTTGTCTTGGTTAAGGGCATCTGCTCCTAAGAGAGGCATTAATGATTTCGCGATTTTCCCTAAATTCACGCTAGTAAAATCGACTGCTTTTTCTCTTGCCAGGCTTAAAAAGTCCGTAATAATTAGATTTGCTCGATCCAATTCTTCGATCATAATTTTAAAATAATCACTATATTGCTGGACACTGTCCTTGGAAGAAAGCAACTGCAAAAATCCTCTTACAGTAGTTAAAGGGTTCCTAACTTCATGAGCAATCCCAGCAGCCATTTCGCCTACTAGATTCAATCTTTCCAAACGGAAATATTCCCGATCAGCATTTTTACGATCCGTTATGTCAATGAGCACTTTAAAATATAACTTCGTTCCGTCAACATCCGTATATGGTTGGGTAAAAACATCATATAATCTGTGATTATATATACATCCATTTCCAGTCTGAGTAGTATCATTTTCTATTAATGGGATTTCACAGTTACTGCAGGGATAATTTAAACCCGCAACAACGCTATAACAGAGTTGTCCTTCACACTCACCAAATTGCTCTTTAAACTTGTAATTGGCAAAACGTATTTTATACCTTTCCTCAATAACATAAATCAAACCTGGAAAAGCGTTAAAAAGTGTGTAAAGGCGAAGATGTTCTTCCTCTACAACTTTTTGCAGTTTTTCTCGTTCATCAAGGCTGCGTTTTTCAAGCGCCCGTTCGAACCCCGAAATGTTACAAACAGAAACGGAGATCAAACGTCTCCCCTCGAATAAAAATTCAAAGCTGTCCGTATGGACAGGAAACCGACTCCCATCTTTTTTAAGATGAACAGTTTTATAAGCGCTATGTCCATTGTCATGGATTCTTGCCAAGATATCGGGCACATCTTTTCGACATTCCGGGGCGAGAAGATCATAGACCGTTCTGCCAAGCAGCTCCGCAGACTCATAACCATGCATTTGCCCATAACCAGGATTTATTTTGAGAAGTTCTAAGCTTACAGCATCGCATATCATCATGCCCCAATAGCTTTCGGTAAAAATCCTATCCCAGATTTTGTTGTCGTTCTGTACTTTCTCTAAAGCGGCCTCAAGATCGGCAACCTTTTGTTCGAGCTCAATAACTTTATCCCTTAGCATTATTTGATCACTCTTCTCAAAGGAAACTTGACGTCGATTACAATCAGTAATTCCTATTCTAACATCTCAGAACTCTATTCTATATTAAAGTGTATTATCCCTTTAAAAGAGTTCTTGGAAATCATACAATTATGCACAAAAAAATAACATTGCACCATTGTTCATATTGTTTAATCTCAATTCAATAAAAACTGGCATGTAACGACAGATTACTTAGTCAACTTTTAAAGATGCTAATCATAAATGTTTAAATTTAATTTTAAACTTTAATGTTAGATTTAACAGAGTTACACATTTTTATAAATTTATATGTTATTTATAACTAGAAGCAATTATATTAGATAATCTTTCGTTTCAATCTTATTTAGGCCTAGATTCCCAGACCGTTTTAGCCAAAGCAAGTTCCAGACCCGATTCCTCTCCAAGTATGATGTGATTTCCTAGATAGTTTAATGCTCCTGCAGGATCGCATTTACAATATGATCGTATCTTTGATCCATAGGTCGTTTCTTTCTTATACTGTATTTCTAATGAAGAAAGATAACAGTCTTGATAAATATGATCAGGAACAGCCTCCAGAATCCATTGGAGATAATTGGCGTTATTGACATGTCCATTCGTATCAATATCGCTCCTGCGAACAGAAAAAGCAACCTCTTCCCCATTGCCGTCGAGTGAGCTCTCAAGAGAAGTAAAAGGATTTTCAATAGCTCTGGCTATATTCAATCCGTAAGCTTCTTGAAATTCCGGACGCACTCTTAAGGGACGTTTCGTTAAGATATTGTAAAATATCCACAGGGAGGAGGCTCTGCCAATAACACTTTGTTTGGAATCTCTTATAAAAAACTCCCTTGTTGCATAAAATCGTTCGAACTTTGAAGGCCATGTCTCGATGGCAACCGTTTCACCTAACTTAGGGTAATGGTCCATTTGAAGATGCCAGCGGTTAAGAATCCAGGCCAAGCCTTCTTCTTTTAATTGTCTCACCCCAAAACCTACAGCTTGAGAATGGGCTATAGCTGTGTCCTCTAAAAAATGAAGTATTGTCAGAGGGGCAGCCTCTTCTTGAGGATTGACTTCATGAAAGTGAATTTCAAAGTCTGCCCTAAAATTTTGGTTTATCATCATTTTCACCTCTCGTTTTCTCAGTTTAAGTCCATCTCTATTCTGAACCTGTTCAGCTATAGCTGAACCCATAACAAATGCGATCGCGCTGAAGGATATATTCTACCCCCACCAAAGCAAAGTATGGGAACCACTCCCGCTTGTAGAAGTAGAGGGGCGGCACTAAATAGAATGATTGGTTAGAAAGGATAGAACCAGGTTAACTACATATACTACATTAACAGGTTATCTTTTTTCTTCTAAGGTATTTGATTATCAAGGGAGGCTCATTTAATGAATCGCCCAGAAAATAAACTTTCCTCTATTGCCGTCCACCCTGAATTCCGGCGAGTTCTGCTTGCAAATCCGACTTGTAAAACTCTGAGAACGATCATTGAATACCAACTCTTAAATCAAATCTTTGACTGCCCTGAGCAATCTCTGACAGATGAAGTTTGCAGGCTTTTACCCTATTGGGAACAACAAGCTTGTCAAGGCAACGAATTAATATCAACACTAATCCATTATCTGTCCATCTACTTTCCTTGTCTGTTTACCAGCAATACCTTCCTGAAATCCAATTTGCTGCGTATTCGCATTCTCGCTGAAACTCCAGGAATATTTTCTTTTCCGCCCAGTGAAATCCAAGAAAATCTAATTAATTTTTTGCAAGCTGCGGACGTCTTGGCAGATTTACCTCAATTTGAAGTCATATCCTTTTCCCTTGATGAAATCAGACCTTTAGCCGCCGATTTAGCAAGATTTAACCTGTCCAGACACAGCCGACGTTACATTCAAAATTTATATCATCCTGAGCGCTGTGAGGCCATCCTTTCCGTTCTGGCTTACATCGCCAAAGATTACCCTCTGCTCCGCATATGCCGTCAAGCCTATGCCTTAATGATTTCTCTTGATGACTTTGCTGCCTGGGGAAATCATCCGTTTTGCCTGCGTCTGGTAGCTAATCGTTTCTGGGAATATCAAGCAAGAAAATCTTGATTATTTTAAATAGAGGTAACGTTCCATACTAGGGATATACGGGGACCATTCATCCCCAGGATGGTCATTTCTGGCCTGTTCGAACTGGTAAAGTTCTGCATCCATAATATCGGCATAGTGGATAACTAAAGCTTCCATGATCTTGGGCCGCTTCGGCGACTGCCATTCGTATTTTCCATGATGACTGGACACTATATGAAGAATTTTAGAACGCAGTTCTTGAGGAAACTCCGGGATCTTGGAAATTTCCGTTGAAATAAGCTCCAAGCCCAGAATAATATGGCCTAGGAGCCTTCCTTCTGTCGTAAATTTAATGCCCCGCTCATAGGAATACTCCCCGATTTTTCCGACATCATGCAAAAGTGCGCCCGTAATAATTAGATCTTGATTAATACTTGGAAAATGTCCCCCAATCCCCTCCGCTAATTCCGCAACTCTCACACTATGCTCCCAAAGGCCCCGCAGATAAGCTTGATGGATTTTCACCGCTGCAGGGGCTTGCCGATAGGCTTGGCCCCATTGAGGATGTTCCAAAAAATGGTTTAGCAGCATCTGGAGAAATGGACTATGAATTTTAGTCTGGAGAGTTTGCAAACGGCTTTCTAACTCCTTCTCGGAAACAGGTGAACTTGGCAGCAAGGTGGTTAAATCAATCTCTTCCTTGGGAATCAGCTGAATCTCTTCGATGGATAAATCAAGAGTACCTCGATATTCAGAGGCTACCCCTCGGATATTAAAGATATCATGGCCTTCTTTTAGCCAACCAAGGACCTGAGGGGGATATTCCCACATCTTTCCCTGCAGAACACCCGAACGGTCTTGGCAAGTTAACGTGAGAAAAGCACCTGGCTTTTGGCGAAAAGGAACCTCTTTCCACTCATTTACTAGAACAGTTCCTGAAAACCGCTCCCCATTCTTGCATTCTTTCAGCATTAAATTCATCCTCTCTATTACAGTCCTTGTTATATCAATTGTACCAGAGGACTAGGACACGAGATTGTTGCTTAGTAATTCTCTAATGTCTCACAAATCTGGTCAAAAATTAATTTGCGCAGTTCATTGGGCTCCAAAATCTCGGCCGCTGATCCGAAGCCAAGGATCCAGTTAATAAATTCATTAGTGCCGATGATCATATCTTCGAAAATTAAAGAGCCATCGTCCTTAGGAATCAGCTTACACTTACGGTGGGCAACGTCTTTGCGCACTTTGGCCAAAGTTTGCGAACGATTCAGAAATCGCACTTTGACCCGAATCAACTCACCATATTCCACTCCCCAGCGGGGGCCAAACCAGGTCTTTAGGGAAAAGCCTTCCGGATAGGTATAGACTTGATCCGTTTCACTGACCTCTATGATATTATTTAGATTATAATTTTTGATGGTGTCTCCCTGCCGCGCAACAAAATACCATTTTCTTAGTCGAGAATAGTAAACAATCCCCAAAGGGTCCACGGTTATAGACCGGCCTTTAAAAATAATGTTTAATTTTCGGTTTGTCTGAACTGCGTTCTCGATAGAGGCGAAAATTTCACCCTTAATAGGTTCTAAAGGAGTATAATCCCCTTTAATATAGCGATAAGCCTCTTCATCAGTACCCAGATCGAAACCCGATAGAATTTTCTGTTTGAGACTTTCAATTAAGAAGTTTTCTTCCTGAAGAACTTCTAAAGCTTTCAAAACGCCTAAGGCTTCTCTAACGTTGAGGTGTACCGGAGTAAATCGTTTCTCTGCTGTTCTCATAAACCACTTAACATCTGGACTCAGCAAATCTTCTCCACTCTCATCATTGCTCTCATCATGATCCGTATACAGGGGAATTGAATGCTCTGGTGAAAAAAGCAAGGCCCTTAAATTTTGCTTCATAGTCCCCCAAGGAACGCCGCAGGCTTCCGATAGAGCTTTTCCCGTTAGTCCCTCCGGATGGGCCTCGATCAAAGCCATTATCTTCTCAAGACGTTCAATCATGTCCATCCGAATTACCTCCATACAAATGCAAGAGTTGAGTAAACTGATCCTTGAGCTTATCCCTAAGTTCGAGGGGCTCAAGTACTTCTGCAGCTGCACCGAACCCGCGCAGCCATACAGCCAATTCATCCAACCCTTCAACCTGATCAACCAGCAAGAGACTTCCCTCTTCCTCAATTAATTGACAGGTTTGGCGTTGAGCAACTTCCATTCTAACTCGATTTAACGTTGAATAATAATCATAGAATCGAATCTTCACAAATCTGGGATTCTGATCCCGATAAACTCCCCAAGCGTACTGAAACCATTTTTGCAAGCTAAATCCTTCCACCGGTGAAAAGTTATCTTCAAGCCTCTCCACATCCAAGATGCGGTTGATTTGATACGTTTTTATCCTTTGACTTTTTTCGTCTTGCGCTACGAGATACCAATTGTCCAATACCCAGTAATAGACAATTCCCAAAGGATTTAGTCTGATTTCACGAGCAGGCTCCTCTCCTTTGCGATAAAGGATCGTAACGCTGTTCCTGCATCGTGCAGCATCCTCAAGTTCCATACAGTACTTACTCCGGTGAATATCCTGGCTGGGAGTCCTGCCATGAACAAATAAAGTTTCCTGGGCCTTTGTTGTATCCCCTATGCGAAGTTTGAGTTTAGCTTCAAGAGACTCCATTTCTTCAGAGATAGGAGCTAAGGCACGTTCCAGTTGTAAAGCCTCAAAGAGAAGAATCTTTTCCTTCTCTGAAAGCTGAAGAGGGAGAAGCATAGACTCTGAATAGACCATGTAAGCTTCACTTTCACGCTTAACGAGGTTCCTCTTCTCCAAATCTTTTACAGCTCGTTCCAAGGTCTTGCTGCTCACCTCTTCTTCGTCTTGCCGATTAAATCTCTGATAAAGTTCGGTAAGCGTTAATCCTTTAGGGTTTGCCGTCAAAAGTCGTAAAATTTCCATTTGCCGGAGAGTCGCTTTATTAACCGGAGGCACCCCGTTCCATCCCCCCGTCTCCAAATAGTGAGCCCCTGCTTGGTTCTGCTTAAAGATATAGCCATTATCCCTTAAATCTTCCAGATCTCGATGAATGGTAATCAGGTTAACTCCAAGTTTCTTGGCCAAACTCGAACATGTAAAAAGCCATGGCTCCAGGGCAATATGTCTGATTATATCCTTTTGCCGTTTTAACTTATCCAAGAGCAAGATACCCCCAGTTCCTTGAAACATAAAATTTGACTAGTAAAATACAAGCTTCCCTACCATTGGAAGAGGCCACTTATGCAAGATAAAATTAAGTTTAAAATAAATTTATATAATTATACAAATGACATTGAAATTCCTTTAAAATTCAGTTCTAGAATGCTAAGCATGAGGCAGAAACCTGGATAATCCAGTTTTTATAGGTTCTCCATAAACCATCTAAATGAACCCCTCTGAGTTTTGAACTTGAGTTTTTTCTATTCTATAAATAAAGACTTAGGCACTTCAACTGCGAAGTGCCTGAGTCTTAAAAGCCGGGCCGCCTATTCCAGAACATACAAGCTCATCTTGTAATCTTGAACATACCAATTTGCATGTTCGAGCGATGATTTAAGTACTGAATCGACAATGATATTTCGCTATCTTTTACAATGATTATGGAACTAAACTTTGAGCCGCTGCAATTGCCATTTGAGCCAACGGAGTCGGATATAGTCCAATCGCTATCGTGATGATAAAAGAAAATAGCATAGTGAACTTTGTAGCCCCGTGAACAGGAACATCTGGCAATTCCTCTCCCTCGCCGAGGAACATAACTTTGACGACCAAAAGATAATAATACACAGACACCATGCTCATTACAAAACCGATGTAGGCAATGGCAGTATATCCTTTACCCATAACCGCTGAGAAAAGATAAAACTTCCCCACAAATCCCGCAAGAGGCGGAATCCCAGCTAAGGACAGCAAGGACGCTGTCATAACCACTGCTGCCAAAGGTGAGCGTCTCGCCAAAGCGGCAAAGTCCCTAATCTCATCACTGCCTTGTTTTTCAGAGACATGAGTTGCAACCGCAAACGCGCCCATATTTGCAAAGACATAAATCATAGCATAGAACAAAACACCTTTAACTCCTGCGGCACTCTCTGCGATGATGCCTACCATTAAATATCCCGCTTGAGCAACACTCGAATAGGCAAGAAGCCGCTTAATATTGGTTTGAGGAATTGCTATTAAGTTACCAAGAATCATCGTGAGCGAAGCTAATACAACTAACAAGGTTTGACCAGTTGCTGAAAAGGCTTGACTGTTCATCGTTAAGAGATAAACTCGAATCAGAGCCGCAAAGGCAGCGGCCTTAGAAGCAATCGCCAAAAAGGCTGTAACGGGTGTTGGTGCCCCTTCATAGATATCCGGAGCCCAGAGGTGAAAAGGCACAAGGGAAATCTTAAAGCCCAATCCCGCTAAAATAAAGACCGTCGCCAGAAATGAGGCAGGCGAAAGTGTTGCGCCGATTCCGCTGGCAACCTCGGAAAGCTGAGTCGATCCGGTCAGCCCGTAAATCAGGCTGATACCATATAGCAAGATTGCTGATGATGTCGCACCCAGCACGAGATACTTAATACCCGCTTCGGATGAGCGAGGATTATCAGACAAGTAGGCAACGAGGATATAGAACGATATCGTCATTAATTCCAGGCCGATATACATCGCGATGAATTCACCGGCACCAGCCATAAGCATCATACCCAATGTCGCCGTTAGAATCAGTGAGTAAAATTCCCCACGGTATTTGGGTATTTTCTGGATATACCCTCCAGACGAGAGTACAACCAACAACGCCGCTGCTAAGAAAAGAATTTTAAAATAAACCGCAAATTGATCATGCCAGTAAAGACCGTTTAAAAATGATGTTTTTGGGTTATAGAAAAAGTCGTAAAGAGTATAACTGAGGACGCCAATCAGCGAGAAAGCAGTGAGTGGCATCATGCCTTTTCGCGCACTGGGTGGAATCAGGAGGCCAATGGCCAAGAGAATCAAGGCCAGTGCGGCAAGCGCAACTTCGGGTGTGAGTACTGCAGCAATATTGAAATCTGCCATTAGAACAGCCCCCCCATCTTCGCCTGACTCACCGTCTCAAGAACCTTCTGAAGGCCTGAGGAGGTAACACCAGAATTAACTAAGCCAAATAAGATGTTCGGGAAAATTCCCGCGGCAAAAATGACCAATCCCAAGACAATTAACGGAACCAATTCAGGACCGCGGATGTCTTTAAGCTGATCCCACTCCGGGCGGCGTGGTCCGAACATAACATTGGCAATGATTCTCAACGTATAAACCGCCGTAAAGATAATCCCGGCAATACCCAGGATTGCTTGTACTGGAAGAACTCTTATACTTCCCATAAAAATGGTAAATTCCGAGATAAAATTGACTGTACTTGGTAGCCCCAGAGAAGCCATACCTCCAATAATAAACCCAATAGCAAGGCGCGGCATTTGATGGGCTAATCCGCCTAAATCAGGGATATTACGAGTATGAGTTTTCTCATAAATGAACCCGATCATTGAGAAGATTAAAGCAGACATCACACCATGGGCAAACATCATAGCGACTGCACCATTGATCGACGTCGGATTTAAGGCAGCAATTGCGATCAGTACGTACCCCATATGGCTTACTGAAGAATATCCAATAACATATTTGAGATCCTTCTGAGCCAAAGCGATAAAGGCAGCATAGAGGACGTTGGCAATTGCCAGAGCTGCTATTACAGGCGCCCAATATTTCGCGCCCAGAGGAAGGACATAGACACCAAGTCGGATTAACCCGTAACCACCGATTTTCTTTAAGACCCCTGCGTGAATCATGCTAACAGCGGTTGGAGCTCCGGCGTATCCATCGGGTGACCAGGAGTGGAAAGGAAACATTGAAATCAGTGATCCAAAACCAAAAAGCATTAGCCCAAACGCAGCCTTTTGGAATGGAGCGCTGTACAAATTTTGCCTCGCCGCCAACTGATCAAACATAAAGGTCGGATTGCCTTGTTTTGCAGCGGCTAAATAAAGAGCAACCATCCCTACGAGTAAAAATGCTGATCCGATGAGGAGGTAAATGGTCAGTTTCATCCCGGCGTATTCCTTGGAAACGCGTTTGGTACTTCCCCAAATGATGACCATGATATAGATCGGAATGACCACAATCTCGTAAAAGAGGAAGAAGATGAACAAGTCACGAGCAATAAACGTTCCCATGACACCGGTAATAAGAATAAGCAGCAGGACAAAGAATTCCTTGGCTCGATTCTCCATATTCCAAGAAGCATAGATTGATGAGAACCCAATTAAATTTGTTAAGAGAAGCATGGGTAAACTCAACCCATCGACGCCAAAGGCCAAATTAACGCCAAGGTCCGGAACCCAAGGGATCGTAAGGGTAAACTGCATTCCGCCTAACGACCGATCATAGGCGAAGAACGCAAAAAGTGAAAGTGCCATGGCCACGAAGGTACCCATCGCAGCAATAATTTTAATCATTTTTGTTTCGTCTTTAGGCATGAATACGATAACGAACATAGCTAATAATGGTGCACCTAAAATGAAAGGGAGTAAAAATGATCCCCCTGATGGCAGCGCAGATGACATTATTTCACACCTCCTAGCATCGCTAAGGGGTTAAGGGATGAAAGCTGACCTTCCCCAAATGCGAAGGCCATGAAAATGACAACAACTGCGAAAAAGAAAACCATAGCATACGTTTGAAGCTGCCCCGTGCCCGTCCTGCGCAATACCTTCGCACTCCCACGTGTCAATAAAGCGATCCCGTTGATAATTCCATCAACAATATAAATGTCGATAAAATAAAGAACTTTACCGAGCCCATCCATGATGTGATGAATCAACCAGAGATACACTTCATCAATATAGTATTTGTTGTTAAGAATTCTATAGACGATCGGGAAGCGGGCTGCAATACTCTCTGCCTTAATTGCTTCTTTGACATAGATATAGTAGGCAAACCCAATTCCCAGCAGACCGGCAACAACCGAAATTCCTGCCAATCCCCAGTTCATAGCTTCAGGCTCAAATTCACCAAAATGAATAAAGAAGGAAAAGTTATGTTCCGGCAATGCTGCCAAACCACCTATAGCACTGAAGCAAGCCAGAATAACGAGGGGGATGGTCATGCTTAAAGGAGATTCATGGGGATGATTTTGCGGTTTCTCCGGTCCCATAAAAGCCACAAAGAACAGCCGGCTCATATAAAAAGCGGTTAAAAACGCGGTAAACAGTCCAACCGCATAAATAATCGGATGCCCATTTTGAAAAGCTCCCGCCAAAATCTCGTCTTTTGACCAGAACCCAGCAAACGGCGGAACGCCTGAGATCGCTAAAACGCCAATAAAGAAGGTCGTAC
This sequence comes from Desulfosporosinus sp. FKA, assembly GCF_002196785.1. NCBI lineage: Bacteria > Bacillati > Bacillota > Clostridia > Eubacteriales > Desulfitobacteriaceae > Desulfosporosinus > Desulfosporosinus sp. FKA. Next base: position 94,099 of record NZ_NAHZ01000030.1, on the reverse strand, counting down.
CGGTAATCGGCATTTTCCTCCACAATCCACCCATGTCCCAAATGTTCTGCTTTTCATGCAGAGCATGGATGACTGAACCGGCACCCAGGAACATTAAGGCTTTGAAGAAAGCATGGGTCATAAGATGAAACAACGACGCTGAATAAGCGCCTACTCCGAGAGCAAAGACCATATACCCTAATTGACTTAAGGTTGAATACGCCAAGATTCTCTTAATATCATCCTGGGCAATGGCAATTGAAGCCGCAAAGATCGCTGTAAAAGCACCAATTCCGGCTACAAATTGCAGCGCAACGGGTGAAGCCTCAAATAAGAAATACATCTTAGCAACCAGATAAACCCCGGCAACAACCATGGTTGCCGCATGGATCAGGGCACTGACCGGCGTCGGCCCCTCCATGGCATCAGGCAGCCAAACGTGCAAGGGAAACTGTCCTGATTTTCCCATAGGTCCCATAAAAATCAGGAAGGCCATAACGGTCACATAACCCACAGTCCCAACCACCGCAACGTTTTGCAGATTCGTGCTCAAAGCAGCGGACAAAGCTGTAAAATCAAGAGTTTCAAATTTGTTATATAAGAATAAAATTCCGAGAAGCAAGCCAAAGTCTCCAACGCGTGTTGTGATAAAGGCCTTCTTAGCAGCTTCACGGGCCGAAACTTTGAAATACCAGAATCCAATCAACAAATAGGAACAAAGACCAACAAGTTCCCAGAAAATGAAGAGCTGCAACAAGTTTGTCGCTAGTACCATGCCCAGCATCGAGAACGCGAACAGTGACTGATACGCATAGTAACGTGACCAACCCTTATCTCCTTGCATGTATCCTAAGGAATAGATCTGCACCATAGAAGCCACTAAGGCAACGACAAACAACATCATCCCACTCAAAGGATCAACAACCGTACCAATATCGATCTTCAACCCCCAAATATTTAGCCAGTTCGCGCTGACAATCACCGGATGTTCCACTAGTTCAGCCCCAGACTGAATAATGCCTAAGCCAATTGCGATAGCTAAACCCAATGCAGTTAGGATCGCAAGGATTGACACCGTGGAAGACAGTCCTTTGGATCGTTTCGTGACAAAGGCGATGAGTAGAAACGACAGGAAGGGCAAAGCGGGAATTAACCATGCCCACTGAAAGAGATCATGCATTTCCTTGAACACCTACCTTCTCCATAGTCTCTCTTACCACTTCAACCAATTAAATTCATCAACATTTGTTGAATGACGATTACGATAAATTGTAATCACGAGGGCCAGGCCCACTGCAATTTCTGCTGCAGCCACCACAATGACGAAAAGTGCAGCTACATTTCCTGTTAAGATGTAGTGAATATCAATTTTTTGATTCCATAGAAACCGGTTAAAGGCCACAAAATTGATGTTAACTGCATTGAGCATCAGCTCAAGGGACATGAGTATGGCGATAATGTTCCTCTTAGCAAAGACGCCGTAAAGTCCAAGGCAAAACAACATCGCTCCTACTAAAAGATAGGTTGAAAGTCCAACACTTAAATTACCTAAATTCATTGGTTTTCCTTCACTCCCTTCGCCAAAATTACAGCTCCGGCTAAAGCCACAGTCAGCAATACCGCAGCAGCCTCAAAGGGAATCATAAACTGTGAAAGCAGCAGGAGTGACATATCCTCGGCTGAACCGCCGCTGGTCCAAGCCGACGGTAATACACGCCAGTCCGAATTCGTAAGAACCACTAGGGCGATCACCGCGAAGAGCAGTACAGAAATAAAGGCTCCCCATCCCCATTTGCGGTTCTCCGGATTACTGTCACTGACCTCTCCGCGCAGAGTCAGCATCACTGCAAAAACGACCATAATCGATACGGCACCGGTATAAACGAGCAATTGAACAGCTGCGAGAAAATCTGCGTTCATCAGGACATAAAGCACGGCTACTCCCGAAAAGGAAAGTGCCAGATAGAATGCGCTATGAACGATATTCCTGGAAGTGACAACCCCCGAAGCTGCAGCTATTGCCAAGATAGCAAAGATAAAGAAAACGATAGTGCCCACGTTTACCCCTCCTTTCCACTTGGCTTGTTCGATCGCTTGGACCGCGCAATCATGTCCCATAGTAATTCTTCACGATGGTAGACCGCATTTTCAAACTCTTGGGAGAGTCTAAGAGCACCAGTCGGGCAGCTTTGCGTACATAACCCACAAAGAAGGCAGCGACCAATGTTCATATGGTAAGTCTTTAATACTCTCTTATTGTTTCCATCCTTTTCGCTCGTTAGATTGATGACTTGATTCGGACAAATATTTACACAAAGCCCACAAGAAATACACTTCTCAGGTTCTAGAGCCATGGAACTCCGTGTACGGGGAGGAAGGTTAGGCTTTACTTCAGGATAATACTCTGTAAGATTAGGTCCATAGAAGCGTTTAAGCGTAATGCGCAAGCCCTTTATTAAACCATTACCAAACACTTTTTCACCCTCCTATCTGCGGAATGAATAGCTGGTAAATATAAATACCCAGACCTGTTAAAAAGATGTTTGCCAGCGATAAAGGAAGCAAGATCTTCCATGCAAAATGCATAAGATGATCGACTCTCATCCGGACAAAGGTCCAACGGACCCACATCATTATGAAAATTACGAGCCAGATTTTAAGAATAAACCACAACCATCCAGGCAGAAATCCCGGGCCGTACCAGCCACCCAAAAACATCGAAACTGCAATGGCAGATGTTGCGACCACGTTGCCGTATTCAGCAAGCATAAACAGCCCCCACCTGAGTCCGGAATACTCCGTAAAAGGTCCGGCTACAATCTCCTGCTCCCCTTGAACTTGATCAAACGGAGCCCTGTTAGTTTCGGCTATACCGGCTATTAAATAAATTAAGAAGGCCAACGGCTGCAGGAATATGAAGGGAATGGTTTTCTGAGCCTCAACAATCGAAGAAAGGTTGAAGGTCTGAGTAATCATGATGACGCCTAGCAAAGAAAAGAGCAAAGGTATTTCATAACTTATCATTTGAGCTACAGCTCGGAATCCGCCGAGTAGAGAAAATTTATTATTTGATGCCCACCCGGCCATCAAAAGTGCCAACGTTGAAATTGAGGAAACTGCCAAAAAGTAGAATATACCTAAGTCAAGATTAATGGCCACCATTCCCTTACCGAAGGGAATAACACCGAATGCCATTAACGTAATGCCTACGAGCATCATTGGAGCAATCTTAAAAAGAAAAAGATCTACATTAGCTGGGTAAATATCTTCCTTACCCAACATTTTCACCGCATCGGCAATAAATTGAAACCATCCGTGTGGCCCGAGACGATTGGGACCTGATCTTTGTGATACCCAGTGGGCAAATTTGCGTTCAACAAGACTGAGAAATAAAGCAGCGACTACCATAATCAAAAAGAGCATGAGAAATACTATAATATTAATCGTTAAATCAGCACTTAAAGAATGGGAATCCGCAAATAGTCCACGGATGTAGGCCGCTATATTCACAAAAACATTGTTTAAAGCGTCCATCTTCTTCTCCCTTCATTGCAAATATCTATTTATCCACTTCTCCTAACACAAGATCCATGGAAGCGAAAATAGTCACAAGGTCTTGAATCTTCCAGCCGGTCACTATAGCTGGGAGCATTTGAACGTTAACAAATGCTCCGGTCCGTATACGTACCCGGGCTGGCTTCGTCGTCCCATTACTGACTATATACCAACCCATCTCTCCCTTTGGATTCTCAACTCGATGATAAACTTTGCCGACTTGTGGTTTAATCACCTTTGGTACCTTTGCCGCCACAGGCCCTTCCGGGATGTCTCTCAGGGCCTGTTGAAGAATTTTCCTGCTCTCTTGAATCTCGAGAAGGCGAATAAAGTGTCGATCATAGGTATCGCAGCCATACAACACTGGGACATTGAAATCAAACCTATTGTATATGCCATAAGGTTCGGCTTTCCGTACATCATACTGTACTCCGGAAGCTCGTAGATTCGCTCCCGTGATGAGTAGATTTTCTGCCAATTCTTTCGGGAGAATACCCACACTTTTCATGCGTGACTGCGCAATTTCATTACCGAAAAAGATACCATAATACTCCTCAATCATTTCAGGCATGTCATCGAGAAAACTCTTAAGTGCAGGCATAAATTCGTCCGGAACATCATGGCTGACTCCACCAATTCGGAAATAATTTAGAGTCATACGATTACCCGCAGTCATTTCAAATAAATCGAGAATACGCTCGCGATCACGGGTACAATAACTCCAAGGAGTCCAACCACAAATATCCAAAGACCCACTTGCAATCATAAACAAGTGACTGGCAACCCTCCCCAATTCCGCAAATATAACGCGGAGGTATTCTGCACGTTCGGGGACTTCTATACCCATCAATTTTTCAACGGCCTGGACGTAACCCAAACTATTATGCGGACCTGCCAGATAATCCAGACGGTCAGTGTAGGGAACAAACTGATTATAAGTACGACTTTCCGCCATTTTTTCCAAGCCACGATGGAGATATCCAATTTTAGGTTCTACATTAGTAACAACTTCTCCATCCAAATGGACCACCATTCGAAACACACCATGCGTACTTGGGTGTTGGGGGCCCATGTTCACAGAATACTCTTGAGTTCCATCAATCATCATTGTTCCCCCACCTATTCCCCTTCTTTTCTTACTCGCATCATCGCACGTCGTTCATGACTGTCTATAACATAATCTTTGCGCAATGGATATCCTTCAAAATCGTCCCACATATAGATACGTTTCAAATTAGGATGCCCTCTGAATTGAATGCCGAACATATCAAAGGCTTCACGCTCTAAAAAGTCTGCCCCCTTCCAAAGGGGAGTAGCCGAGTCAATCACGGGATTTTCCCGTTCAACTGTAGCTATAATACGTAAACGCTGTGGACCGCGCAGGCTGGATAATTGGTAGACAACCTCAAAGTGATCCTCCAGATCCATTCCGGCTAGATCATGCAAAAAATCACACGGGACATCCGGGAAATTCTTAACACACGTCAAAACTTCCAGCACATATGGATAATTAATAGTTAATTCGAGTACGCCAAGGCTCTCTTCAACTTGTCCAGTAACCTTATCTGCCAATTCGGATACTCGCACTCGCAAAATTTCATTTAACATGCTTAATTAACCTCGCCTTAGCAGGATTTTGTATTTTCTGTTTAAGATGCAGCATCCCAAACATCAAGGATTCCGGTCTTGGTGGGCAGCCAGGAATATAGACATCGATCGGAACAATACTATCCGCCCCCGGCACCACAGCGTAAGAATCTGCAAACGGCCCCCCTGAGCAGGCACAATTGCCCATGGCAATGACCCATTTGGGCTCCGGCATTTGATCATAGATACGACGAGCAATAGGGGCCATTTTCCGTGTCAAAGTTCCTGCCACAATCATTAAATCTGCTTGTCTCGGTGACGCCTGAAACACCTCATAGCCGAAACGTGATAAGTCATAACGAGGATCTCCCGATGATGCCATCTCAATAGCACAACAAGCCAGACCGAAAGAGCAAGGCCAGAAGGAATGAACTCGACCCCAATTCAAAAACTTCTCGACACTGGTAAGCAGAATATTCTTCTCAGCCGCAGCCTCAGCATCACGCAGTTCTTTCTCTCTCTTCACATCCACTCCAATGCACCTTCTTTCCAAGCGTACCAAAAACCGACTATGAGAATGGTCATAAAGATAAACATTTCAACAAAAGCAAAGGTTCCTAATTTACGGAACGTCAATGCCCAAGGATACAAAAAAATTGTTTCTACATCGAAGGCGGTAAAGACAATAGCATAAAGAAAGTAGTTGCTCTTGAATCCAATCCACGCCCTGCCAATTGGCTCATTGCCGCATTCATAGGTTGTTAACTTTTCCTTATGCGGCTTATGGGGTGCCAATAGATGGACAACAGCCATGACAACGATAGGCAAACCTATTGCAAACGCAAGCAACAATCCTACCGCAGCAAAATTATCTATCATTTCCTTCCCTCCTTATTTACCAACTGGTAATCTCACCATATTTCCCTTTTATTGTTAATATTTAGCAACAAATAGTTGAAATGCCCTATATCCCGAATCCCATTATCAAGAAACAATTCTAGAAATGTAAAAATTATCTCCTTTCCACTTTATTTTATTAGTTCTTGCATTAAGGGATTTTTCTTAAGAAATTAGTGAGATATTACTCTGGAATGCCCTGACATGGTCCTCCATGTCAGGAAATCCTTAATCTAATCATCTCATAACTTACCCGAAAAGTAAGGGGAAAGCTGTCTAATATAGGTTAGGGACTAGTATAGACCAAAAAATGGTCATAGAGACTTCATCCTCGAAGTCTCTATGACCATTTTCTAGGTATCTTGTTATTCTAAAACCTGCTAGCTCATCTTGTAACCATAAATCAATTTATTAGGTATTAATATTACCTCCAGGGTCTTTCCAGAATTTTTTGCCTTTTACTGCCTTTGTTGTAATATTCACTGATAATTCTTAGTTTTTATTCCTTGCTAGGCAATTTCATCGTCTTCAATGCTTGCCACTGAAAGCGTCGTTTTATTCTTTTTAGCTTCTGTTGACCTAAGGCTTGCAATATTCATCAATTGCTCCATAGTATTCCACGGGTCACTTGCTCGCTCTTCATGCCGCCGTCCCCCGATTACCCCTGCTGAAATACTTATCTCAATCCCGCGAACATAACGATGTCGGCCTATAATATCTGCTAAACGATAGGCTAGGGCAGTCCCTTCATCTAAGTGTGCAGACAGTAAAACTGCGAATTCATCTCCGCCAAAGCGACATAAAAAAGCATTAGAAGGTATATTGGCACGTAACAGTTTGCTCACCTCAGTTAATATGATGTCCCCTACTGTATGACCGTAGGTTTTATCAATAACTCCAAAGTTATTAACGTCAAAAAATACTATACAGATTTCTTGTTGATTTTTCAGGAGTCGTACGCCGTGATAATATATGTAATCACTTTTATAAAGGCCGGTTAGTAAATCAATATGCTGCCCTAAATTTTTTTCTAGTAATGTACGGGATAGGATGCCTGATAAATATCCCTTCTCCTCTACTAAGATAACATCCGATTTGGTTTCTTCAAAAAGTTCCTTGGCTTGCCAAAGCGACATTTCTGCGGAAACAATAACGGGCTCCTCACATGCGACATCTGCAATAATTCGATTAGGATGCGTTCTTAATAAATCTTTGTATGTTATTATACCGATTAAATTACCTTCATTCATCACAGGGCAACAGGAAATGTCCTTATCTAAAAATAAAGCCCGCACCTTAGTGACTCCATCCAAAACATCCACTACGTAAAATTCTTTAGAATAAATATTCGCAACACGCTCAATATTTATCATAAGTCGATAGATTTGCTGACATGCACAGTTATATCGACATGTGCCTTTATAATCGTGCTTTCATCAACAATCTTTTCCCCCTCTTCTAAGATAAACTTGCTTAATTTTTCTTCTGGGATCATATTCATGAGAGCATTTCGTACTACTATAGCCTCAATGACCGGATGATCAACTCTGATGATCTTATATTGGTCCGGACTGAGAACATCAACCATCCTTTTCAATGCCTCTGGACCTATAGGTGCATTACGTCCAACAATAACAACATCTTGCATAGGCGGCATTTCGAATTCAGTCAAGTGCATTTGAATTTCTGCTTTTTTGGCTTCTTTCATAACGCTCATGATTAGGCCTCCAATTCTTTTGATGAGTTGACCAATGTAATCTTTAATTGGTGCAAAAGCACCACCATCTTCTTGCGAAAGATCATAACAATAATCTACCTCTGAAATTATATTAAATTTCTACATTCATTAAAAGTAACTCTACAAGTTAAAATTGCCTCCACCATCATTATTCGGTGAGTCCTTTTTACACCGCCTCATCGAATTCTACGTGATTTATGAAATATGTTAGATTTTTCATCAAATCCACATATATCTCTTCATTAATATATCCACCATTTCTGTCAAATAATAAGCGAATAAGAGGACGGGTGGGAAAATGTAAAGGCACTGCTAAGACTACTCCTATTTCCCCTGTATTGAGAGTAACAACCGCATGTTCAGGATACAAAACAAGAGATTCCTTAAAGGCTTGTACTGCTTTAGGGGCAAAATCTCTGCCAGACCAAGCTAGTATCATTTCCAGTGCATGATAAGGAGGCAAACTTTTACGATATGGCCTATCTGCCGTTAATGCATCATAAACATCGTTTACGGCTACAATTTGAGCGTCAGGATGAATGTTGTCTCCTTGTAATCCATAAGGATAACCTTTTACATTCCATCGTTCATGATGCTCCCCAACGATCGCTGTTATACTTGGTGATAAACGAACATCTCTCAACATTTCTACGCCATACTGTGGGTGTCGTTTCATAATGATAAATTCATCATCTGTTAAACTTCCCGGCTTATTCAAGATTTCCTTCGGGACCCTAAGTTTTCCTATATCATGAAGCAAGGCACCTAATGTCAAATCCTTAAGTTTCTTATCAGCATACCCCAAGCGCTTACCCGTTATTGTTGATAATAACGCGACATTGACGCTATGAACAAATGTTCCATAATCATTTTGCTTAAACTTCTCCAAATCCATTCGTAAAACCTCTAAATCCATATAGATTTCGATTTGCTTTAGCTCATTAAAAATCATCTCTACAAGGGTAACTGTTTTTTCTATCTGCTTTGGTTGAATAAGTTTTGCTTCATGGTAAATCCCCCATAAAGAACCTACTAGTTTTGTATACTTATCTTTGGGAAATGCCTTTGGCCTGACAGTCGAATTTTTATCTATTTTTTTCCATACATAAACTTCACGTTTTTGCAGCAGTTTACTTATATCTTCTGTAATTTGTTTTCCTTTGCGCAATAATAAAACTCCAAAGCCATTAAAAAGATCAATGTTTGCGGTCGTTCCAATAGTTAAGTTTGGTTGCACTCGTTCTAACAACCAATTCATTGTTAACCTCTCCTTCGTTGCGTACATACTCTCTCAAATTGGTGACCATGTTGAAAAGTAAAAAAACGGGCTAATTTTAATTAAAAGTACAGTTTATGTGCGATTATGCGATATAGTTAAATTTCTTATTGTCGCAGATCATTTTGACAAATTAAATATATATTACTTTAAAAATTCCATATTCAAACAATTATCGACATCTATTTCTAATTTTAATACTCCTAGTAATACTTTTCAATATTTTACTATAACTTTTAGTTTATAAGTTTTATTCGAGAATACCCTTACAATTGTTGTAAGGAGCGTGATTAACAATGGAAAACATAATTAAAGATAGAATAAGCAAAAATTTAAAATATTTCAGAAAGCTAAAAGGTTTAACTCAGGAAAAATTAGCAGAAAAAATTAATGTAAGTCCAATGTATATTAGTTACCTGGAGCGTAGTTCAAAAATCCCTTCTTTAGTTATTTTGTTTAAAATTGCAGACGCTCTTAATATTGAGCCAGGCTTATTAATACAAGATAATAATTCCAAAAATCCAGAAATCAATAAGCTTCTGGGAATAATATCTGGTTTAGATAAATCAACCATTGCATTTCTTAGTGAGATAATGATTGCTTTTATTAACTTCAATAATTCAAAGCCTGTATCTTAAGTGGATAGTTTCATTCCCTCGGCTTGGGGAGTAAAACGTAAAACCAACAACATAGAGTTTTAAGTAAACAGCCCCAGAGAAACGCAGATATTCTTCTAGCGTTTAGGTCTAATATTCGCGGACAACTTCGCAGAATTTCAGGCTGGATAAAGGATTTTAGCTACTTGATGTAGAAACAGATTTATGATAGATTTTTTCCTTCGCTAATGCAAAAATTTCCCCGTTCTATCGGATTGGCGGGATAAAAGTTTAGAACCCAGATTACTTCGAGTTCACAGATGTAAGTATCTTGGACAACTTTGGGGATAACTTAATTAAAAACTACAAGAGATCTTATGTTTGTATCGCCTTTTTTTAGGCAGAACCACATAAGACCTCTTTTTTATGTCGATGGCGAGATTCAAACTCAAAAGATAAGAGGAGCGTTATTACATGAAAAAATTTTTAACCTCATTAGTTATTATAGGCATGATAATCACTATTGTATCTTCTAATGCATGTGCAACTGATACAGCCCCACCAACTCGCTTGGCTGGTACAACAGCTGCACAGACTGCAGTGGCAATCGCTGATCAATTAGGTTGGACTGGTACAGCAATAATTGCATCTTCAGCCCCTTATGGCACATCTGATGCCTTAGCTGCCGGCCCACTTGCTACGTTTTTGAAAGCACCCATCCTTTTGCAAGAACCTGGAAACGCTCTTAATGTAGACACCAAAGCCGAACTTATCAAACTAAAGGTTACGAAGGTTTATGTAACGAGTGGGAATACTGTTATTAGTCAAGCGGTACTCGATCAACTGGCAGGAATGGGTATTACTATTGAGTCCCTTGGTGGGGCTGACCGCATCGAAACATCTGTGAATATAGCTAATAAATTGATTTCCCTTGGCGCACCGGTGACAAAAATTGCAGTTGTTAATGGCTGGCAGAACCAAGATGCACTCTCCATCGCATCCATTGCCTCATTTTCTAATGAACCGATTATTCTAACACAAAAAACAGGACTTTCTACCGCTGCCAAAGGATTTCTAGACGCCAACACAGGCATTATTACTTCAGATGTTATTGGCGGTACAGGTGTAATTGATAATCAAGTATTAGCTCAGTTGCCAAATCCTACTCGTCATGCTGGAGTAACTGCCTATGACACAAATTATCAAATCATCCAAGACTTCGTATCTGCCATTGATTTTAATAATGTATTCCTTGCAAATGGTGAAACTGGGATTGATGCTCTTAGCGGAGCACCACTAGCAGCTCAAACAAAGTCTGCCATTATTCTCACTGATGGAACACCTCTTGATTCTGATAATCTCCTGATAAAAATTTCACTTAACAATTTGCGTAACACTAATCTTGTTATTGCTATCGGTGGCAACACTGTTGTACCTGAGGAAATACGGACAAGTATGTATTGGGGAAAAGCCAAATGAAGCTGAAGAATATTCAGGAAAAGCATTTCATGTTTAATTCAGCTAAACCTCCTACATAGTGTTGTCAGCTAATTGTGCAACTTCATTTGAATTGTGATATGCTTTGTTGTTGAGTAATAGGGCCAGACCTTTTACTGCTGATAAAGAGAGGCGTCCCCGTCGGAATTCCAGTGAGTTGGATTAGGTCTTCAACCCTCTTTCTCTAAGTAAAGTTCGAAAATACTGGTACTAGATATTGTAAAAGGGTCATAGAGACTTCATCCACGAAGTTTCTATGACTCTTTTTACCGGTATCTCATTATTCTAAAACCTGCAAGCTCATCTTGTAATCATAAATCAATTCGTTTAATTCTTCCGGAGACCCGTTTTCTCGAATTAACAGCAGTGCTTTTTGAAGCAAACGTTTATGTACTCCTTCTCGAGTAATTAAAAAGTTAATCATTTTTTTCATATTAGGATCTGTCGTTGATTCCAGATGTTGTTGATACAGTAGGGCTGCCCTCGTTTCTGACTGAATATCTACCTGCAGCATAGTAATATGGTCAGCATTTTGATCAATATAATTTAATACCCAGGGAGCACCTTGAGAATTCGCACAAGTAAGCGGCGGCCCCCCTAATTTGCCAATGGCTGCAGCAATCAATTCCATATGCCCTAATTCTTCCGCTGCTATTAATCCCAGTAAATCTCGAACATACCTATTTGGCATGTTCGAACGCTGATTTAAGTACTGAATCGATGATGTGAGTTCACTATTTCGTCCGGCATAATGTTCCAGCAAGAGTTTGGCAAACCCCGGATCTGGCCGTTCAACATGTACCGGATAAAACAAATGCTTTCGATAATGAAACACCTTCATCCCCCCTTTTTATCGAACCTTGCCATTATTATATGAGGGGAGACTCTTAGTGGTCACAACAATGGCCAATAAGGAACCTTGACTTCAAATCTATTGAACAGCCTTTGTTTCTTTCTGATTTAAACTCACAATACCGCATGATTCACTCACAATATATAAGGGGCGATTTTTCGCCTCATCATAGATACGACCAATGTATTCTCCAATAATTCCCAACATGACTAGAAGAATCCCAGTCAATAGCAATTGTAACGCAATAACCAAATTCCACCCGGCAATAACCGCAGAAGTACACGCAGCTGAGATAAACACACAAGCAAAGTCTATTAATCCAAGCAAAAATAACAAAACGCCTATATAATGCGACACTTTAATTGGTTTAAAGGAAAAGGAAATGATACCATCTAAACTTAGCTTGAACATTTTGCTTAGTGAATACTTGCTTTCACCAGCCAACCGCTCATCTCTTTCATATTCAACCGAAGTCTGTCGAAACCCTACCCAACTTACTAAGCCACGAACATAGCGATTTTTCTCCGGTAAATGCTTCAATTCTTCACACACTCTGCGATCAAGTAAGCGAAAATCTCCGGCATCCGTTGGAATATTAATTGTAGAAATAGCACTTAAAATTCTGTAAAATACATGAGCTGTTTGCTTTTTAAAAAACGTTTCTCCTTTGCGCTTAGATCGTTTGGCATAAACTACGGAATAACCTTCTTTCCATTTAGCAATCATTTCCAGAATAAGCTCTGGCGGGTCCTGCAAATCCGCATCAATAACAACAACAGCTGCTCCTTGAGCATAATCAATCCCGGCTGTTATAGCAATTTGATGTCCAAAGTTCCGAGAAAATGTTATGAGCTTTACCGTATCATCCTGGTTTCTAAAACCTTTGATTATCGTATTCGATTGATCGCAGCTGCCATCATTCACAAAGATTAATTCATAAGGCTCCTTGGCAGAATCCATCACCTTTTTTAAACGACAGTATGTTTGGTTAATAACAGCTTCTTCGTTATAAACTGGAATAACTATGGAATATTGAATACTTGCGTTCAAGCTCTTGTCTCCTCATAAACAATTGATTTCAGATAAAGTATGGGAAAGCATTCGTTCCCGCATCTTGCTTAAAAAATGCCTTTCGGCCTCAAGGACCAAAGGCATTTTTGAAATTGAAATACAAGACAATATTTTTAACTAATAATTTTACCGCTTGCACGAGTTTGATTTTGAAATGGTTTATCAAATCCCGCAAATATAATATTTCTTCGAATAACTATATCAATTACCACTTTTATAAGATAAGCAAATAACACTAAATTAATTAAAGACATTAGTTGCGAAGGCAAGATAATAACTTTAAAAATATCGACATCCATGCTTTCATACAAAGTAACACTGAAGCATCCATATAAGAATAATATTCTTTTATCATTACTAAAGATAAATAACATCAAGCCGATTGCTAATGCAGGAAATAGATACCTTTCATGCATCCTGCTTGACAGCATAAATACCCCGGTCATTAAAACGAATGAACTTAGAAAAGGGACAAAATCATTCTCTGATTTCAAGTATAAATATCCGACAAAACAGCTTATCAAAATAATAAAAATGAAACCCCAGGTATTATAACTCAAGATAAATAAAGCTGAAGAATCCGGCTTACCTTCACCGCCAAGCAATCCAAAAAGATTATAAGAACCTTGGGCTGCAGCAGTATATTCTGAAAGAGTGCCAGTATATAACTTTACGATCCAAAGAAAACCATTTCTCAGCAAAAAAGGAAAAGAAACCAACAAAATTGTTGCCAACATACTCAGAAATGAATAGATAAATGTTTTTACTTTTTTATTTTTCACCACTGCAAAAAAGAGAATCGGCAAAAAGATAATACCCTGCGGTTTCGTTAGTACTGCTGCCGCAAATAACGCTGATGAAAGGGCATACTTATTCTGATAGATTAAAACAAGTGCTCCGATAATGATGAGCGTGAAGAGTGAATCCATCTGTCCCCAAGCGCATGTTTCTAAAATTAAGGTTGCAGAAAATAAATATATACTAGTAATAAACAAACTGCCTTTAAAAGTAAATCGTGATTTAGAAGCTTTATAAATAATTATTCCGGTAATAATTTCGGCTAAAATAGAGGGAAGTTTTAATAAGACGTTGTATGCCCAAGGAACTGTATATAAATTGAGCAGACTTGCAATTTTTCCAATAATAAACAAAAAATAAAGATAAAAAGGTGGATAATCAAGAAACATCCCAGTTCTATAGATACTAAATAAATTTTCCGAAGCAGCTGAAGACCACGTTTTAAAACAATAGACATCTAAGATATGCCCATCTATTAATGCCGCCATAACTAAACGCAGAATAATAGCAAGACCGAATATTATGATTAGAGGAATATGTCTGTTGGCATCCTGATTAAGGGTTATCTCGCTTTCCTGTAAATAAACTGCGCCTAAAATAATTATTAATAGAGCAATAATTGCAATCTGCATCATAATCCCTGAGGACGAAAAAATACTAGGGTTAACTTTTTCCACAACTAAGTCCGTAAACCAAGCCTTTCCGGTGTTTAGGCTTTTATCCCTTCCCAATTCAAATGATAAGACAACATTTCCCGATGTTGGTCCTGTAGTTATGTGTAATCGTAAATTTTGCCATATGCTATTCGTACCCGTCAAGTCCGTCGAACAAAGGTAAAGTGGCCCTGGGTTTTGATGAGCTATATTAATATATCTCATTTGTCCGATTCCATTATTAGACAAGGGCTTTATGTAAGCTTCCGGATATGGTGCAATATCGTTGCCGGTAACACTAAGATCAGCACCCGTATTATTGATACCTATATCCTGCGTCTTGACCCAACAGGATATCTCGTATTCCGAATTTGTAGCAAGGGTTAAAGGCAAACTATATTTCGAAAAATTGGGCGAATTATTCGAAATGCTAAGACTTTGATTTTGTGAGTGTTTTGGCGAGTCAGCAAGTGAAATTTTAGTACCATTATTATTTTGTATTTGGGTTGTCCACTTTTGACTTCCAAAAGCCATACTACCGTCTATAATATTCTTTTTATTTGTTTTAACCCAGCTTCCCGCCCATAAAAATATTAAAACTAAAACTAAGATAACCGTTATTAATTTGGGTAAATTATGTCGCTTATCAGCCATTAATACATCTCCATTTCCTTTGAATTTAACTATTTAAGCACAATGTATTAGAAACAGCATAAAACTCCCACTTCTTTAACTCAAAGGAAAAGTCTTTGGGAGGAGTGCATATGAGTAGTCGTACTTTTAATGAAGTCTTGTGAAACACACATTAAATTAATTTCTACATATTCATTCTATCTCCTCCCTAAATTTCAAAAAAATAGTTCAGATTAAACTAAACTATTGACAATTATTTCGAAGTTGAATCTACCGTTAGTAAAACAAAAACCGTCTGAATTTTAATAGCTCCCTTTAGGCAATACAAGGAGGTATCAAAATTCAGACGGCTTATAAAGACAAAAATATTAACAAAACTTTTTGCTCAGTCGTTTAAGATAGAGAACATACTATTCAACCCTTTGACACCAATATCCCGCCGATAATGCGCCTTAGGAAAATCAACGTTTTTCACAAGGGCGTAAGCCTTATCGCGAGCCTCCTGCAGAGTTTCCCCTGAGGCAGTAACGCCTAACACCCGACCGCCGCTGCTTTCAAGCAGTCCATCTTTCATTTTGGTACCGGCATGAAAAATTACTGAATCCTCGTCCCTTGTCTCCGGCAAGTGAATCGGGATTCCTTTCGGATACTTTGCAGGATAACCGGGCGCAGCCATCACAACACAAACTGCAGCTTCGTTTTTCCACTCCAAATCGGCTTCCGGCAACCTGCCCTCAGTGCAAGCCCATAATATCGGTAAAAGATCGCTCTTCAAGCGCTTCATTACCACCTGGGTTTCCGGATCACCGAAACGAACATTGTATTCCAGAAGCTTTGGCCCTTGTTTCGTAAGCATTAGTCCCAGGAAAAGGACTCCTTGAAACGGAGTTCCTAATTCAGCCATAACCTTCAGCGTCGGATTGACGAGATCCCGCATTACCGATCCTTCAAGCTCGGGTGTCCAAATTGGAGGAGGACTGTATGTTCCCATACCTCCGGTATTAAGGCCTTCGTCACCATCTAAAGCACGCTTATGATCCTGTACGGGAACCATCAAGCGGGCTGTAGTTCCGTCCGTAAAACAGAGCAGGCTAACTTCTTGCCCTTCAAGAAACTCTTCAACTAAAAGTTTTTTCCCTGCTGCTCCAAAATTGCCATCCATGATTTCATCAACAGCCTGAAGCGCCGTATCTAAATCCAACGCCACGATGACACCTTTTCCTGCCGCTAAACCGTCCGCTTTGAGAACACAAGGGGCTCCAAGATCCTTAATGTAGGCTTTGGCCTGATCTGCATTTTCAAAGACTTCCCACTTAGCCGTTGGAATTTCAGCGCGTTCCATAATCATTTTCGCGAAAGATTTACTTCCCTCTAATCGAGCGGCGGCCTTGGCAGGCCCAAAAATTCGCAGTCCGGCCTCTTGGAAAGCATCTACGATTCCTAAGCTCAGCGGATCTTCAGGGCCAACCAGAGTCAGATCAATATCTTCTTTTAAAGCAAACTCCACCAGACCTGAAATATCTTGGGCCGAAATAGGGATATTCCAAGGTTCAGTTCCGGCATTACCGGGCGCAACATAAAGACGTTCCAACGCCGGGCTTTGCAGGAGCTTCCAGGCAAGGGCATGTTCACGCCCACCACTTCCTATAAGCAACACTCGAAGTTTATTCATATTTTCACCCGCTTATCCAAACGTTACCTTCCAGAAAATTAATGTTGAAAATGTCTGCGATGTGTAAAGACCATGATAATATTTAAACGATTTGCAGCCTCAATCACTTCGGGATCATGAATAGACCCCCCTGGCTGAATAATTGCTCGGATTCCAGCTTGGGCAGCAGATTCAATCGAATCCGGAAAGGGGAAGAAGGCATCGGAAGCTAAATATGCTCCTTTAGTTTTTTCACCGGCTTGTTCAACGGCAATCTTTACTGATCCTACTCGGTTCATTTGTCCCGCACCGACACCTAATGTTTGCCGGTGATCAGTTATGACGATGGCGTTTGATTTAACGTGTTTAACAACACGCCAAGCAAAATCAAGAGCCTTTAAATCGTTTTCTGTTGGTTTCTGCTGGGTAATAAATTCCCATTCATCAATAGGAGTTGTTCCTCGATCCACCTCTTGAACCAGATACCCGCCGTCAACGCTTTTCAGCATCAAGCGAGGAGTCACTCGGTCATTCTCGCCTCTGCCAACTGCAAAGAGCCGAAGATTTTTCTTGGAACTTAAAATGTCCTGAGACTCCGGACTAAAATCCGGCGCCACAACCACCTCATAGAAACACTCCTTAATTGCCTCAGCAGTAGGGCCGTCAACTACTCGGTTTAAAGCAATAATCCCGCCGTAGGCCGAAACGGGATCTGAAGCCAAAGCACTTTTGTAAGCTTCCAAGGGCGTATTTCCTAAAGCCGCTCCGCAGGGATTGGTGTGCTTAATGATGGCTGCAGCACACGAATCAAACTCACGTGCAAGTTTCCACGCAGCCTCCATATCTACCCAATTGTTATACGAAAGTTCTTTTCCCTGAAGTTGTTTTCCTCTTGCCAAACTGCCTAAGGCGGCCTCAGAATTAATATAAAAAGCGGCCTTTTGCTGAGGATTTTCACCATATCTTAATTCTTGAACCTTTTGGGCAGTTAGACGCAGCGTCCTGGGAAAACCGCCGACTGGTTCAAGCTGTCGTTCTAAATAACCCGCAATTAAACGATCATATTCTGCTGTATGGGCGAAAGCCTCCGCTGCTAATCGTTTGCGCATACCGGCGGAAACAGTCCCTGTTTCACGCAGGACATTTAAGACTTCTTCATAGGATTTAGGATTGACCAGTACTGTAACCCTGCCATGATTTTTAGCAGCGGCGCGAACCATGGTCGGTCCTCCCACATCAATGTTTTCGATAGCTTCCTCAAAGCTCACTCCCGGCTTGGAGATTGTCTCCCGAAACGGATATAAATTCACGACCACCAAATCAATAAACCCTATACCATTTTGCTCCATCTGCTGGCGGTGTTCCACAATATCCCGAGCCAGAATTCCACCATGAATCAGCGGATGGAGAGTTTTAACCCGTCCGCCTAATACTTCCGGAAATCCTGTGACCTCACTGACATATTTCACGGGAATATTGGCTTCATCAAGAACTTTGAAAGTTCCCCCTGTCGATATAAGTTCAAATCCCAGTTCAACAAGTCCTTGAGCAAAAGTGACAATTCCCGTCTTGTCTGAAACGCTGATAATGGCTCTTCGCTTCATCCTAAACCCTCCTGTTGCAATATTTGAACTCGACGTCCTACCCGTTTAACACTTCCAGAAACTAAGAGCCGTACGGCTTTAGGGTAAAGACGATGTTCTGCTTCTAAAATTCTCTGAGATAAACTATCCTCTGTATCTGCCGCTAAGACAGGCACGGCCTCCTGTAAAATAATTGGTCCGCTGTCTAAACCTTCATCGACAAAATGAACCGTACAGCCACTTACTTTGACGCCATATTCCACAGCTTGACGCTGGGCATGAAGTCCAGGGAACGACGGAAGGAGAGATGGATGAATATTCAGAATTGGAAAATTGGCCTGTTGAATAAACTCTGATCCCAAAACCCGCATATAGCCTGCTAAAAGAAGAAGTTCAACTCGATGTTTCCTCATCCAAATCAAGAGCTCCTCTTCTTGGGCTTGACGATGGGGGTAGTCCTTGATCGAAAAGACCTGAGTTGGAATTCCAAATTCCTTAGCCAAGCCAAGGACAGCAGCTCTCGGCTGATCGGAACCAACAGCAACTATTTCAATCGGTAAGCCTTCTTTTTTCGAGGCCTCAAGCAACGCTTTAAAGTTGCTTCCTCTTCCAGAAGCTAACACTGCAGTTCTCAATAGGTGACACCTACTCCATCGACAACACGTCCTATGACATGATTCAATTCACCCATCTCCTTGAGCTGCTGACGTATTGATTCTTCATCTTCCGCACTGACAATAATGACAAATCCTATACCCATGTTAAACGTCCGATACATCTCGGGCCAAGCAACATCCCCTAAACGTTGAAGTAAATCAAAAACAGCCGGCCGTTTCCAAGATGTCGGATCAATCTGAACCCCCAGTCCTGAAGGCAAGATACGGGGGATATTCTCCGTAAGTCCTCCCCCTGTAATATGAACCATACCCTTAATTTTCTGTTTTGCAAGGAGCGGCAGAATAGTCTTAACGTAAATTCGAGTGGGTTTCAGCAGAGTTTCTCCCAAAGGTTCTCCTAATTCCGGCAGAACCTCCTCTAAAGAATAGTTCTCAAACAATTTACGAGCTAAGGAATACCCATTGCTGTGCAATCCAGTGGAAGGCAGACCAATAAGAACATCCCCTGCTTCAATGCTCGACCCATCAATCAGTTGATCACGGTTGACTACCCCGACGGAAAATCCGGCAATATCATACTCATTCTCAGCATAGAAACCTGGCATTTCTGCCGTTTCCCCTCCGATTAAGGCACAACCGGCCATTTCGCAAGCCCGGGCAACACCACCGACAATTTCAGCGACTCTTTCCGGATTAACTTTGCCAACGGCAAGATAATCGAGAAAGAACAACGGCTCCGCACCTTGAACCAAAATATCATTAACACACATAGCCACAGCGTCTTGCCCAATAGTATCATGCCGGTTCATCTGGAAGGCAAGTCGGAGCTTTGTCCCAACGCCATCCGTTCCGGAAACCAGAACCGGATCCGGATACTTTTGTAAATTCAACTGAAAGAGTCCACCAAATCCGCCAAGCCCGCCTAATACTTCCGGACGGAGCGTTCGGGCTACTGCCGGTTTAATACGCTCAACTGCATCATTACCGGCTTGTATATCAACACCAGCATCACGGTAAGAGTATCCCACATTAATTCCTCCTAACTTTTCGCCCAAAATTTTAGCCGCAGGAATTCTTTCCGCGGTTCAAGTCTGAAACAGGAATAGGGTAAGAACCATTAAAACAGGCCAGGCAAACATTTTCTGTACCGAGGGCCCGCAACAAACCTTCTTCTGAAATATAATGCAGCGAATCAGCTCCAACAAACTTGCGAATTCCTTCCATATCCAGACGATTGGCGATCAGCTTTTCCCGTTCAGCTGTGTCTATTCCATAATAACACGGATAGGCCACAGGAGGCGAACTTATCAGAAAGTGAACTTCTTTAGCCCCTGCTTTTCTCACCATCGCCACTAATTTTGAACTTGTAGTACCACGGACAATGGAATCATCAATCATAACAATTCGTTTATCTTTAAGGACGCTCGCATTTGCGTTCAGCTTCAAGCGAACGCCCACTTCTCTCATTTCCTGAGTCGGTTGAATAAAAGTTCTTCCGACATAACGGTTTTTTATCAAGCCTTCACCAAAGGGTAAGCCTAAAGTTGTGGCATATCCCAGAGCTGAAGCTGTTCCTGAATCCGGGACAGCAATGACAAGGTCTGCATCTATTGGACATTCATGAGCTAATTCAATTCCCATTTTCAAGCGGCTTTCCGAGACATTAATCTGATCGATGGTACTGTCCGGACGTGCAAAATAGATATATTCAAAGGCACAAGAAGAACTTCTGTTTTTCCTTAATCCCGGGCGGGAGTGCAGCCCATTTTCATCAATAACAACAATTTCACCGGGTTCTAAATCCCGAACAAATTCGGCGCCGACGGTATCAAGAGCACAACTTTCTGACGCCAGGCAATATCTTTCACCTTTCTTCCCAATACAAAGAGGCCGGACTCCATGGGGATCTCTTAAACCAAAAAGTTTATCCTCTGCTAAAATGACTACCGCATAAGCCCCCCGCAAATCCATCATAGTTTTGACAAGAGCATCCTCCAGAGATTCCCGGCGATAGCGCGTAATCAGATTGATAATGACTTCACTATCTGTCGTTGTCTGAAAGACGGCTCCATTCAGGCCTAATTCTTCCCGCAATTCCGTGGCATTCGTTAAATTTCCATTGTGAGCTAAAGCCATCATGCCCTTTTGATAATGAACGACGAGGGGCTGGGCATTGGCCAGCAAACTAGAGCCTGTAGTTGAGTAGCGGACATGTCCAATGGCCATCTTTCCGTGCAAATTCTTAATAATATGGTTAGAAAACACTTCCGAGACAAGGCCCATTCCTTTATGAACTTCGATTGCACGCCCATCGGAGACGGCAATACCGGCGCTTTCCTGCCCGCGATGCTGCAAAGCATAAAGTCCATAATAAGTTAAACGAGCCACTTCTT
This sequence comes from Desulfosporosinus sp. FKA, assembly GCF_002196785.1. Lineage (NCBI taxonomy): Bacteria > Bacillati > Bacillota > Clostridia > Eubacteriales > Desulfitobacteriaceae > Desulfosporosinus > Desulfosporosinus sp. FKA. The sequence continues at coordinate 72,722 of NZ_NAHZ01000030.1, read as the reverse complement.
GATTGGGCGCATAAATTCCAAAGACCCCGCATTCCTCATGCGGTTTGTCTAGGCTAAAGTCAAACAATTCTGTCCCCCCTTTATTAGTGAGACAAGACGAAAAGCCTCAAACTCGTTAACTATAGGTTAACTGGATTAACAGGCTCTTCGCCGCCCTCCTCAACAAGCAGAATACCTTTGTCGTAACTTTTTAGGTTTTGGAAATTTCCCTTAAACGGATGCCAGGACCTCTTTAACCCTGCGGAAGACTTCTTGGTAGGCCTCTTCAACTTGCCCAAGGTCGCGACGGAAACGATCCTTATCCAGCTTTTCCCGAGTTTTGATGTCCCAATATCGACAGGTATCCGGAGATATCTCATCACCTAAAAAAAGCTGCCCGTTGCTTATCCCAAATTCCAATTTAAAATCAATCAGATCAATGCCTGCTTTAACGAGAATATTACGCAATATTTCGTTGATCTTCAGCCCCCAAGTCTGAATCTCCTTGGCAACCTCCAGCTTTGCCCATCCCATAGCCGCAACATGAGATTCGTTGACCATCGGATCTCCCAAAGCGTCATCTTTATAATATAATTCCACAACAGGTTGAGAGAGGACAAATCCCTCTTCTACTCCGAGACGTTTTGACAAACTTCCCGCCACAATATTGCGGACAACAACTTCGAGGGGAACCATCTCCAAACGTCGTACGAGCATATCCCGCTGCCCAAGCAGGCGAACGAAGTGGGTGGGAATTCCTGCTTTTTCAATTTCCGCAAAGAAAAGAGCTGAGAGCTGGTTGTTAACCTCTCCTTTATCCGCAATCTGTCCCTTTTTTTCACCATTGAACGCTGTGGCATCATCTTTATAAGCCACCCAAAAATAATCCTTTTCATCCGTTTCATAGACTTTCTTAGCTTTTCCCTCATATTTCAGTGCTAACTTTTCCATTGTTGTTACCTCTTTTCAATTTTTTAGCTGACAATAAGTCAACTCTAACTGATACTATCTTGACTGGAATTTCTTCAACTGTACTTTCTTTAATCAAGATCCAATTTATTTCTCTTTCTAAACAAGCCCTAAGCGTGCAAAAATATCACTAACATGCTTAGTGTGATAATCATAGTCAAAGAGGTTGTTAATCTCTTCCTCTCGCAAATATTCCCTGATACTTATGTCTCGGCTGACTAAATTCTTAAATTGTTCCTTCGTGTTCCAAGCTTCAAGAGCATTGCGCTGAACCATTGCGTAGGCATTTTCACGACTTACTCCTTTTTCTACTAAGGCTAGCATCACCCTTTGAGAAAAAATCAATCCCAATCCTTTATCAATATTGATTTTCATCTGCTCAGGAAAGACTTGCAAACGATCGATTAACTGAACCATTTTATGAAGCATGTAATAAAGGGCTAGTGTACTGTCCGGCAAAATCATTCGTTCTGCCGAAGAATGGGAAATATCCCGTTCATGCCACAAGGCGACATTTTCCAGGGCCACTTGAGCATTTGCCCGCACAACTCTGGCCATCCCACAGATCCGTTCCGGAGTAATGGGGTTCTTTTTATGCGGCATGGCTGACGACCCTTTTTGGCCCTTGCCGAAGGCTTCCTCAACCTCATGAACGTCCGTTCTCTGTAAGTTACGAATCTCGGTAGCCATCTTGTCAAGGGAACTGGCAATCCCCGCCAGAGTCGTCATGTAGAAAGCATGGCGGTCACGCTGAAGAATCTGTGTGGAGATCAAGGCAGGTTTTAAATTGAGCGTTTCGCAGACATGGGCTTCAACTTGTGGATCCACATTGGCAAAGGTCCCAACAGCACCCGAGATTTTCCCAACGCGTACTTCTTCACGAGCGATATTCAAGCGGTTTTTTTGACGCCGGATTTCATCATACCAAAGTGCAAACTTCAAGCCTAAGGTAATGGGCTCAGCATGAATTCCATGTGTTCGTCCCATCATCAGAGTGTCCCGGTGTTCGATTGCTCTGCGGCGGAGAACTGTCTCCAAGGCCTCCATCTTAGATAGCAGCAAGTCCGTGGCTTCAACCATCTGCAGGGATAAAGCCGTATCGAGAATATCGGATGAGGTTAAACCCAGATGAATGTACTTGGCTTCATCGCCTACGTTCTCAGCCACATTGGTTAAAAACGCCAAAACATCATGTTGGGTCACTTCTTCCAACGCTTGAACCCGTTCCCATGAGAAGGATGCCTTTGCTCGAATTACCCCAACAGCTTCATTAGGGATCTTACCAAGCTTTGCCCAACCCTCACAGGCGGCAATTTCGATTTTTAACCACAGAGAAAGTCGGTGTTCGTCTGTCCAAATTTCTCCCATTTCAGGAAGTGTATATCGGTCAATCAAAGTGGAATCTCCTTTCTATTTCTCTACTTCAACCTTCGCTTAATTTCTTTTGCAAAGCCTCATCCTTGGCGGCAATATCCGCTGCCATCTTCGCCCGGTAGTCCTTAATCTTTGCTCGCAACACACTATTTTCTGTTGCTAATATTTGAACTGCGAGCAAAGCCGCGTTTCGGGCAGCACCAATTCCAACAGTGGCAACCGGTATTCCGGGAGGCATCTGAACAATGGCATAGAGGGCGTCGACACCATTCAAGGGTCCGCTGTTCATAGGGACTCCAATCACGGGTAAAGTGCTTGAACCGGCAATCACTCCAGGTAAATGAGCCGCCAACCCAGCCCCCGCAATAATGAGTTTCCCTCCTTGATTCTCAAAAGTTTTGACCCAATCAAGGGTTCGTTCTAAGGTTCTATGAGCCGAAGAAATCTTCACTTCAAAGCCCACCTCAAATTGCCTTAGGATTTTAAGCGCATCTTCCATGACCTTGTAGTCTGAATCACTTCCCATAATGACTCCGATCAGATTCAAAGAAATCCCTCACTTCCATAAAAATCAAAGCCCAGACGAGTAAATTTCCTCTTAAAAAGAAAGAGTGAAACCTACCCGCCTGGGCTTTTATCCCTTCGGTGTAATTTGATCCGGCAATCAAATCTGTACCACTCGGACAATCTTGCCCTAGGTACACTTTCGCTCATAGTCAGACCATTTACGGCAGTCTGGTAGAAACTCGCGGACCATATCTCCGCTATTATATGAACTCGTATGAATTTGTTACGTTCATTGTACAAGAAGGAAGTATAAAGGTCAATAACAATTTCGAACATTATTTAACTATTTGTTTATAACGTTCGAATTATAAGCATGAATCGCAAACTAGACTTCAATATGAAAGCAAAAAGGCTGTGACGACTTTAAAAGTCAGTTACAGCCGCATCTAATCTTAAGGTTTATGCCCTTATTGACTATCTCTGGTATAAACACTATCTTTACAACTTATTTTAAATTCTCCGTCATTATTTATAATCCTGGCAACATGTTTTATGGGAATTTTGCATTGATGACAAAAGCCATGAGCAAAATACTTTTTAGATTTACTGGATTCTTTAATTTTTTCCACGATATTTCCACATTCAGGACAGTAAATGACTGTTTGACTTAGTAAGCCTTTTAATTCATTAACCTTTGCTTCGTTTTCCTGCTGTACCTTTTCCCAATTAATAATAGCATCCTGAGAAAAATCATAAACCTTTCTGAAAATATCCACTGTGTAGGCAGCATCACTAAATGCATCATGAAAAGGCAATGTTTTTTCGATTTCTAAGTCGTCCACAGCGCTCTCCAGACTCGGCTGTTGGTGCAAACCTTCAAACTTCATATAGATTTTTTGTATGTCTATATACTTATTAAAAAATTTCGCATCGAAACCAAAAAAGGAGCAATTTTCTCGTAATCCCAAGATATCATCCTGCCCCCAAGAGCATAAGACGGCTTCAGTTCCGGCCCAAACTTCAAAACTTTCTATGGCTTCCATAAAGAGCTTTCTGGGAATAATTTTGCTTGTGTTTATGTTTGTTTTTCTCTTGACATAAGGATTTAATCGTTTATAAACAAAGGGCTTGATTAATAAGTTAAACTCATCAATTTTCTCTAATTGATCGTTCAATTTTAGGGCACCAATCTGTATAATTTCATTTTTCAAAGCAGGGTTTGCTAAATCTCCCTCTTTAAAGCGAAAAAACATATTAAATTCCAAATCAAAAACAATGTAATTCATACGCCCCTCCTGCACTATAACTCTATTATAATCCCTCCTTGCCCTAAACGCACTCATGTAATCTTTCCAAATCTGCAAAAGTTGAATCTTATTCTGACACCTAAATACCATAGATTGCAAGTGAACTCGTTCAGCTAATGCTGAACATCGGGGCTTAAAAACTGGAGCAATGGCCCTAAAAATAAGGCCAAAACAAAAAGCCATCAAAAAATGACAGCTCAACTTTAAACTTATAATACTATAGTTAGACTAATATACAACTATAATTATGACTATAATTATGTATTTACCAGAAACTAAGCTGTTCCACAGAAGTAATCCTTTGGTATTGGTTCAACAATCTATCTAATTGTTGACTAACCTCGACAACTTCGTTATCGATTAATTCCCGATTGAGACCAAATTTGTTGAGCCTTCTGCGTAAAACCTCAATTCTTTTCAAAAGTTTCTTTTCCACTTGGATTCCTCCCGAAAAGTCTTTTCAGTAAGAATTGTATTGTTAATTTGCTGAAATGGCAAGAATAAATTATCCAATATTAGGTAAATTTCTGTCGAACGAATAGCTTAATTTGTTCCTTGCCAACTAATCGTTACATGTTCAATACAAAACCAATGCTCCTTTGCAGTAGGAATGGTTACCTGCTATAAAGGAGCATATTTCAGCGAGAAGGTTATTAAATTACTACTTATTCAAAGAATCTAAAACTTGTTGATAAAATTGCTGTGGATTAAATGTACCTCGCTGCCCGCCGGCTCTGCGTTGGGAATTCGATCCATTAGTATTACCGCTTTGGTTATTTTGAGTTTGGCTTTGACTATTTGTGTTTTGATTGTTCCCTTTAGAAGGTCTTTGCGGAGCCGATTTTAGTTCGGTTTTTTGTTGATCTGTAAATACAGCATTGATAGCATCCGCTTGCTGCTGTAGAAAATCTTGGGTTGGATTTGTAGTCTTAATCAATTCTTGCAGAATGGGTTTAAGTTTAGTCTTCTGGTCACTCGTTAATGGGTTTTGTTGGCTATTTTCTAAACGGCGAATTTCCATAGCGGCCTGTTGAGCAGGATTAATCGTTCTCTTCGTTTGAGTAGCTTGACCTTGACTTGTTTGGCCTTGAGTTGACTGGGACTGTGTCGTTGACTGATCAGAATTTGACGAACTTGCAGTAGTTGAACCGCAGCCGCTCACTCCAATCAGAGTGGCCAAAAGTAAGGCCCCAATTAATAGTGATGGTTTTTTCCAAGCTTTTTGGACTAGGAATCGTTTCTGCATAAACTTAATATCCCCCTATTCAATCAAGTTTTTCTTTTCAGCGTGGTTTATGTTTTACAAAATTCTGTCCGGTCCTATCAACCTTGATATAGCATACATCGAACTTCTAAGGAGATTGTGACGAAGAGTTAAAGATTTTATGAAGATGAAAAAATGTTTAAGATTAGATTTTATGGATAGAGTAACGTTTAGCATTGTTCTATGTAGAGGGGGTTTTAAAATGACTCGCACAGTAGCTGCCTATTGCAGAAAGTGCAAGAAGTCAACAAATTTTAGTTTCAATGGCGGAGGTTGGGAATGTCCTTCTTGTGGTTCTCAAAATCCAGTAAGTGGACACGATAACTCCGAATTTCCCTATAATATTTTCAGAGATTACTAAATCTCTTTTTTTCATCAATCATTATACAAGCTAAAAGACGCCTTGACGGGCGTCTTTCTTTTTGTTCTTTCGAATCATTTCATAAATGACTTTAACCAAGTTCATTAAGCTATGGGAGAATAAATACGAAGCATTTGTAAATAATATTCGAAAAATAATTACTCTCTTTGGAGGTCTTAATGCTATTACGTTTATTTATAGGTATAATTTATATTATGGCGGCCTATAAATTTAATAATTTTAACGATTGGAAAACTTATTACTCCACAATTGAGTTTTGGTTGATAGGTAATTTAATTGCTTTATTTATAACCTATAATTATCCTCTTTGGGAATTAACGTCTCCAGGAGAAAAGATTACTTTTAATGAACTAATTTTTTGCCTTTTTGTCCTTCCTCTCTCAGGATTAATATATTTAGCCAATTATCCCGAAAGGGAAATCTATTTAAAACGAGTTTGTTACATTATCTTTTGGATTCTATATTTTTCTGTACTTGAATTAATTTTAGGCTTTTTCGGTTACTTTAAATATAGTCATGGCTGGAACATCGCCTGGTCTATTATTTTCAATTCTTGGATGTTCCCTTTATTGTGGGTTCATTATAAACATCCGCCTTGGGCATGGGGACTTGCAACAGTAATCGGAGTGAGCATTATCATTTATTTCAGAATCCCAGTCAGTGCCATGAAATAAATGAAAAAAATAAGCACCCAGCAATAAACGGCTGAGTGCCTATTTCTATAATTGCGACTGTAAATCCACGAGCATTATTCCCACTCAATCGTTCCGGGCGGCTTCGAGGTAATATCATAAACGACGCGGTTTACCCCGCGGACTTCATTGACAACCCGTGAGGAGATGTTGTGGAGAAGGTCATAGGGCAGTCTGGCCCAATCAGCGGTCATGGCGTCTTCACTCGTCACCGCTCTTAAGATAATTGGATATTCATAAGTTCGGCCATCTCCCATTACGCCAACGCTTTTGATGGAGGGAAGGACGGCGAAGCTTTGCCACAAATCCCGATATAAGCCTGAACGACGAATTTCCTCAATAATAATGGCATCCGCTTCTCGCAGAATATCCAATTTCTCGCGGGTTACCTCACCGAGAATACGGATTGCCAGACCAGGTCCCGGGAAAGGCTGACGCCAAACGATTTCTTCACTCATGCCCAACTCTGTCCCTAATTCGCGCACTTCGTCTTTAAATAGCATACGCAGCGGTTCAACCAGCTTAAACTGCATGTCCTCCGGCAGACCGCCGACATTATGATGACTCTTGATAGTTTCCGCTGTCTCTGTGCCGCTCTCGACAATGTCCGGATAGAGCGTCCCCTGAACCAAAAAGTCGACTTGACCGAGTTTCGCAGCTTCTGCTTCAAATACTCTTATGAACTCGTTGCCGATCGTCTTACGTTTAACCTCGGGCTCAGATACTCCTTCAAGCTTGGCCATAAATCGCTCGCGAGCATCCACAAATACTAAATTAAGCTGAAACTGCTCCGTAAAAACTTTTCGAACTTGTTCCGCTTCGTTCTTACGCATAAAACCATGATCGACAAAAACGCAGGTCAATTGGTCACCTACAGCTTTATGAACTAAAGCAGCCGCTACTGAAGAATCAACACCGCCGCTCAAGGCGCAAAGAACACGTCCCTTCCCGACTTTAGCCCTGATCTCAGCTACTTGCAGTTCAATGAATGACTCCATTGTCCAATCCCCGGCACAGTGACAGACATCAAACAAAAATTGCTCCAGCATTTTCTGACCATCAGGAGTGTGTTTAACTTCGGGATGAAATTGAACGCCATAAAAATGGCGTGCAGAATCCATCATTGCTGCGATCGGTGTATGGCCAGTATGGGCAGCAATCTCAAAACCTTCAGGCAATGACTTAATAGAATCGCCATGACTCATCCAGCAAGGACGCTCTCCGCCTAAACCGACCCATAACTCGTTTGCTTTGTCCACAGTAAGCATGGCTTTACCGTACTCACTGGCTACAGGACGTTCGACAATCCCCCCCAATTGCAGGGCCATAAGCTGCATCCCGTAGCAAATCCCCAGGATAGGAATTCCCAAGTTGTAAATTTCAGGGTCCACTTTTGGGGCATTCGGCTGATTAACACTGGCAGGCCCCCCGGAAAAGATAATACCTTTAGGCTGCCGCGCCTTTATGTCCTCAATAGACGTTTTATAAGAAATCATCTCAGAATATACATGAGCTTCACGTACTCGTCTCGCAATGAGCTGATTGTATTGTCCTCCAAAATCCAGAACTAAAACGACTTCCTTTGTCACGTTATTTCATCACCATTTCCTTGTTAATTAACTTCGTAAGCTTCTTGTTTCAGAACTCCAACGTAGGGCAAATTCCGATATTCTTCATTAAAATCCAAACCGTAGCCTACAACAAATTCATCTGGAATAGCAAACCCGTTATAATCAGGAACTACTTCCACCTGCCGGCGGGCAGCCTTATCAAGCAGGGTAACTACCTTAACACTCAAAGGGTTACGAGCTTTAAGATTTTCCTTCAAGTACTTCAGGGTTAATCCGGTATCGACAATATCTTCGACCACCAAAATATGAACGTCATCCACACTACGTTCCAAATCTTTAAGAATCCTGACGACTCCTGAAGATTTTGTTGACACACCGTAGCTCGACAAGGCCATAAAGTCATAAGCCAATGGCAGCTTGATCTCACGAATAAGATCCGCCATAAAAGGGACGGCTCCTTTCAAGATTCCTAACACTAAAAGATTTTTGCCTTCATAATCCCGAGTAATCTGTGCTCCCAATTCGGCAACGCGTTTTGCTAATCCCTCCTTGGAAATCAATACCTTTGCGATATATTCTTCCACAATGGACCCCTCCATACAAAAAATCAATTAAAACTTATTTAAAAACTATACCAGAGCCTTGTCATTTCTGCAAATAAAATAATAAGCCAGGAACAACCTTTAGGGTTCCTGGCTTATGTCGTCGACTCTTTCTAAACCTTATTTTTATCGTTCTTTATATAGTAGGGGCCTGTATCGTTATCTTCTTTCCAATATCCCAAAACTCAAGTGTCATTGTCATCGGGTCAGATTTGGCTTTATTTTTGGCTTCGATTGTCGCTTTTACCAACGTTTTATCCGACTTTCGAATATAAAGTGTGTACTGGAAATCGGTCCAAAATTCCTCCATCATTTTATTTTGCACACTGGGCTTTAACTGGCAAACCCAAACTTTTTGTTCGTTGACCTTCCCTTGACCGCTAAGCACCACCTCACCAAGTTCTTTCATTTGTAATGAAGATAGGGGGTCGAGCTCCGCCAGAAAGACTTCTTCTGCAGCCTGCCCATCAGCGAATTTAATCCACTTTTTGCTAATGGGATCTTTGCTGAACGTTGAGTTTCCGATTTTGATCAGCTCAACTTCGCTTCCCGTCAATTCTCCTAAAATCCTGGTGTTTCCTCCGGTTTTTTCCCCCTGTACTCGGGCAAGAATCCGATCTTTTCCTTCAACCCATTGATGCTGAGTCAAACTGAAGCGTAAAGAGGTCGCTGCATTTAACTTTTCCAAGCCGTGTGTTACCAGCTTAGTAGGGTCTGGCGGCCAATTAAGCCATCCTATGATCCCCCCCAAAAACACGATACTGATACCAATGAGAAACCATAATCCCCTTTTCTTCATAACATGCCCCCCTGGCGGAGTTCTTACCTACTAATATGTAACTTCAGCTTGCCTTATTCCTAGGCATTAAGAATTACTTAAGGGGAGTTTATCCTTTTTCCTCTGGCTAAGGAAGCAAAGGTTCCGATCAAACAAAGAAAGCTAAAGACAATGAAACTAGTTTTTGAGCTTTTCAGAAAGCTTGTCACGTAATATGGGGAATCAAGAGTCATATCCTTCATGTCTAAGGAAGTAATTAAGGCCACTATGGTCATACTTAATGTTTGGCCCAGCAATCTCATAGTTCCCAGAGTTGAGGAGGCCACTCCATAAAGAGGCCGTTCAACCGAACTCATGACCGCATTAGTATTAGGCGAGGAAAAGAAGGCAAATCCGAGTCCAATGAAGGCCAGATTAAGAACAATAAGCAAAACAGACGTATTCTTAAGCAAAAAAACGAATAAAAACAAGCCTAAGGTTGTTATACCCATACCTAAAGAAGCGAGGATCTGAGAATTGATTTTGTCCGATAAACGACCAGCCAAAGGAGAAAGAAGAGCCATAATAATAGGCTGAGACAAAAGAATTAAACCTGACTGTGAAATTTCAATATTTTGGACATTTTGCAGATATATTGACATTAAGTAAACCAAAGCAAACGTCGCGCTATAGTTAATAAGGGCAGCAAGGTTGGAAAAGGTAAAGGAACGATTGCTGAGAAACAAGCTCATAGGCAGAAGAGGATATGATAGTTTATTTTCATAGATTACAAAGGCAGCCAAAAGCAGAAGCCCGCAGGCAAAGGCAATCATATAATTGTATCCCGCGGTAATATCAGATAATCCGTAAAGGAAAAGCAAGATGCCAAGTATCCACAGAATACTCCCCCATTTATCCAAGTTTTCATGATCTGCTCCAATCCATTCCCCTGATAGTCTGGCCAAAGTCAAACTAAGAATTACTAAAGAAATCACGAAATTTAAAAGAAATATCCCGCGCCAGCTGATGGTGCTGCAGATAAATCCTCCCAGGACGGGACCTAAGGAGAGGCCGATATAGGTGGCTGCCGCACTTAACCCCATTGCCTTTCCCCGATCTTTTGCCGGGACGACAGATGTTAGGATGGCCATTGAAGTACCAAAAATCATAGCGCTGGCAATTCCTTGGAAAACCCTAAATATAATTAAAACAGGAAAGGAAAAAGCCAATCCACAGCCCAACGATGTTACAGCAAAAGCAATCATTCCCAGGATAAAAATCTTTTTGCGGCCGACAAGATCAGCTAAACGGCCAAAGGGTAATAAAAAGGCTGCCGTGGCCAACAAGTAGCTGGTTACTACCCAGTTCAGCCAAGATTGATCAACCCCATATTCCAAAGCAATCTGGGGAATACCAAGATTTATCGCATTACTCATAAATGGGGTGATAAAGGAGGTTATCATGACGATAACCATAGTCAGCTTTACAATTGATTGATTTTCTTCCATACATAATCCCCCCGAATATTTTTAACTATGAAGCATTATGCAGCTCCAGCGAAAAATATTAATGCAAACCAGCAACGAAATTATGCTCTGACAGATACGTAAAATCAGCTTCAAATTGGTGCCTACCAAATAGAGTTTCAACAAACTTCTGAAAACTCCTACCAATTTAAACAGGGGTTATTATATTTTATAAGAACAATTTGCTAGCCTCTGGCGAAGGCGTCAGGCTAGTTTGCACTGATGCCAGAGGAACGTATACAACCGAATGTAATACTTTCGTACATAACTAGAAAAAACAGCCCTTTCGAGCTGTTTTCATTTTTTTGCCGTTATTTTGGTTACCAGAACAAATATATCTCAATTAAACGATATCTCCCACAGCGTTTTTCATACTCTGAACATAGTCATAAATATAAGGGCCGGCCTCTTCCCCGTACTTCTCAACAATTTTGACAATCGCACTGCCCACAATCACGCCATCTGTAATTTCGGCAAGTTCTTCGGCCTGTTTCGGCGTATTGATGCCAAAACCAACCGCCGTGGGAACAGAGCTTGCTTCCCTGATGACCCCAATAATTGAGCGCAAGTCTGTTTTAATTTCACTTCTCATGCCCGTGACACCCATGGAAGAGACCACATAAATAAAACCTGTCGCCTCTGCGGCAATCTGTTTAATGCGTTGTTCCGACGTGGGGGCAATCAAGGAAATTACGTCGACTCCAAAACCGGCGGCAATTTCAGTCAGCTCACCTTTTTCTTCATAAGGCAGATCAGGGATAATGATGCCATCAACCCCGACTTCAGCACAGCGTTGAAAAAAGCGGGAGTACCCATAATTAAAGACGGGATTTAAATACGTTAGAAAAACGAGAGGCACCTCAGTCTTTTGACGGACAGAAACCACCAGGTCAAAAATTTTGTCCACGGTTGCTCCAGCTGCAAGAGCCCGGATGTTCGCTTCTTGAATAACCGGTCCCTCAGCAATGGGATCAGAAAAAGGAATACCGATTTCCACTAAATCAGCACCACCCTGAACCATTGCCAAAATAAACTCTTCACTCTTCTCTAAAGTAGGATCTCCGCCAGTGACAAATCCGATGAAGGCTTTCCCGTTTTTAAAGGCCTCTGCAATATTACTCATAGATACTTACCCCCTTGTAGCGCGCTATCGCGGCAACATCTTTATCTCCTCGCCCTGACAAACAGATGATAATGATTTGATCCTTACTCAGATTGCCGGCAATTTTCTTAGCCTGAGCCACGGCATGGGCACTTTCAATCGCGCAAATAATTCCTTCTGTTCTGGCCAGATACTCAAAAGCTTCTACGGCCTCGTCATCCGTAATAGGGACATATTCTGCCCTGCCTGAATCATGAAGATTGGCATGTTCCGGCCCTATCCCAGGATAATCGAGGCCGGCGGAAATCGAATAGACCGGGGCAATTTGCCCATATTTATCCTGACAGAAGTAAGACTTCATGCCGTGGAAAACCCCTAATTTTCCTTTGGCAATGGTAGCAGCATGCTTCTCAGTATCAATTCCGTGTCCCGCCGCTTCACAGCCGATCAATTTAACACCTGCGTCAGCGATGAAATTGTAGAACATCCCCATCGCATTACTGCCGCCGCCGACACAAGCAAGCACCACATCGGGAAGTTTGCCTTCAAGTTCCAGAATCTGCTCTCTGGCTTCCTCACTGATCACGCTTTGAAAATCACGAACGATCATGGGGAAGGGATGAGGACCCATCACAGACCCTAAAACATAATGAGTATCATAAACACGAGCGGTCCACTCACGCATTGTTTCGTTTACGGCGTCCTTTAGCGTCATAGTACCGCTGGTTACCGCATGAACCTTAGCTCCCAACAGCTCCATCCGGTAAACGTTAAGCGCTTGCCTGTCCGTATCTTCCTTACCCATAAAAATCTCACACTCTAAGCCAAGCAGGGCTGCCGCCGTAGCAGTGGCAACACCGTGCTGTCCGGCCCCTGTTTCGGCAATAACGCGTGTCTTGCCCATTTTCTGAGCCATCAAAGCCTGCCCTAAAACGTTGTTGATTTTATGAGAACCGGTATGATTTAAGTCTTCACGCTTTAAATAGATCTTGGCGCCCCCTAAGTCTTTGCTCATCTTCTCGGCATAATAGAGCAGCGAAGGTCTTCCCGCATACTCATTCAGCAGCTTTTTAAGCTCTGCTTTAAACTCGGGGTCATTCTTAAAGTGTTCGTAAGCTTTTTCCAGGTTGATGATTTCATTCATCAGAATTTCCGGGATATATTGCCCCCCGTGAATGCCGTATCTGCCTTTACTCATATCGCATTCTCCTAACTATTTCTAAAATTTTGGCCTTGTCTTTCTTCCCATCTGTCTCCACTCCGCTGCTGAGATCAACGGCAAAGGGCTTTGCTGCCCTAATTGCCTGCTCAATATTATCTGCCTTCAGGCCCCCGGCCAGAAAAAAGGGTTTTTTCACTTCTCCGACCAAACTCCAATCAAAGGTCTGACCGGTCCCGCCCGCTCCCTGATCAAGGAGTAAAAAGTCGGCCTCGCTGTCCTGCATCGCCTCAATATCGGCGTGTACTTTCACCTGAACCGCCTTAATTATCGGTTTAGCAGTCAAAGTTTTTAGTTCTCGGATATAGGTTTCACCTTCGTTCCCATGGAGCTGAGCCATTTCAATAATATGATCATTCAAAAGATCAGCGACCTTGGTTATCGATTCGTTAACAAAGACGCCCACTGGCGTGATTTCCGGACTTAAGTTCGACCGCATGGCCTTTGCCCATTCCACAGATACCTGGCGGCGGCTCTTGGCAAAAACAAAACCGATAAAATCAGGCTTAGCCTCATTGACAAAGTCAATGTCACAATTTTGAAAGAGTCCGCAGATTTTAATTTTCATAGCTTAATCGTCCCCCCGCAGCAAGGCAAGCTCTTCTCTTTTATGCCGGCTGCGCATCAAGGTTTCTCCGATCAGAACGGCGTCGGTCTTATTGGCCTTTAAGACAGCCACATCCTCCGGCGATTTAATGCCGCTTTCCGAGACAAAGAGGATGTTCTTGGGGACTAAGGCGCGCAGTCTGATGCTGGTAGTAAGATCAACTTCAAAGGTTTTCAGGTTACGGTTATTGACTCCGATCACTCTGGCCCCAGCCTTTAAAGCCGAGCTGACCTCCTCTGCGGTATGGGCTTCTACAAGGGCACTTAAACCCAAACTATGAGCAATTTCCAGATAGTTTTTGAGAGTATCCGTAGCCAATAAGGCGCAAATGAGCAGGATAGCAGAGGCCCCAATGATCTTCGCTTCGTATATTTGATAGCTGTCCACAATAAAATCCTTGCGCAGAAGGGGAAGCTTTACTTCTTGGCGGATCTCTGTGAGGTAGCGGTCTTGGCCTTGAAACCAATCGGGCTCAGTGAGTACAGAAATCGCTGCGGCGCCTGCCGACTCATAGTCCTTAGCTATTTGTAGATAAGGAAAATCTTGAGCAATAATCCCCTTAGACGGTGATGCCCTTTTTACCTCACAGATAAAGGATAGCCCCTCAGCTCTGAGAGCCTCTTCAAAGGGAAAGCCTGTATTGGGATCTAGAGCCTTAGCTTCAGAAACAACCTGTGCTGCCGCTTTTACTCGTTTCAGTTCAGCGACTCGCTCAACGGTTCGCTGCGCTATTTTTTCTAAAATCAATGTCCCAGCACCTCGTTGGAAAGTCTGGCAAATTCTTTAAGCTTACTGAGAGCTGCGCCGCTGTCGATAAGGTCTTGGGCAAGAGGAACAGCCTCCTGAATCGTCGCTGCCTTGTCAGCCAAGTACAAACAAAGAGCGGCATTGAGAACGACAACATCACGTTTGGCTCCCCGCTCGGAACCGTCTAAGATACTGAGGGTTATCTTAGCATTCTCTTCAGCATCCCCCCCAATAAGCTCCTCCAAATTACAATAATTAAATCCTAATTCCGTAGGGTCCAGATAATAACTTTTAAGATCCCCATCTTCTATTTCACAGACCTTTGTCCTCGTTGTAAGCGTTGCTTCATCCAAACCATCACAACCATGGACCACCATGCCGCGCTTAACCCCAAGGTTGGAAAGTACCCTTGCTAATGGTTCTATAAGTTTCTCGTCATAGACACCCATTAACTGCCGCTTTGCCCCGGCAGGGTTGGCAAGAGGGCCAAGGATATTGAAGATTGTGCGGACACCCATCTCACGCCGTACAGGAGCACAGTGTTTCATTGAGCTATGGTAGGTTTGAGCAAACATAAAACACAAATTAATAGTTTCTAAAATTTTGCGGCTCTGCTCGGCGGAAATAGCGATATTAATACCCAACTTTTCTAAGACATCGGCTGCTCCGCTTTTACTGGACACACTGCGGTTGCCATGTTTGGCTACAGGGACTCCCGCAGCAGCCACAACAAAGGATGTCGTTGTCGAAATATTAAAGGTCCCCACCTCATCGCCGCCTGTGCCTACAATATCCATAACATCGTGAACCTGATCAAGGTGCAGGGCTTTTTCACGCATGGCCTGGGCACTGGCAGTAATTTCATCAATACTTTCGCCCTTCATCCTCAGGGCGGCAAGGAAAGCGCCCATCTGGGCATGGGTAGCGCTCCCATCCATCATTTCCCCCATAACCGTCTTGGCCGTCTCAAAGTCCAGGTCTTGACCTTTAATGACCTTGTATATTGCTTCGGTTATCATGCTTACTCCCCCTCAAAAAATTTTCCATAATGGTTTTCCCCTGTGGTGTCAGGATCGATTCCGGATGAAACTGAACGCCATAGACCTTGTAATCCTTGTGTTTAACGGCCATTATTTCCCCGTCATCCGTTCGGGCAATAACCTTTAGTTCCTTGGGAATGGTTTCTTCCAGAGCGGCTAGCGAATGATAGCGCGCTCCTGCGATCGTTTCCGGCAAGCCTTGGAAAAGCGAACAATCTGTATCTATTTTTATTGTCGATTGTTTGCCGTGCATTAGCTCGCGCGCATAGGACACTGTGGCCCCGAAGGCTTCACAGATCGACTGATGGCCCAGGCAAACCCCAAAGACAGGGATTTTGCCTGCGAAATATCTGGAACTCTCAACACATACTCCGGCATCCGCCGGTTTACCCGGCCCAGGAGAGAGAATAATTGCTTCCGGTTCCAAAGCCTCGATTTCCGATACGCTTAGTTCATCGTTGCGAATGACTTTAATATCAGGATTGATGGAGCCAATAAGTTGATAGAGGTTATAGGAAAAACTATCATAATTATCGATTAAGAGAATCATCAGTCGATAACCTCCTCAGACATTTTCAGAGCTTTCATGACAGCTTGAGCTTTGTTGAGGCATTCTTGATATTCCTTTTCCGGCACACTGTCGGCAACAATACCTGCTCCAGAACGGACAAAGATCTTGCCGTTCTTTTTAAAGACAATACGAATGGCAATACAAGTATCTAAGTTGCCGGTAAAATCGATATAGCCAATGGCTCCCCCGTAAATGCCGCGCTTGTTATTTTCAAGTTCATTGATAATCTCACAAGCTCTTATTTTAGGGGCCCCGGAAAGCGTACCGGCCGGCAGTACGGCATCAACTGCGTCTAAAGCCTTTTTATCCGCTCTTATTTCCCCTTTTACCGTCGATCCGAGGTGCATAACATGTGAGAAGCGCTCAATCGACAGGTATTTTTCAACCCTAACGGTGCCAAATTTGCTGATTCTACCCAAGTCATTTCTGCCCAAATCTACCAGCATATTATGCTCGGCCAATTCTTTAGGATCGGAGAGCAAATCCCTTTCGTTCTGAAAGTCCTCCTCGCCGTTTTTCCCTCTTGGTTTAGTTCCTGCCAAAGGAAACGTGAAGAGTGTCCCATTTTGAAGTTTAACTAAGGTTTCCGGAGAAGCGCCGGCGATTTCCAGATCATTGCTGGAGATATAAAACATATAAGGAGATGGGTTTAAGGTTCTCAGCACACGATAGGCATTAAGAAGACTGCCTGCAAAATCTGCTTCAAAACGGTTTGAGAGCACGACTTGAAAGATATCCCCTTCATGGATATAATGCTTGCCTTTGTTTACCATTTGGCAATATTCGTTTTCCTTAAACAACGGGCGAAATTCGGAAGTGACTTTACCGGGTTGAGTTTCTCGATAAACCCCGTGTTTAATGAGGTCAGCCATAGTTTCAATTTCCTTGACTGCCTTACTATAATTGGAAGAAAGTTCATCAGTTCTTACATTGGCAATAAGAATAATTTTTTGTTTCAAGTTATCAAAAGCAATAACCTTGTCAAAGAGCATTAAATCTACGTCTTTAAAGCCTTCCTGATCTTCCGCATCCAGTTTGAGGGAAGGTTCATTGTATTTGATATAATCATAAGAAAAATACCCTACCAAGCCACCGGTAAAAGGCGGCAGGTACTCAAACCGAGGGCTTTTATTGTTGTCAAGGATCTGTTGAATATACTCCCGAGGGTGTTTCGTAGTCTGAGAACTAGTTTTCGATAATGATTTGGTAGTGATCGTTCCGTTCGTACAAGTTACTTCCAGTTTGGGATCAAAACCTAAAAAGGTGTAACGTCCCCACGTTTCGGCACTCTGAAGACTTTCCAGCAAAAAGCAGTGACTGCTGACGCCTTTCAGGATTTTCAGCACTTCGATGGGAGTCCTGAGATCCGAGTATATTTCACGGCTAATGGGAATCAGGTTGTAGTCTGCTGCAATTTCTCTGGCTTCATCTAAGCTTGGTCTGTACATAATTACCTCCTTTGAACATGCGCGCTTCGTTCATGGACGGGAGGACCTTGTTTTTAAACGTCAAAAAACCCGTCCAACGACTATATAGTCAAGGACGGGTTGAATTCAATACAATACCCGCGGTGCCACCTTGCTTCACGGAAAAAAATTCCGCACGCTTAACAGAATACCATCATATTCCTGGCAACTGACGTATGCCTCCACGTCGCGAAATACTCGGCAATGCCTTTCGTCGCGCCCTCCGTGGTCCATTTAACAATCTGCGTTCTGCCGGTTCACAGCAACTCCGGCTCTCTGGAAGTGCACGATTTGTTTTTATCTCCACTTCAACGGTTTAGGGTGAGTTATTTAATTACTATGTATCATACTCATTTTGTTAGTATTTGTCAACCGCAAATCATCAAGAATTTTACAGAATTTCTCGAGCTTTTTCATGCAAATTTTCAAAGTTATGAACATCTGCTGGACATGCTGAATAGCATGTATTAGGAATCCTCTCGCACTTAAGATTAGCACAAAATAAAGGAGTGAACTGTATGATTATAACGGCATTGATTATTATAATTGTCCTGTTGTCAATAATCATCTGGGAACTATGGGTGTTACGCAAACTATTAAGACCTCATGTTCCACCCCAACCTTTCCATTTTTAGGCGGTTCGGCCTAGGTGCAAAGCGCCTAGGCCTTTTCTTTTTTACCTATTCTTTCGGCAGATGCGAACGCTGAATAACTTCCAATCAATGAGCTATTTTAGCTAATGCTTGTTTACCATAATCTATGCTTTGAGTTAGAGCATTTTGGAAATTTGTTTGAGCTTGCTTATAATTAATGCTTTTAAGTTTCTGGGTCACATTACTGATCCCACTTTGTACTGCGGTTTGTACTTTGCCATTTGTAATGTTTTTCGATGGTGTTTCCTGAGTCAAGTTCAGAAGAAGGAATAGGGCCAAAGCTAACACTGCCAATAAAAATATTCCTTTAACTATAAATCGTATAAATTTTACAACTATAAGTACTCCAATAACGATAGCTGCGATAATCAGGATCATGTTTGTTGTCATCGTTAACCTCCAAAATATAGGTCTCCTTTAATATCGTTGTTTTTGCTCATACACTATATAAAAGGTAATACCACTATCAGTTTCCTTAAGATCCAGCCTGCTTATCTTGACTCTCAACAAACCAATCAATTAATCGCCGGGCTATGCTTCCCGTCTTTGGTATTAGAGGCAGTTTTTCCGAAGTAAACCAGCCGGCATCGATGATTTCTTTATTATCAATGTTTATATCCCCGCTCGCATATTCAGCAGTAAAACCCACCATTAATGAATCGGGGAAGGGCCAAGGCTGACTGCCAAAATACTTGATATTTTTGACCTTAATGCCGACTTCTTCTCCTACTTCCCGTTGCACACACTCCTCAAAGGTTTCCCCCGGCTCCACAAACCCTGCCAAAACACTATAGAAACCGCCTTGAAAACGGCTCCCCTTGGCCAATAAAATGTCATGCCCTTTGATAATCGCCACAATAATTGCCGGAGAAATTCGCGGATAATTGACAAAACCACATGCAGGACAGATTTTAGCTCTTTCATCGTGCTTATACTCTGTTTGACCTCCGCAGCGGCTGCAGAATTGATGGGTATGATCCCAGAACAATAGCTGGGAAGCTTTTCCCGCCAAAAAAAATAATTCATCCGGGACTTTACCCAGTAACTGCCTTAGATTTACACATGTCATTTCCCTCGGTACAATTGTCTCCTGACTCAGCTCCGCAACATTAAGCAAATGCCCATCTAATCCTTCGATTTGTTGGCAGCGAATTATATTTTCTTCAAATTTATAGGCCTTAATTTCTGACGGTGTAAATTGCAGCTTGTCATTAAGGGTAACAATTTTGTTCTCCCGAAATAATAACCAATGAGCTGCTAAGTCTTCATCCGATTTAGAAAAATATCTCGTTTCAAAGTACACTTGCCCATCCTCTTTTCTTTGCACGATTTCCTTAAATTAACTCACGTTGGCTATCTAACAATTTCGTATTATCATGTTAGTATTATCATTTTCCTGCTTTACAAGCCTTAATCATTTTGTTAAACTAGTCACACTTTTTAGACTTGATATTAGAAAATACTCCATTTTTATATAATCATAGTACCGTTATGATGCCTTGTCACGTAAAAGTATAATTGATCTGTTTTAATCAAGTTATTAAGAACTCAACGACAAAGGATTTGAGAGAGGGATTTACGAATGTTAGCAGAATTTAAAATTATTAATGATCCTTTACGCCCAAGTATCTGTACCAATCTCTGTTCAGTTTGCTGCCGAAATGCTGCCAATGATCCGAAAAAATTAGGTTGTTGTTCTTATGAACCAGAATTTTGTCTTTTCGATTTAGTGTTTTTATATCTAAATTATCCTGATATCTATACCTTAATCTTAAGTAAAGGACAAATCATCGAAGGTTATAACGGAATAATGGTCGAAATGAAATCCGGTTTTAATCATTGTCCCTTTGCAAGTAATATAGGCTGTATGTTACCCAAAGACGCCACAACACCACTATGCCGTTTATATGTTTGCCGAGAAGCAGCTAAATTTGGGCCGCCGCAAATCGAAGCGAGATTTGATGAATACTTTTCAAGCAAAGAATATACTTTGAACAATGATTTGAATAGCAAACTGAATTATGAAGATGGAATGAGCAGCTCAAGATTAAATAACTTTATTAAGGAATGCTCTCCAACCATTAAAGCTATGATATCGGGAGTTAATAGGATTGATCCACCAACAGAAACTTTTACGAAGGAAATACCAATTGAAGATTTTAGGTTATTTTAAAAGGGACTACCACTTTTGATAGTGGTAGTCCCTTTTGACTTAACTTTTATAAATTCCCCCAGGGTTCTTATCCATGACTAGGCTTTAATTGATGAGGTTTAATCAAATAATCGCGCTTACTGAAACGCTTGTGAATCAGTTTCGAAAGGTGATAACAAGAAGCAGCAATTACTACAGCGCAGGCCCCAAGAAAAATAGCTAACATTATCATCGAAATCCAAGCGAACATATACAACGCCTCCTTTATAGCTTTAATTCAAGATCTTGAAATACCAATTCTCTAAAAATAACTCTTAAATAGCTAGGGGATTAGTGCGGCCTATTGAATTATTACCTATGAGATAGTTATTACATTCACATTCCTAACTTTAATTAGCTAACTTATCCTCTATTACCTTTATCCTGTTTTTAAGCCCCCCCACTTCTATAAGTGGGGGTGAGTCCCCCATCTGAAGCCCAGATGTTCAGCTTTAGCTGAACGAGTTCACTAACACCTTACTTGCCCTTGATCTTATGTAAAGAATAACATTCTCAAAACCCAAAATCTATAGCCAATCGCTATCTTTACGATTAATATTATTAATAGACACTCATTGTGAAGGGAATTCAAGCAGGCCGAGCTTTTCAAGGACTTCCAAAAGTTTTTGAGTATCAATGGGCTTTGCTGCGTATGCCTCGCATCCGAGCTCAAAGGAATTTTTAACGAAATCAGTTCCTTCCAAGGCTGTTGTCATTATAACCTTAACCCTTTTATCTTGAGGGACACCCCGTTTGGCCTCATAATCTCTGATTGCCTTAAGTACCCTTACCCCATCGACTTTGGGCATCATGATATCCAGGCAGATAAGATCATAAGGATTATTCTCTTTAATTGAAATTAGGTAAGCATCTAACGCTTCTAAGCCATCCACAACCATATCAACGTCGCCGTACTGGGAAAGAAACTTTGACAGAAATTTACGACTAGGCATATCGTCCTCAGCGATAAGTATATTCATTAATTAATTTTCCCCCTTCAAGAAAATGACTTATTATAATAATACCTCATTCCGATCTCAAGATTAAATCATAATGGACTGTGAAACAACATTAATTTCTTCATTATCCACTTTCATGATCAAGCTTCGGCTAATGCAGCCCCCTGTCTGGTTTGGGCAAAAAACTTGAGAAGAGCCCGAAGGCTCTCTCATTTAAGTTAGTTGATTAATACTTGCCAAACTCACTATCGCTTAAAGTAATTTTAGGATTATGTCTCGCAGCGGCAGCTTCACCATAGCCTTGATCCATTGAATTCTCAGTTCCTCTTTTTCTTTGCTTCATGCTCTCGAGCATCTTAATTACTTCGGGATTGAGCTCATCAAAACTTTTGATCATAGAAGCATATCGAGTCTTTTTGAGCTTAAAGCGACTTACTTGTTCTCTCAAAAGCTCTGCTTGACTCGACAATTCCTCGCTGGCAGCCGCGCTTTCTTCAGAAGTAGCAGAGTTCGTTTGAACTACAGCTGAAACTTGTTGAATTCCCTGGTTAATCTGATTAATTCCTAAGGCTTGCTCGTTAGATGCATTTGCAATTTCCCCGACAAGCTCAGCAGCTTCAGCAACACCGTCTACAATCTTACTTAAGGCTGCAGCAGTGTCATTAGCAATCTTCGTTCCGCCTTCAACCTTCTTAATTGAACCTTCAATTAGAAGTGTCGTTTCTTTAGCGGCATTTGCGCTGCGAGTGGCAAGATTGCGAACTTCCTCTGCTACTACCGCGAAACCTTTGCCATGCTGTCCGGCCCGCGCAGCTTCAACTGCGGCATTAAGGGCTAAGGTATTGGTCTGGAAGGCAATTTCATCAATTACTTTAATTATCTTGGAAATATTGCCGGAAGCTTCATTGATAACATCCATTGCTTTAAGCATTTCCTTCATCTGATTATTGCCTTCAATTGCATCGTCTTTGGCAGCGAAGGCTAGTTCGTTAGCCTTATCGGCATTTGAAGCATTAAGTTTCGTCTGCGAGGCAATTTCTTCGAGAGAAGCAGTCAATTCTTCAATGGCACTGGCTTGCTCTGTTGAACCCTGAGAAAGAGATTGAGCAGAGTCGGAAACCTGGCTGGAACCTGCTGCAACTTGAGTTGAAGCATTATTAATATCACTAAAAACGTCGTTGAGGGATTGAATAATGTTATTTAAGGACTTTTTGATTTCAGAAAAGTCTCCCCTGTAGTCCTTACTGATTTCCACATCGAGATTACCATTAGCCATCTGTGTAAGAACATCTGATATCTCACTAACATAAGAGTCCAAGGTACTTAAAGTTTCATTCAGGGCCTGTTTGATTTTTGCATGATCTCCCTTGTAATTTCCTTTAACGTTGACCCGCAAATTTCCTTTGGCCATTTCCTCAAGCACAGCGGCAGCCTCTTGGATCGGTTCAAGAATAGCATCGATTAAGCCATTCAGACCTTGGACCAGATCAGCCCAATCCCCTTTGAACAACTTAGCATTTGCCCGTTCACCTAAGCGTCCTTCTTTAGAGGCCTCAATTAATATGCCAATTTCCGAACTAACTTCCTTTAAATTATGGCGAAGGGCTTCGATGTTTTCATTAATGATTGCTTTCTTTCCAGGAAACTTCTCAATCTCGGCGTTAAAGTTGCCTTTAGCAAACTCAGAAATACAGGCCATTGCTTTCCTTATGACGATAAGATGTCCCTTAACCATATCGTTAACGCCTTGTGCCATAGTTCTATAGGCACCTTGAAAGTTTTCCGCAGGAACAAAGATATCAATCTCGCCCAGATCATGTTCTTTGGACATATGACCCATCTCATCAAGAAAGTTTCGCAGAGTATGCACAACTTGCTCTAAACTTTTCGAGAGCACATCCTTATCAGAACGAACCGGAACCTGTACATTAAGATCACCCGCCGCGATTTTATCGGCCGTCTCGGCCTGGGTGCGGATACTATCGATCATTTTCCCAAAAGACTTTTCAAGTATCCCCAGTTCATCCCTAGTCATCGCTTCAAATTTCAGGTCTATCTCCCCAAGAGCAATCTTCTCAGCTCCTTCAGCAAGTCTTCTTATAGGCTTACTAATAATACGGGAAAGAACAATTCCAAGAACTACAGCCATGAACATACAGAAAACAATAATACCGATCATAAGATTGATTGTGCTTTCAGCGTTTTGTCCATATTGGTTAGATAATCGATTTCCGGTTGTAATATTTTGATTAATCACTTTGTTTATGGCATCATCAACCAATTGGGTAACTTGAGTCCCCTCACTGGTTGAAATAATATAAGCTTGTTGCTCTTGTTGAGATGAAGCTAAGGCTATTTCTTTATCAACAACCGGTAATAACTTATTCCAGGCCTCCTGAAGTTGACTGAAAAGAGCCCGGTCCTCTGAGGTACTAATGTTTTTTTCATAAATGTTCATATTATCTTGAACGTTTTTTTCTAAAGTTTTAATACTATTAATATAGTTTTGCTTATTGCCTTGATTTGTATCGACCATAAGATCTCGCAAATTGACTCTCATACGTTGAAAACCCTCTGCAATATTGGATAAATAGCTCAAAGATACACCATAATTCGTATAAAGACTGGAATATTGAGTATCCGATTGTTTCAAATTAATAATGCCGACAAGACCAACAACGCCGGATAGCAGGGCAACTATAATAAAAGAAACTAGAAGCTTGACACTTATCTTCATATTCAAGAACCACTTCATGGGACAGTCCCTCCTCAAGGTCACATATTTTCTAAACTCTCAAGATCTTTCTCATTGAGCAGTTTATCACAATCCAAGAGGAGCTTGACCTCACTGCCCACTTTACCAATACCTTTAATGTATCCGCTCCCGCCTTTGCCAAGATTAGGAGGATCAACTATTTCTCCTTTGGAGATTGATATCACTTCGGAAACACTATCGACAATAAGACCAACAGAAACTTCCAGAACATCCACCACAATAACACAGGTCCGATCATTATACTCACGAAAAGGTTTCCTAAAACGCAAGCGAACATCCATGACTGGAATAATCTTACCCCTTAAATTTATAATACCTTTGATATAATCCGGAAGGTCTGGGACTTCCGTGATCGGTTGAAAACCGATGATTTCAGTGACAAATTTGATTTCAATGCCGTAAAATTCGTTTCCCAACAAAAAGGTTAGGAATTTCCCCTTTTGGGTGTCTTCTTCCTCAAGAAACTCTTGATCTATTTCGGCCACCATAGACTCTCCTTTCTGTTTCTTTGATTTATGTAATTTCCCCCCTTTATTTAATAGGAAATAAGTCCTGGAATATCTAAAATTAAACTGATACTGCCATCGCCTAACAATGTACATCCCGCAAGCCCCGGAATCTCCTTCAAGGTCTTGATATAGGTTGGTAAAGCTTTAACAACAACTTGCTGTTGACCTACAAGTTCATCTACAAAAAGGCACAAGGTCTTTCCTTCCTGCTCCACCATAACGATCATGCCTTTTATTAGCTCTATTATCTCCGTCTTTACACGATAAAACTGATGGAGCCTGAGTACGGGGTAACAATGGCCGCGTACCATAATCATCTCTCGCTGGTCGGGGTCAACTATGATATCTGATAACTTAGGCTTGAAAGATTCTTTAACAGAAATAGTGGGTATGGTATAACGGGCATTACCTACTTTGACGGTCATCCCATCAATAATCGCTAAAGTAAGGGGAATTTTCAAAGTTATCGACGCGCCCTCTTCAGGGATACTGTCTGCGGTAACCGATCCTCCCACTGCGGAAATATTGCTGGAAACAACATCCATACCGACACCACGCCCGGAAAATTCTGTTACAGATTCATTGGTTGAGAAACCAGGCAGAAAGATCAATTGATAAATCTCTTTATTCGATAACTCCTCGAAATTTGGGGGCAACAAGTTATGTTCAAAAGCTTTGGCGAGAATTTTATCTTTATTAAATCCTTGTCCATCATCCCGTATTGACACGAGAACGTCACTGCCGGCATTTTTAGCTTCCAATACTATAGTTCCCGACCGCGATTTTCCTTTTGCCTCACGAATATGTGGTTCTTCAATACCATGGTCAATGGAATTCCTTATCAGGTGCATTAATGGATCAGCAATATGCTCAATAATATTTTTATCAACCTCGGTTTCTTCCCCAATCAATTTAAGAGAGACTTCCTTATTCAATTTCTTGCACATATCCCGAACAGTACGATTCATCTTTTGAAAAGTACCGGCTAGGGGAACCATGCGAACAGACATCACAATATCCTGAAGCTCAGTTGTAATTTTGTTCAATTGTCGCGCGGCCTTTTGGAAGTTTTGTAAATCAAGTCCCTTAAGATCCGGATTTTGGGTTACCATGGCCTCGGCAATAACCATCTCGCCAACAAGGTCCATGAGTTTATCCAATTTTGCTACACTTACATTAATGATGGATTGATGATTTTGAGCACTTGCTGCTGGTTTTCCGTTAGTAGGGTCTTTCTCCGCTTGGTCTAATGTCATCAGGGAGTTCAAAGAATCCCCCCCCAGAAGTTCAGTCGGTGTAAGCTCATTTCTGAAGGGGCAAAAAGCTGTCTCCAGATCATCAATTCCTTTGAGAGTTAGTTCTTTTAGGAACATAGTTTGCTGGAGTAAATCTCGGACTTCCTCATCAGAATGATTTGTTTTAATAAAAAGCCTGAAGCCCTCTGTTAGAATTTCCGAAATTGATTCATCATCTTCAATGTTTTGCGGTAAATGATAGAACTCTTCGAGTTGTCCCTCTAACTCATTAACAACACCAAAAGCTCTAAGATTCTCCATGCCACAGTTTTCTTCAAAATAAATCGTGGCTTGAAAAGCATTTTCAAACTGATCTTCAGTTCCAGATTGTTTACTTTTACTTATATAGAATTGTTGAGGTATAAAGGAATCAGATTCTGACTGGAGATTTTCTTGAACCAGCTGATCGCCTTTTAATAAAAGTAAGTATCCATGCAGTTGTTCGATAAGACGCGTGGCCTCACCATCCACCTTATCCCCATTCGTAAGCTTCAAAAGTTCTACATTAATAAAGTCTAAACCATTGAAAACCAGATCCATAATTTCTGAGAAATTTACCTCTCGAGGTTTTTCTTCTCTAAGGAAAAAAAACAGATCTTCCAGAGCATGTGCCAAGGCTGCGATGTTATTAAAAAGCATCATGGCGGACGATCCTTTAATCGTATGCATTATCCGGAAGATCTCATTGATTTGTTCAGTTGTAAAGCTTGCGTTTTTCTCTGTGGTTATTAATATTTGTTCAAGTTGTTCAACTAATTGTGTTGTCTCAAAAATAAACAATTCTAACATAAGTTCATTAATCCGCTCATTGGTCACTAAATTCACCTCCTTGTATCACTTGTTTTTTACATAAGAGAACTTATTATCGGCCCGCAATCCCGCTCATATACGTGCATAATCGAAGTAAAAATAACTCCTAAGAGTCAATTTTTGTTGGTAAGTAATCACTCTCTTACCTCTTTTATGATTTACATAATATTCTTCATTATTTCCCTTGTCAATACTATAAAACTATACAATATGACATTTCACAACAAATATCGCTATGGATCTCGCCAAATTTTTACTTGTCTCTGATTAAAAATCTATCCCCCCCTGAAACAAGGTATGGGGAATACTCCCACTTATAGAAGTCGGAGCCTTGAAAACTAAATAAAAAGGAAAGCTGTATTGATGGATGATTCACACCCTCTCTACAGCTTTCCTTTTTCCCTATATACTTAGATACTCGTATATACTACTCTTCAATGGAAATACAGTGGGCAGGACAACCCTGAACGGCTTCTCTAGCAGCTTCCTCACATTCGCTGGGGACTGGAGTTGTATAAACTTCTGCTAATCCGTCATTCGTCATCCTAAATACCTCTGGGCAAAAGGCAGGACAGGATTCACAGCCCATACAGTCCTCTTGATTTACTTCAACGATCATACTATAACCTCCCTAATTTTTCTCTTGAGTAGAAAAAGACATTTACTAATTAGTACTATATTAGAATTGGCGCTTTTTTTCAAATCTTAATGACCACATTCGTTATGATGCAGATGTTCATTACAAACAGCACCGTTAGTTTTGAGAGTACCTTGCAGATACTGTTCAGCAGCGACTTTGGCATGTCCCATGGCGCCTGTTATGACTCGAATTCCCTTTTGATTAAATATTTCTATTGCGCCCCCGCCCATACCGCCCGAAACAATAACTTCTACCCCTAGGTCATTTAAAAAGTTGGGTAAAAAGCTAGGCTTATGTCCAGGGCTTATTAATGATTCGATGTTAACAATTTGATTATTTTCCACAGAAAAAATACTGAAACTATGACAATGGCCAAAATGCTCAGCAACCATACCATTATCACTGGCAACTGCAATTTTCACTTCAGAATTCCCCCTTATTTGCCAAATACAAGACTAGATTCCAAATAAATGTAATGCTAATTGATCTTTTTGCAGCGAAAAGACTCACATTCTCTATAGGTGGTGAGATGAATCGCCGCCCTCAAATTATTAAACCTCTTCTAGTAATTACATTTGTACTTGTAGATATCGAGAACGCGTGATATTCACGGAGCAAAGAACATCTTGAGCAACTACAAATATGGGGAGTTCCAAGAAGTATATGTAGAAGAGCTAAAGTATCTACGGATTGCCTAAGGCAAGACGTAGTGGAAGCCATGAAGCTGACCTGTATGCAGCTAATGCATAGAATTGCCGGCCATACCAAACGATGGACTCACGCCTGTCAGGTGAGGCATTTTAACTGGTATCACCCTCCTTCCTGTTATTGACATATGCCTTTTTTGTCAATTATACTTCATTTTGAACATATGTCAATAAGGTTGCAACAACAAAAATTCAAAGCATGCTGCCCGTTAAATATCTCATAACTAGTTTTCCAGTGCTATAATTTTATTGAGTGAACTCGTGGAATCACCACTCCATCCGCTAAACTAAGATTATTTAGAAACGATCTCAGAAGTTTCACATGAAAGGAAAAAATATGAATACTCTGCCTAATACTATGCCATATTCAAACCCCGAAAAGCCGGGAAAACTAAAAGTTTTATGGAAAATTACTCGTCCTCACACTTTAACTGCATCCTTTATTCCCGTATTTATCGGTACGTCCTTATCCCTAGGTTATACCCCTTGGCATAAACTCCTTTTTGGGGCCATGCTCATAAGCTGCCTGCTCATCCAAATAGCCACAAACTTGTTTAATGAATATTATGATTTTAAACGCGGCCTGGATACGATAGATTCTATCGGCATCGGCGGAGCAATTGTCCGGGAAGGATTCCGCCCCCAGACTGTTCTGCGGCTCGCCTTGGGATGCTACGGCGTTTCAATATTATTTGGCATTTACATTTGTGTTCACAGCAGTTGGTGGTTAGCCTTAATCGGACTTGTGGGAATGCTGATTGGCTATTTATATACCGGAGGGCCGTTACCTATAGCCTATACTCCCCTAGGCGAAATTTTTGCCGGCCTACTAATGGGAACTTTCTTTATTCTTATATCGTTCTTCATCCAAACAGGATATGTCAACGAGAAAAGTATCCTCGTTTCCATACCGACCGGTATTTTAGTCGGTGCAATCAATATGGCCAACAATATTCGCGATCTTGATGGGGATAAGGATTCAGGACGAAAAACAATAGCTATTTTACTTGGGCATGAGCATGCCGCTTTCGTACTCGGAGCTATGTTCGCCACTGCTTATCTTTGGGTCATGGGATTAGTTATTAGAGGGTTGGTCAACCCCTGGCTTCTGATTGTCTTCTTAAGCATTCCCAAAGCCGTACAAGCAACGAAAGGTTTTATCGG
Source organism: Desulfosporosinus sp. FKA (assembly GCF_002196785.1). Taxonomy (NCBI): domain Bacteria; kingdom Bacillati; phylum Bacillota; class Clostridia; order Eubacteriales; family Desulfitobacteriaceae; genus Desulfosporosinus; species Desulfosporosinus sp. FKA. The sequence goes on along the minus strand of NZ_NAHZ01000030.1, from coordinate 43,336 downwards.
CAAAAATCGGCCCTCCCAAATGATGCCCGCAGTTCGCTATACAGCTCAAACTAATACAATGTTTGGACTTTTGTTATGTATAAGTCTATACTTTACGCAAATTTTGCCTTATTTCAACTAGTCATTTTTGCACTATATATTGGGAAACGAACATAAAACGCTGTTCCTCCAGGATTACTCTTGAAGTTGATTGTCGCACTATGACGACTGGCAATATCGTAACAAGTACTCAATCCTAATCCCGTTCCATTCTGTTTGGTAGTAAAAAACGGCGTTCCAATATTGTCTAAGTATTCTATTGGAATGCCGCCCCCTTCATCCTCTATACATAATACCACCTGACTATTCTCGACATAGGTAGAAATACACAATGTTCCTCCCGCTTGCATAGCCTCTAACCCGTTACGACACAAATTAAGCACTAGCTGCGACATTTCATCCGGATTAAGCAAGATCTTAGGTGTATCCCCGACTAGGAACTTTATTTGTTTATCCTGAGTGAGAGAATCTGCTTCAAGTAAAGGATACAAGTGTCTTAAAATCTCATTAATATTTAGGTAATCTTGTTCTTTGGGAGAATTACGTGAAAGAGATAGGAAATCCGAAATAATTTTGTTCGCACGGTCCAGTTCATTAATCATGAGCATAAAGGTATCTCCTTGTAATTGAAACTCTGGCTTGGAGCCGAGCAGCTGGAGGAATCCCCGTACCGTAGTAATTGGATTTCTGATTTCATGGGTTATCCCTGCTGCCATTTGACCAACTAAATTAAAACGTTCCAGATTGATCATTTCTAAATGCAAGCGTGTCAATTCCTGCTCAGCTTTTTTTCGCTCCGTTATATCATAAAGAGTTTTAATAACAAGCCGTGTTCCGTTCACATCAACAAACGGTTGAATTTTAACTTCATAAATTTTATTATTATAAAAAATCTCTTCATCCTTTATGGGCCGCCCAGTACAGAACGCTTCGTTTATTCTGCAATTCTCACATGGGCTATTCCTTTTAAGCATGGCGTAGCAAAACTTGCCTTTTTTATCACCAAATTCCAAAAGATAATTGCGATTGACAAAGTGTACTTCATAATTTTCTCCCACAACAATTACTATTCCTGGGAGACTGTTTAACAAATCAAGCATACGTTGATGATCCTCTTTTATAGTCTCTTCTCTTTTCCTGCGCTCATTATGTATCCGTATAAAAAGGCTGCCGCTAATCCAGCCTAATATTATCCATAACCAAGAAATTCTCAAAGAGTGATTATGGGAATCCAGCCATCGATCAAACAAAAAAAGAATGAATCCAATACTTAATCCTATAAACACATATTTTCTTTCTTTCATCATTACTCCCTCAATATCAAAGGACTCGATTTTTATCCAATCGTAAGACTCCCACTTTTTCAAATGGGGGTGGTTCCCATACCGTGCTTTGGTGGGGATAGTTCAAAATAATATATCTATTAACCTGTATCTTGACTTTTTTCAAAATCATTCCTCCCCAAATAAAAAACCTGGTTTACTTAAAACCAGGCCGGTTGCGCTACTCGTTCCACATGTATAAAGCGCCCAAATTATACAATACATGCTTCAAAACTTCCCAATTATGTATTTAATTATTAAAAAGGTAATAATTGTATTAAAATATTCTTCACGTGTAGTATAACATAGATATACTGTATAATTTGTCACAATTTGTATTTGATGTTAGAAAAAGTTTTTTATATTTTATAACGAAATACCGTTAGCCCGAGCAATTCGGAGATGCTTCATATTGCCCTTTACTCGTTCTGTAAACCCAAAATGCATTGATGAGAAGTAATATACTTGTGGAAAAGAACACATAATGAAAACCCCAGAAAGCTGCCATCTGCCCCCCTAATACAGGGCCAACTACGTTACCTAAATTTTGGGCCGCATTATTATACCCAAATATTCTGCCTGAAATTGTCTCCGGAATGTTACTTTTCAGAAGTGAATTAATTGATGGCAAAAAACCAGCGGTTGCCACTCCCATCATGAAACGTAAAATAATAAGCTGCCAGGCATTTCGGACATATGCTTGAGGAATTATAATTACAGCTGCCCCAAGGAGGCAGACAAATAACACTGAATATGGCCCTACCCTGTCCGATAGCTTGCCCAGGAGGGGAGCAATCAGCACATTAGCCAATCCCACAGCAGAAACGACTGCTCCAGAAATAATTGCTATATGATTAGCGTTATTCATTAGAAGCTTGACGTAAATGGTAACAATAGGTTCAATTGACATACTGGCTAATTGAAGCATAAACGAGGTTATAAACATGGCTATCAGTACTTTAGGCTTGTCAATAGTCTTCCAAAATTCTTGACCGGATAACCGAGCCGAATTGTTCGGTACAAAGTCTTCTTGAATAAACAGCAAAGCGATTAGAAAGGCCAAAAACAAAAATCCCCCGGTGACATAAAAAACATGACGCAAACCGATGAGTTCAGATAATGTACCACCGACAAGAGGACCGATCAAGGAACCTCCGACCGAGCCGGAAGTAAGAGTACCCAAGGCCCAACCAGCATGTTCTTTGGGGGTTTGAGAAGAAACAAGGGTTATCGCTGCCGGTACATAACCAGATATGGCACCCATTAAAAGGCGAAGGCCCACAAGTTCATAAACATTATGAACAAATCCGATTAAAATCATAATTACAGCCATCCCCAGACTTGCTCTCAACAACATCATCTTACGGCCATGTATATCGGCCAGTTTTCCCCAAAGCGGTGAAACAATAGCGGCGGAGAGAGCCGTTGCCCCAAAAGCAACACCGGACCACTGTTCAACGCTGGCAATATTATGAACGCCCAATTGTTGGATATAAACAGGAAGAAAAGGAATTACAAGGTTCATGCCAGCCATCGTGGCGAAGGAGCCGAACCAACAGATAATTAAGTTACGTTTCCACATCGTCATAAGTTTTTAGTTGTTCCTTTCAGATGTTTAAGTTATTATACCTAAATATTTTAGCGCCATTTGTATAAAGAAACAAATTATATAAGGTATACCTACAATTCAAATAATCTTAATTTTTCCAGAAATTCCTCAACTGCTTTAGAACTTGCCGGTTCTTGGCTATGCAAAATGCTTAATTTGCGAGAAAACTGGAGTTTTTCTTTTGTCTTAATCGGTACCGTCTTAATTACCTTAGCCGCTATTTCTTTGTGAACAACAAGACGAGATACAATCGTGATCCCAAGACCATTAATCACCGCTTCTTTAACTCCCTCATTGCTGCTGAAGACAAAAGAACGGTTTATTTTTACTCCTAAGGACTTTAAAAGATCATCGGTGAAAGAACGTGTTCCTGAACCAGATTCTCTTAAAATCCAAACCTGATCTTGAAGATCTTCAGGGGTAACTTTGCTAAGCTTGCTTAAAGGATGTCCGTTCGGAACAATTAAAAGCATGTCATCATGCATAAATGGTTCCTCTTCAATGCCGGGAAGGCTCACTTGACCTTCGACAATCCCAATGTCCAGTTGGTTTTGGTGGAGCAATTGAGCAATTTCCTCTGTATTAGCAATTGTTACTGATACCTCAACGTTTGGGTAATTTTCCGAAACTTCAGCCAAAAAACGGGGCAAGACATATTCACCGATTGTAAAACTTGCGCCAATTTTCAAAGCTCCTGTGACGACATGGCGAAGATCATCAATTTCACTTTTGGCCTGATCATAATGACTGAGAATCTCTCGGGCATGCCGGAATAAAGCTTCTCCGGCCGGAGTAAGACTTAAACGCCTTGAAGAGCGATGCAGAAGTTTGGCACCGAACTCATTTTCCAAGTTGCGGATGTGGAGACTGACGCTTGGCTGGGATAAAAACAGCTCTTCAGCAGCGCGAGAAAAACTGTTTTGCTCGATAACTGTCACAAATACTTTTAGAGATTCCGTAATCAAGACTCATAACCTCCTTAACAATAGGCCTAAAAGTAATGCCCTCGCTTAAAAATGCATGTACGTATTAAATAACCATATGCTTAACATTAGACATCTAGATTGTAAGTCTAAATTACAGCCTTTATATTTAAGTGCAGAAACCTGAAATTAAGGTCTTTAACAATGAACCTGTTCCGGAACAATAGGTTAAAAAGCTTTCAGGAAATTTTGCATGGCATGGAAGGGTTGAAAAAATGTCTCACAACATCGAAATTCCAGCGGTCACTTTACAAAAATCTAATTTATTCAAATTGTACGGGGGTATTTTATTTACCTTTGTTATTGCAGGGATCGGCACAATCGCCTCGGATTTGCCAGTCCTTGACAGAATAGGCGCTATGCTCACCTCAATCTTGATTGCAGTTTTATATCGCAACGTTTTCGGTTATCCGGAAGATATCCGCACCGGAATACAATTTTCTGCCCATAAGATCCTTCGTTTTGCAATTATTCTTTATGGTTTTAAGCTCAACATTGATATTGTTTTAAACCAAGGAGGCCTGCTGCTAATTCATGACACCTTAAGCATCATTGTTGCAATCAGTGTGACATTGCTTTTTGCCAAACTTTTTAAAGGCGAAAAGATGCTCTCCCTTCTTTTAGGCATCGGTACAGGTGTTTGTGGTGCTGCTGCTATTGCTGCCGTTTCTCCGATTGTTAACGCCGATGATGAGGATACAGCCCTCGGAGCAGGTATTATCGCCTTAGTAGGCACTCTGTTCGCGATTGGCTACACTTTGATTCGCCCCATACTCCCAATTACAGCAGTTCAATTTGGCATTTGGAGCGGAATTAGTTTGCACGAGATTGGTCATGTTGCTGCGGCTGCGGCAACGGCAGGACCAACAGCCTTAACGATTGGCTTATTAGCCAAGCTGGGTCGAGTTTTCTTACTCATTCCTCTAAGTCTTATTCTTTCCCTTTGGACACGTAAAAATGGTCAGGAGACTGCCAAAAAAGCGCCATTTCCCTGGTTTTTACTTGGATTTCTCATTACAAGTATTATCGGTACCTATTTTCCTATTCCTAAACATATTTTATCAGTAATTTCAAACGACATTGGTCCGTTTTTATTAGCTGCCGCCATGGTAGGCCTGGGCCTCAATGTTCATTTATCCAATTTACGCAGCCGGGCCTTGCGGCCGGTTTTGGCCATGCTTATTGCCTCAATTGTCCTTTCAGCCTTCTCATATTTTACACTTTGGTTTTAGGCGATTCCAAATCAATCCTTTTTAGCTTAACAAATTCTGAGAAGCTCAAAAATATAAATATTATATGTAATGTATTAGAAATTACTATTCACAATTCATCATTGTCTTTGCCCGTACTTCACCATTAGAAAGGGCGTAGAAACCATTTTGGTCTACGCCCCTTTCCAATACCACCCCACCGTTTATGCTTTTCCCATTAAGGTGATCATGACTCAAAATTACATCCAAATTTCGAACAAAATTGAGCTAGAATCTGCAAATAGGACTATAGGCCCATTGGTTTGGCTAAATGACCTATACTGTCTATAATTGATCACAATTACCATTAGGACTTAACCCGTATATTGTCTATACTTATTGTAAAAGTATCGTCATTATTTTCTTTCAAATGCTGTATTTCGAGATTATTCGAAATCTATTCAGCCCCTTATATTGTGACAAAAGCAAACTTAGTGAAAATTAAGGGCGCAAAGCTATGGGCCTTCCAGGTAATGCTGATGGTCGCCAAGCTTCCGAACCGTCGTCTAACAAAAAGGCAATTATTCTAAGGATAAAGCAGCTTTTTGTTTTAAATGGCAGAAATTGGGGTGAGGTCTTATGAAGAGTATAGAAACCTGGTATTCTAAGCCCATAGGTATCCAGAAGATAGTTTTAATACTATTTATAATAGGCATTTTGCTTTTAGGCCTACTTTCTACGCACACCATTCTCACAAGAGGGTCATCTAGTATGATATCTTCTGCCACTGCCAAAGAAACTATTAAACATACATATTCCTCAGCTTCTTGGTATCCCTTAATTAAAGATATCCAAGTCGACGGAGAAACTGTTACAATTCTGACATATATCTACCCAGATCCAGAAGGCAAACAACTAGCTGAAAACATTTCTCGGAAAATGTTATCCGAAAACAATTTTTTATCTAAAGTGGAGATTTATGGGTTAAACGTTAACAAAATTCTCCTGTTTTCAATGAACAAATAAGAACCACCCCCACTTGAAGAAGTGGGGGTCTTACGTTTGGATAAAAAAAGAAGGGTTTCTTAAGCAATCTCTTTATCAGTTTCAATTAATGAGTTTTCCAAGGTTTTTAACAAAAGATCAAATAAATCCCGGCCATCATTTACAAGAAAACAATTCACTAAATTGGAGTAATTACTGCATTCTCTTTTCCTCAGCGATCCTCTTTCACTTAAATCTTCAATATCTAAAATAATATCTGTTGTTTCTATGTACTTCAATCTTTCACGTATATCTTTAAGCTCACCTATCAGCTTCGGTACGTCAACCCAATCAAGCTTTCCATTATAGAAGTGGATTAGTAAATATGGAAATTCTGTTCCCCAACCTCTAGGTTCAAGATAGTAGCTAATGGTAGAGCAAAATGAATGGAACAAATCGCGATGTTTGGCCTGATAGGACAAAAAATCAATTTTAAAACCGATTGCCATACTAATCACCTCATTAATTTTACTTAAGCTCAAATATTTCCGATTTTCCATAGTCTTTACTATCTTCTTCTCATAAGCAACGAATCTCCTTAACATCCGAATTTGAGCAAGAGGATTAGGTTGATTATAGTTCCGAAGAGCAGTTACAATTGGCATGGTCTGCTTACTTCTTAAATAAGTATATAATACTCGGATATAAAACCTTTAAATAGTGCCTTATGGCACAAAAATTAATGCCAAAAGCACAAATTACTCACTCTAATCATGTTAATATCTCTTGGAGAATAAGAAAGACGCTTATCCAGCGTCATACCAAAAAACTTTTTAAGACATTAAGCGGTAAATTATCAACTCTTTGGTTAATATGAACCCCCAATACCCAATACTCTCTGCACATCACTTATTCTATCTAGATAGGAAGAACGTCTATCCTTATCCTTTATTTTTCCTATCTTATTTTGAGCATCTAAAAAAACAGCTTCCCTATTCTCTGCTGAACTTTGAGGTGTTAATGATTCCAGGGCTGCTAGAGCAGCGTCGGCATCTTGTTCAGCTTTTGTCTCCTGGTCCGTTGGTTGGGGAATTTGATTCTCTTTGGGAATTATTACTCGATTGGTTATATTTGAACCGTCTTTTGCAGACTGCGACACGTTCACGCCGATCTGCCCTCCTAAACCCTTCTCTAAACAAGTTTTAGAAAACATATCTTGAGTTCCTGTGTCAAAGTCGGTAGGATTACCCCGCCAATCAATAGTTTTAAAAACAATTCCCTGTGGTTGGAGAAAATCTGCTTTTGGGAGACCTTCATGTATCTTGGTCATATAGTTCAACCAAATGTGTCCAGGATAGGTAGAGCCGAACAAATTGTCAACTTCCTTGGGGATATCATACCCGCACCATACAACGGTTGTATAATATGATGAATAACCGCAGAACCATCCATCTTTACTGTTTTCCGTAGTACCAGTTTTCCCGGCAACTATTTGGCCATCAATTTTTAAATTGTGCCCAGTGCCATAGTTCGAACTGATAACTCCTTTAAGAATATCGGTCATCATATAGGCAGATTCCGGTGAATAAATCGTTTTCACTTCTCGGCTGTTTTTATAAATCGTTTGCCCCAGATTGTCAATCTTTGTGACACAACTGGGCTGAGCATACCTTCCGCCGTTCGCTAAAGTATAGAAGCCCCCGGCTTGCTCAACAGGTGATACTCCTTCTGTGAACCCTCCAATACTCGCGATGGGGTTGTTATCTTCAGGATGAAGCCCCGCATACCTCATCGCCTCTAAATAGGCCAACCCCGTTTGGGGTTTTATTTTTGCCAATACCTGGTAAGCGACAGTATTAAGAGACATTTCCGTTGCCAATCGAATACTTACAGGCCCATAGTATCGGTTTTCTTCGTTGCGCGGACCATTAGGAATATATTGATCAGTTATCCGAGACAGAGGATGATAACCTAATTCGAAGGCAGGAGCATAATCCAGTAACGGTTTAATTGATGAACCCGGTTGCCGATAACTCAGAAAGGCCCGATTATACACATCCTGATCGCCTCTCCCTCCTACAATTGCTGCTACATAACCCGTTTTATTATCAATTGAAACCGCTGCCCCTTGCATACTAAATTTATTATTTGCAGGATTGATATCCGTAAAATCCTGCAAGCCATTATCCAGAGATGATTGCAATAGGGATTGTTTGGCAGGATCAAGCGAGGTGTAAATTGTGTACCCACCGCTGCGGACTCGTTTATCATATCGGGAGTAAATTTCTTTATATTCAGACTCATAATTATTTCTTTCATCGTCTGTCTTAAATGCATAATTAAATTGGAAGCCATCTTGTTCCATCAACGCCCTCACTGTACAATCAATAGCGTAGCTTGTCATATAATTTTCAGGTGTTGCTACAGGTTTGTGAATTGTGAGAGTTAACTTACTATCCTTTGCTTTATCATACTCAGCTTGTGATATTTTTCCTTGCTCCAGCATGGCATTGAGGACTATATTTCTTCGTTGTGTCGCCTTTTTCGGATTAGTAACAGGGTTAAACAGCGAAGGATTATTAGACATTCCACAAAGAGTTGCTGCTTCTGCCAAAGTTAACTTAGAAGCGGGTTTTGAGAAAAAGTACTGAGCAGCACTTTCTATTCCATAGCACCCTTCACCATAGTAACAATTGTTAATATAAAACTCCATAATTTGCTCTTTCGTATATCGCTTTGTCAAGTCGAACGCTATGAATATTTCAGTTAACTTGCGCGAAACCGTTCTTTCCTGTGTAAGCAATACATTTTTGGCAACTTGCTGAGTGATCGTCGAACCGCCAACTGTTGCTTTACCTCTGTTCAACAAGTACAATATACCGGCCTTTATCGTTTCTTTATAATCTAAAGCTCCTTCTGTAAAGAAGTTCTTATCTTCAACCGCGATATACCCTTGAGGTATATAATTAGATACATCGGTTAGGTCTACATAGTTATAACCGCTTAAACCTAACTTGGCAATTGACTTATTGTCCTTATCCAATATCATAGTGCTGCCAGCTCTCTTAAAGGTTAGTTGGTCTATATTTCTTACTTTAATAATTGCTTGTTCCTTGGCTGAATCTATAGCAGGTTTATATACCACATATAGAACTCCAAGAACACTTGATAAGATGATGGTCAAAGTTAACAGAGCAAATAAGCAATACTTAATAATTCGACCAATTCGACTGCCTTTGGGGTTTTCAATTATAACCATGATTTATGACTTCCTTAACAGATGTATTTTTGAAATTCTGTTTCGTTTGTGTTTGGCAAGTTAACGATTCCAGGGGAATACCAACACAATTTAATCTTTATGCGGCGTTCTTCTTATGTATTACTATATACCAAATCCATGGAAATATTTGGTATAATTTGTAGGACAAACCATTACTTTTATCCAGTTTTTTGAATAAAATTGTCTACTGAGAACAATAAAACAGCAGCCTCTAAGACGCGCTCCCCTTGACGGGAACAGTTCTTTAAGGCTGCTGTTTTATATTTATGCTCATCGCAAAAACTATTATTTAATAGTTATCTTATCTTCTGAAGAAAACTTATAATTGACATACTCGTACCTATCAAAAAGGAAGTTATAGCAATCCACGTCCATATCTTTTTTAACTTTCCAGACTCATTTACAGTGACAAAATAACTGTCGATAGCCAAACGATCGGAGACAGTTTTATCCGGTTCCCCAATGCCCTCAATGTCTTCCATTAAATCACCCACCTTCGGTCTATATCATCTCATATTTTTTCTCGGAAACAAAGGCTTTTTTAAGTGAACTCGTTTCAGCTAAAGCTGAACATCGGGGCTTCAGATACAATAATGTCCAGTGGACATTATTGCCGAGCCGCCTTTCCCAATAGGAATACTTAGCGGCGAAGGATGACTCTACCACCTGAAGTTAACGAAGGACCCACAGATCACCCCTTTCTAACAACGAAAGCCATAAGCTTATTGGACATATTCAACATCCTGACAATCGCCAGGAAAAGCGCCAGATATCGGATCAGCAACTTGTCTAAAATCCCACCGGTTTTAATGGAGACTGGGAACTTGATTCTTTTCTTAACGATAGGATACAAGGGTGCTATTCCGCCGGAAAAGAAATCTGCTCCAATATGGACGATGTATCCGACCATAAACGGCTTAACTAAAGGTATTCCTACATAGTGCTTGTAAATGGTTAGCCCTTGCAATGTGTTAAATGCATACCAAGCGACAATGATTCCAATCAGGGAATGAGTTATGCCACGATGTTTTATAAAAGCCATGATCAATAGAATAATCCCAATTACCATCATGGCTAGATGAAAATCATAGCCGTTGAACTTAAGATTAATTTTATCGCTGATATAGATTGCGGCCGCACCCCCCAGCATTGCGGCAATTCGACTCTTTCCAAAGGGGCCTGCAATTTCTTTGGTCGCAATACTTCCCGGCTGATCAAGGTCCGGCGCGAGACTTCCTAACACCACTGCTCCAGCAGATACAGCAAAAGTTAGTAAACCATTATCGAGCCCTGGCCATCTTAGCATAGGCGCTGTGAATGTTGCAGCTGCCAAACCAATGGCGACATGCGTTTTGCCCATCATAACCTGTCTAATCATCGCCTTTCTCATTATAGAATTTTTGTCCAAAAAGATATTTTTTCAGTCTCCAGAGGCGGATGTAAGTCTTCCTGAAATCATAGAGCGACTTGGTCACAAAGATGGCGAAACAACAAGAGTTGTCTATATGCACACGACAAAGGCCATGAAACACGAAAAAAGAGGCTTCTCAAAAGTTCAGAAAACTCATGAAAAGCCTCTAATTTTCTCAATGAGGACTCAAGCCTTTAAATCGGCTTGTAACAAGGGTTTCAGGCGTTGACTTACATCATGCCGCCCATTCCGCCCATGCCACCCATGCCGCCCATACCAGCCATAGCAGCAGCACCATTGTCTTTAGACGGCAGGTCAGAGACCAGGCACTCAGTGGTGAGCAGCATTGCAGCGATGGAACCGGCGTTTTGCAGAGCTGAACGTGTAACCTTAGCAGGATCCACGATACCGGCTGCGATCATATCTTCATAAACTTCGGTTACAGCGTTGAAACCGGTTCCTCTATTGGAGGAGCGAACTTTCTCAACAACAACCGAACCTTCTTGACCGGCATTGTTAGCGATTTGACGCAGAGGCTCTTCCAAAGCACGGCGAATAATCATAACTCCTGTTGCTTCATCGCCTGTCAGTTCGAGTTTATCTAAAGCGCTGATAGCATCAATCAAGGTTGTACCGCCTCCGGCAACAATACCTTCTTCAACGGCAGCACGCGTAGCAGCTAAAGCATCTTCGATTCGAAGTTTCTTTTCTTTCATTTCAGTTTCAGTAGCTGCACCGACTTGAATTACAGCAACGCCGCCGGATAATTTTGCTAAGCGTTCTTGGAGTTTTTCGCGGTCAAAGTCTGAAGTGGTCTCATCAATTTGTCTCTTGATTGCTTCAACACGTTTCTTAATATCCTCGACGTCACCGGCACCTTCCACGATAGTGGAGTTTTCTTTAGTAACGCGAACTTGACGTGTACGTCCAAGCATCTCGACAGTAGTATTTTCCAGTTTCAGGCCAAGATCTTCAGTAATAACTGTTCCGCCAGTAAGTACGGCGATATCTTCCAGCATAGCTTTGCGGCGGTCACCGAAGCCAGGGGCTTTAACACCAACACAAACGAAAGTGCCTTTTAATTTATTAACAATGAGGGTTGCCAAAGCTTCTCCGTCAATATCTTCTGCAATGATCAACAGTTGGCGGCCTGCTTGTACGACTTTTTCAAGTACAGGCAGAACATCTTGAATTGAGCTGATTTTCTTATCGGTAATCAGGATGTAAGGATCGTTGAGCACCGCTTCCATTTTTTCGGTATCAGTAACCATATAAGCCGAAATGTAGCCGCGGTCAAATTGCATACCCTCAACAACTTCTAACTCAGTCGTCATGCCCTTAGCTTCTTCAACGGTGATAACTCCGTCCTTGCCTACTTTTTCCATAGCTTCAGCAATTAAGCTGCCAATTGTTTTATCACTGGCAGAAATTGAGGCAACTTGGGCAATAGCTTCGCTTGTTTCTACAAGTTTAGCATTGGCTTTAATGTCTGCAACAACAAGCTCAATTGCTTGCTCAATACCACGCTTAATTCCCATAGGATTGGCGCCGGCTGCGACATTCTTTAAACCTTCTCTAATGATGGCTTGGGCTAAAACGGTTGCGGTCGTTGTTCCGTCACCGGCAACGTCGTTAGTTTTTGTAGCGACTTCTTTAACAAGTTGAGCACCCATATTTTCAAACGGATCCTCGAGTTCAATGTCACGGGCGATAGTAACTCCATCATTAGTGATTAAGGGAGATCCGAATTTTTTATCTAATACAACATTACGGCCTTTAGGTCCGAGAGTAACACGAACAGCTTCTGCGAGAGCATTTACACCACGCTCTAAAGCATGTCGAGCATCTTGATTAAAAACTATTTGCTTTGCCACGTTATTCACTCCTTAAGTAAATGTTAATTAATTAACCGAGAACAGCCAGGATATCTGCTTCTTTTAAAATTAGGTAGTCTTCACCATCATACTTAACTTCAGTACCTGCATACTTAGAATAAATGACTCTATCACCTGGTTTAACATCAAGTGCAATGCGAGTCCCTTTTTCCATTTTGCCAGGTCCTACAGCCACAACTTCGCCTTCTTGCGGTTTCTCTTTAGCCGTATCTGGCATAATGATTCCGCTCTTTGTTTTTTCTTCCATCGGGAGCGCTTTAATGACTACCCGATCTGCGAGAGGTTTAATGTTCATGAAGAAAAGACCCTCCTTAATGTTATTTGTTATTTTATAATTTGTTAGCACTCGGCTTTATTGAGTGCTAACAATATCACTATAATAATATGCAAGGGGACAGCGGAAAGCAACCCCCCCAATTAGCCAAATATACTCTTGTACCTAAAATATATCACATTTTCTCCATTTTACTATATAGGCCGTTTGATTATACAGCTTAGAACTTGCTCGAAGGCCTTTAAATCACTAGAAACTATAGTTTCCATATTATTACCATTTTATTCATCTACTCCTCCGAAATTAGTTTTAATTGGCGTTGGCTTACTTCATCAAGCATTGGCCCAAGGGCTTCCCTAACTTTCTTGTGTTTTTGGTTAAGAAGGTAAATCTTAGTTTTACCTATTTTCAAATTACTGTCCAGATGCTCCTTCTCAGAAAGCATATTTTCCTTCAACAAATACCGAATCAACTCTTTGACTTGAGGAATAGAGCGCCCTAAAAGTTCAGCTAAGGCTGCTCTTGCCTTTGTTGAAGCCACATAAGGTAATCGGATTTGCAGCGAGCCAATAATTTGAACCCCCCGCTCTAAATCCGTTTGCGGTTGATACTCTGCTTCCGGGTTCTCATGAAACACCCATTCTAAAAGGTCGTCCTCTTCGCAATATGGCTGCAAAGAATGATGGATACTGCCGCCTACCCCAATAACTTGTACATCTTTACCCCAAGCTCTGATTTTGCGTAAAAGGGAAAGGAAATCTCCATCACCTGTAATTAATAAAAACAAATCGAAGGTCGCTGTTCGTGTGAGCAAAATTTCTTGGGCTTCCAGCATCAGTTCCAAATCAGCAGCATTACGACGCAAGCCGGTACTGGCATAATTATTCTTACTAAATACATGTCTTGTAAAGACATTTGTCTTCTCAAAGGTTGTTTGCGTACGCCAAAATTCTTCACGATCAAAATTAGCGTACAAATAAATAGCTTGTAAATCCAAGGTGTTTTTTTGAGCGTAAGTTTGTAAATATTGAACTAACTGTTCCGGTGTCAATTCATAACCTCGTTCAAGCAAACTTGTCCAGATATTTTCGTAATCAACAAACGCAATGGCTTTTGTCATTGTTATCATCACCTTTCAAGCCACCTCTGTAATATCATACGCTAACCCCTGGACAAGAGTGACAAGCAAAGAGATAAAGATAAAGAGCTTTCACAAAAGTGTGCAAGCCCTTAACTATAAGTCATTATTTATCCAATCGTAAGACTCCCACTTCTTCAAGTGGGAGCGGGTCCCCCGTACTCTAGTTCACTAAGTTATCTTTTTATCGGGAGTGGCACATTCGCTTGCTTCTCCCTTGAGAATTTGAATACCGTGCGGCAAAGCAGAAGAAATCGCTGTAAAACATTCGCGAACAGCTTTAGGACTTCCAGGCATATTAATAATAAGAGTTCTCTTTCTGATTACAGAGACAGCCCTGCTTAACATCGCTTTTGGAGTCGCTTTTAAACTTTCATGGCGCATCACTTCCGCTATGCCCGGTACTAACCGATCAGCGACCGCCATTGTTGCTTCAGGCGTGACATCTCGCAGGGAAAACCCAGTTCCGCCGGTCGTCAATATCAAATCCAAGTTCATTTCATCAGCCCACAAACGCAGGGTTTTTTCAAGGAGCAATTGATCATCAGGAAGCACTGCATATTCAATAACTTCCCAGCCCATTTCTCGAACCAGCTCTTTTAGGACTGGACCTGAATGATCTTCTCGTTCTCCGCGTGATCCTTTATCACTTGCTGTAATTATCCCAACCCTTACCACTATTCTATCACCTCAATTGTATCTCCTACACGAACCGCTCCACCTTCCAGTAAACGAATAAAAATCCCTTCCTTGGGCATGACACAATCTCCCGCTTGATAGTAGATTGCGCATTTAGAGTGACATTCTTTGCCGATTTGGGTTACTTCTCCAACACTTGTTGCACCTATTTTTAACTTTGTGCCGATGGGAAGCGAATATAATTCCAACCCTTCCGTCGTTAAGTTCTCGGCAAAATCTCCTGGGCCAACGTCCAGCCCTTTGTCCTGCATGGTCTTGATACTTTCCATACCTAACAAACTGACCATTCGGTGCCAATTTCCGCCATGAGCATCGCCTTCTAGTCCAAAACCGACCTTTAAAATTCCCTTACCAATATTTTTTTTACGCATTCCTTTTCGCTCACTAACGCAGACTGCAACAATTTTACCCACCTTCATCACCATTCTTTCCCCGAGTTTACCTTTACTTGCTCTTAATAAATAGAAACTGAACCATATGACATTTATTGTTTAGCTTATTATCCAGTTTTCAAGATCCCCACTTCTATAAGTGGGGGTGGGTCCTATTGTTCACTGTATCTCTTATTCTTGCCTTTGATCAGCGCACATAATGACCGCTTTTGCCGCCCTGTTTTTCTACTAAATATATTTCTCCAATCGTCATGGATTTATCAATAGCTTTACACATATCATAAATGGTTAAGGCGGCAATACTCACTGCCGTCAGTGCCTCCATTTCAACTCCTGTTTTTCCTTGAACTTTTACAACCGCTTCAATCTCAACTTCCCCCGGGTCTTTCAAATTGAAACTCAGTTTGGCACCTGTAATTCCCAATGGATGACACATTGGAATCAGCAGAGACGTCTTTTTGGCAGCCATAATCCCTGCAACCTGAGCAACTGCCAAGACATCCCCTTTAGCAATTCCCCCACTGCGAATTCGAGCTAAAGTCTCTTGCTTCATCTGGACATTTCCATGAGCTACAGCAACGCGGAAGGTTTCACTTTTATCGCTGACATCGACCATTCGAGCGCGACCTTGTTCATCAAAATGGGTTAAATCTTCCATTCTCTAACCTCCGATTTGAGACATAATACGCTGACCTTGCAGAGCTTCCTCATTCATATGATGCTCCGCAGGCTTACACCATACTGCTTGGGCAAAGATATCTAACAATTCCTGATCTGTACTGCCATTTCGTAAGGCTTCTCTTAAATCAATTTCCAACTTATTATGCAAACACGGCCTGAGTTTGCCGTCAGGTGTTAAACGGATGCGATTACAGGTACTGCAAAAATGACGGCTCAAAGCGCTAATAAAGCCTACGTTTCCTTTATAGTCACGGAGTTGAAAATATTCTGCCGGCCCTCCGCCTAGAATCTCCTTTGCAGGAACATATTGCTTAAGTCCTAACAATTCTTTCATCTCTTGAATAGGAACAAAATCACTCCGTCTTTCAGAACTTGAGCCAATCGGCATGAGTTCTATGAAACGAATATGAATAGGATACTGTTTGGCTAATGTTAAAAAAGTCGGCAACTCTTGAGTATTAAAATCACGAACAACAACAACATTAACTTTGACCGGCTTCAGCCCGGCTTCAAGGGAGCGAAAAATTCCTTGAATCACCTTCGAAACATCTCCGCCGCGTGTAATCTCAGCAAACCGCTCAGGATTCATTGTATCCAAACTAATATTTACACGCCTTACACCTGCTGCTTTTAAATCGAAGGCTGCTTCAGAAAGTAATATCCCATTGGTGGTAAGCATCAAGTCATCAATCCCGGGAATTTGTGCCGCTTTACGAAGAAAATCTATAATTCCTCTGCGGACAAGCGGTTCTCCCCCGGTAATGCGAAAACGATGAAATCCCAGCTGCGTACTAAGCCTCATCAAGCGAAGAATTTCTTCAAAGCTCAAGATGTCCTCATGGGGCATCCACGGTACGCCTTGACTTGGCATGCAATACTTACAGCGGAGATTACAACGATCAGTTATGGAAATCCTTAGATAATCAATTTGTCTTTGAAATTGATCCTGCATAAAATCCCCCTCTTTTTAGTGCAAATAAAAAAAACCACGGTCTGTAAACAACCGGGGGATTATTTCCTCCTGTCAACAGACTCCTTTCCAATGGGAGATATTACAGTTTCCTGCAATACCCGAGTGTCTCACGACACTTGTCTGGTTACCATAGCATTTGCCTTAGGAAAGCCAGCTTCGGAGCGTTCATAATTTTTTTGAATCTTCATACATAAAAACACACAAGCTAACCGTTATATGATGTTGAACCGGAATAATTATCCAGTAGTGAGACTCCACCGAAGTCCCAATGTTCAACTTTAGCTAAACAAGTGCACTGTATTAAGTATACCTTATTCTTTTCGATATAAGAAAAAAAAATCCTTCATGTATTGCAGTATTAGATTTAAGAAAAAAATATATTTAGATCTGTCTTAAACTATTGTAAACTAAAGTTACCAGGGTACGAGGAGGTATACATGACAAAGGAAATAGTAACTCATACCATTTTAAAAGCCAACGGCCTTCGGCTTGAAGAGGTTGAAGACTGTGTAGTACAAGAAATTCCCTTGACCGTTCACTATAACCGAGAAGAAATCGCCACCCTTTTATGTTCTCCTTCACAGACTGAAGAACTCACCTTAGGCTTTTTACTCAATGAGGGCTTTATCCAAACTCCTAATGATGTCTATGAACTCCGCCAGGACCCCACTGATCATCTAGTTTGGGTAGAAGGTAAGCCTTGCCTTTTGCAAAAAGAACTTATGAGCAAACGATTTGTATCAGCTTGCTGTGGAAAAAGCCGAGCTTCATTTTGCTTCGCTAACGATGTGCTTATGGTTAAGCCACTCGCCTCAACGTATAGTATTTCTCTTGAAGAAGCATACAAATACGCTGGTTTTTTACAGAACCATCTTCCGCTTTTTCAAGCAACCGGAGGAGTCCACAGCGGCGGTGTAGGGTATCAAGGCGAAGTGGTCTTAACAAGTTACGACATCGGCCGCCATAATGTTTTTGACAAATTAAACGGTAGTGCCTTTCGCTCCGGATTACAGCTTGAAAACCATGTTATTTTCTTTAGCGGCCGAGTATCTTCTGAAATTCTTTTAAAAGTTGCTAAAATGAAAGTTCCCATTCTTATCGCTCGTGGCGCCCCAACTGATATGGCGTTATCCCAAGCCGCTGCCTTAAACATTACTGTCATTGGCTTTGCACGGGAACAGCGCTTGAATATATATACCTGTCCCGAACGAGTTATCGTTTAAAGATATTTGACCATTCCTCCGGAGTATTCACATTACAAAAAACATCGTCTAAACCCGAAAAATTCGTCAGTTCATTTTCCTCTACATATTTCACAGAACATGCCGAAAATAAATCGGTAATCTTGAGGCGACCGGCCTCAAGATTTTTTTTTATTGCCGGCAGGCTGTTCCGATGATAAAAAGCATGGAGGGGATGTATTACTGACCGAAATCGAGGAACTACGACCTCATATTCGGGTGCCCAACGAAACAGAAAACGAATGAGCTCTCCTTGCAGAAAAGGCATGTCACAAGCAACAAAAAAAACAGAGGGGTAGCCTGCAGCTTTCAAGCCCTGATAAAGTCCTGCTAATGGTCCTTGATTACGATACTCATCTTGAATAACCGAAAAATTATAGTTCTTATAAAGTTCCGGCTCATTACTGCTAATTAAGACCTCGGAAAAGGTCTTATTCAAAACTTCTAAAGTACGTTCCACAAGAGGCTTACCTTCTAATTCCAAGAAAGCTTTATTCTTCTTCATGCGCGAACTTTTTCCTCCGGCCAGCAAAACTCCGGTCGCCTCGAGCTTAGTAGGAAGCTGTTTTATAGTGTCATAAAGTATCAATTTCTCAAGCCTCCTTGTGCTAATAATAAATTGAAAAGGGGCCTTCGCCAAATACGAAAGCCCCTTTAGTATTTACTAGAGTTTTGAAACTTTTACACCACAGACCTTGTACTCATAGGTCTTAGTGACTTTGTCGTAAGCCCCGTTCGTTAAAACATTGGTCGGTGATCCGGCATAGTGAAGAGTCATAAAGAGCATGCCCGCAGGGACCCGATCAGTTACCTTAACCTTCGTATTAAGTTCTCCGCGGCGAGAGGCTACTTTTACAACGTCACCATCGTCGATTCCCATTTGCTTAGCATCTTCAGGGTTGAGCTCTGCCAATTCTTCCGGAGAGTTCTTAATTAACCCCTCTGAACTTTGCGTAAATACATTGTAATGGGAAAGTTTCCGTCCTGTGTTGAGGAGGAGTGGATATTCTCCGTCAGGTTGTTCATGAGGCAGCTGATTTTCACAAGGAACGAAAAGCCCTTTGCCTCTATTAAACTTTCCTTCATGCAAGAACTTAGTCCCAGGATGATCCGCAGTTGGGACCGGCCATTGCAGGCCTTGAGTTCCCAGACGCTGATGGGATATTCCGGCAAATTGAGGTGTCAACTGGGCAATCTCTTCCATAACTTCTGCGGACGATGCGTAGGGGAAAGGATAACCCATTCGATTTGCCAGTTCGCAGATAATTTCGCCATCAGTCTTAGCATTCCCTAAGGGTTTTATGGCCTGATTTACCATCTGAACCCGCCGCTCGGTGTTAGTAACGGTTCCTGTTTTTTCAGCAAAACTAGCGCCTGGCAGGACAACATCAGCCAGCAATGCTGTTTCCGAGAGGAAAATTTCCTGCACAACGAGGAAGTCCAGAGCTTTTAAGCCTTTACGGACATGATTGGCATCCGCATCTGTCATTACAGGATCTTCGCCCATGATATACAAAGCACGCAGTTGTTTATTCACCGCAGCATCAAACATATCAGGAATCATAAAGCCCGGATTCGGATCAAGGGGAACTCCCCAAGCAGCTTCAAACTTTGCTCTCACCTCTGGGTTGCTAACCTGTTGGTAACCGGAATAAACATTAGGCAGAGCTCCCATGTCGCAGGCACCCTGAACGTTATTTTGCCCGCGCAGCGGATTAACTCCTGTTGATTCCTTACCCATATGCCCGGTAAGCATGGCAAGGTTGGCCAGACTCAAAACATTATCTGTTCCGCAGGAGTGCTCAGTAATCCCTAAGGTATAGAAAATCTGTGCCCGTTCAGCGGTTGCATAAATCCTTGCTGCTTCCTCAAGTTGTTCTGCCGGTACACCGGTAATCTGACTGGTGAACTCGGGGGTATATTTTTCAACGGTTTCTTTGAGTTTTTCAAAACCTTCCGTACGTTCTGCAATGAACTTACGATCTTCCCATCCCTTGGCAAGAATAATGTGCATAATCCCGTTAACCAGCGCAATATCCGTCCCTGGACGAAGTCTTAACCAAACATCTGCCTGTTCAGCCAAGTCAATGCAGCGTGGGTCTATTACAATTAGTTTTGCGCCTTTAGCTAACGCTTGCCTCATCTTCGTCCCAATAACCGGATGAGCCTCCGTTGTATTGGAACCAATGACAAACATAACCTCAGCATTTGGAATTTCGTTGATAGAATTCGTCATAGCACCTGAGCCAAATGAGGTGGCCAGACCGGCCACTGTGGGAGCGTGTCAGGTCCTGGCGCAGTGATCAACATTATTGGTTCCGATCACCGCGCGCATAAATTTTTGCATTAAATAATTTTCTTCATTAGTACAGTGTGCTGAACTTAAAGCTGCAAGAGCATTAGCCCCATAAGCATCCTTAATTTCACGAAATTTCGAGGCCACTAAATCTAAAGCCTCATCCCATTCCGCTGGAACTAAAACACCATCCTTGCGAATAAGCGGGGTCGTTATGCGTCTGGAACTATAAATCATATCCATGCCAAAACGACCTTTTACACAAAGGGCCTTGCCATTTACAGGAGCTTGCGGATTCGATGTCACACCAATGACCTTACCATCTTTAACATTCAGGTCAAAGTTACATCCCACACCACAAAACGGACAAGTCGTTTGAACCTTAGTGACTTCCCAAGGACGTCCTTTCCCAGCCATTTGTTTTTCTGTCAGTGCACCCACAGGGCATACTGAAACACAAGAACCGCAAAAATCACAATCCGATTCGTTGAGGGGTATATTATAGGCGGGACCTACCTGAGTGTTAAAGCCGCGGAAGGAAAAGTCTAACCTGCTTTTTCCTTGGATTTCTGTACAAGCCTTGATACATTTCCCGCACAAGATACATTTATTAGGATCTCTAATTATGAAAGGATTTGCATCATCCACGGGAAGGTCGCGTTTTTCTCCTGCGAAAACGTCACCTTTTACTCCATACTCATAAGCATATTCTGCTAAAGAACAATTCCCCATTTTTTCACAGGTCATACAATCTAAAGGATGATTGGCAACTAATAATTCTAAAATGGTTTTACGTGCAGCGCGAACCTTCGGATTTTGCGTCTCAATTTTCATGCCTTGCGCCACTTGGGTGACACAAGAGGGAGGGAGATTTCTCATTCCTTCAATTTGAACCACACATAAACGGCAGGCACCAGAAGGGGTAAGTTCAGGATCATGACACAACGTAGGAATTGGGATATTGTTCATGCGGCAGGCTTCCAGCACAGTCGTTCCTTTGGGAACGCTTACTTCACGGCCGTCAATAGTTATTGTAAACCACTCCAAAGTGTTTCACTCCTCTCAGTATATCTATAACCATAGCAATATTGTCAACGCAAACTCAACCTACGAACGGGTGACTGCTCCGAACTTACATTTATCCAGACAAGTACCGCACTTAATACATTCATCTTGGTTAATAACATATGGAGTATTTTTATCGCCTTTGATGCAGTTAGCCGGACAGTTTTTAGCACAAAGGCCGCATTTTTTACACTTATCGGCATCAATAGCATAGCTCAGTAACGCTGAACAGACATGTGCGGGGCATTTATGCTCTAAAATATGGGCTTCAAACTCATGTCTGAAATATTTAAGGGTTGCCAAAACAGGATTTGGGGCATTCTGGCCTAAGCCGCAGAGGGATGTTTCTTTGATCGTCAAGGCTAGATTTTCTAAGGTGTCGAGATCTTCGATTTTCCCTTCGCCTTTCGTGATTTTGTCCAGAATATCGTACATCCGCTTATTGCCTTCGCGGCAGGGGGTACATTTACCACAAGATTCTTTCTGGGAAAAGTTTACGAAGAAACGGGCAATGTCGACCATACACGTCGTCTCATCCATAATCACGAGTCCGCCCGAACCGACCATCGCCCCGGCATTAGTCAAGGTTTCATAATCAACGGATAGATCGAGCATGTTCTCAGGCAAGCATCCGCCTGAGGGCCCACCAATCTGCACAGCCTTGAAGGCTTTGCCGTTCTGAATTCCGCCCCCAATATCAAAGATAATCTCCCGTAAGGTTGTTCCCATTGGAACTTCAACCAAACCTGTATTGTTTACTTTTCCGGTCAGAGCGAAAATTTTCGTCCCTTTACTCTTTTCCGTTCCAAATTGAGCATACCACTCTGCTCCATGGCGAATGATGTGCGGAATATTTGACCAGGTTTCAACGTTATTAATATTTGTCGGTTTCCCCCACAAACCACTCACAGCCGGAAAGGGCGGACGAACACGCGGCATTCCTCGCTTGCCCTCGATGGAAGCCATCAGCGCAGTCTCTTCACCGCAGACAAAGGCTCCTGCACCGGCGAATACTTTTAAGCGAAAATTGAAGCCGGAATTAAGAATATTGTCTCCCAAAAAACCTGCTTCTTCAGCCTGCTTAATGGCTATACTGAGATGTTTAATAGCTAAAGGGTATTCCGCACGGCAATAAACATATCCTTCATCAACACCCATTGCAAAAGCTCCGATGAGCATTCCTTCAATAACGGAATGCGGATCTCCTTCAAGAACGCTGCGATCCATGAAGGCCCCCGGATCTCCTTCATCGGCATTACAAATAATATATTTTTTGTCACTCGGCGTTTGTTGACAGAAACTCCATTTTAAACCTGTCGGGAATCCTGCACCGCCTCGTCCACGCAATCCCGATTTTTTAACTTCTTCAATGACTTCGTTCGGTTTCATCTCTTTAAGCACCTTTTCAAGGGCTTTATAACCGTCGCGAGCCGTATAATCTTGAATACGCTGGGGATCAATAACCCCGCAGTTTTTCAGGACAATTCGATGTTGTTTGGCGAAAAATCGGATGTCGGACATTTTAGTCACAGGTTTTTGAGTTTCTGTATCTAATAATAATAAACGTTCAACCCTTTCACCTTTCATAACATCCGAAGCAACGATTTCTGCAATATCTTCTCCTTGAACCCGAGTATAAAGGACATGTTGAGGTTCGATTACAATAGTTGGTCCTTTTTCACAGAATCCTTGGCATCCTGTCCCGACAATAGTTACGGTCTCTTCCAGTCCTTGACGCTTTATTTCCTCTTTTAAAATATCAATGATCGGAAGTGCTCCTGAAGAAGCACAACCTGTCCCTGCACACACTAGAATCTTTTGATTCTCAGCCATCCCTTAACCCCCTACTCGTATTTGGCCAATATCCCGGCTATCTTCTCCGGCAGCAATCGTCCATGAACCTCATTATTGATGGATATTACCGGGGCAAGTCCACAGGCTCCAATACAGGCTACAATTTCCAACGTAAAACGTCCGTCTTCCGTTGTAGCGCCATCTTTAATTTTTAATTCCTTTTCCAAAGTTTCTAATACTTTGGCTCCCCCGCGAACATGACAGGCCGTTCCCATACAAACATTAATCAAGTTGCGTCCTACGGGAGTTAAGCGGAACTGGGCATAAAATGTTACCACACCATAGATTCTGGATAACGGTATGTGGGTCGCTTTGCTAATGTGTTTAAGAACGTGAGCAGGCAAGTATCCATAGACCTCTTGGGCTTCTTGTAAAATCGGAATCAAAGGCCCCTTTTCGTTTTGATACTTGGCAATGATTTCATCCAATTTGATCTCTTTAGGATCGACGAGATCCTCACACGCAGTGCACAAATAAATACCCCCTATTGTTTCCTAGATTCAAAATGGTAAACATTCTTTTCAGTTATCAACATGGTCATTTTAACATCATGATCATCCACAGGGATTTGATCAATGATTTGACATTCAAAACCTATGGCAATTCTAGGTACGTCCGGCCTGATCCGCATAAAAAACCGATCATAATAGCCCCCTCCGTATCCCAGACGTTTCCCCTGCAGATCAAAACCTGCACCGGGCACAAGGATCAAATCAATCTCAGAAGGCTCTATTTCACCAAGGTTCAATTTAGGTTCACGAATTCCCCAAAGTCCCGGTTCAACATCCTCTCTAAGATTGCGTACTTCAATTGGCAGAAGTATCCCTTGAGGCGCACAGCGAGGCAAGATAAGTCGCTTTTTCATGGCCAGGGCAGCCTCGGCTAAACCTGTCGTCTCTACCTCATCGCGAAAGTTAAGAAACAGCATAACAGTCTGAGCTTGTTTATATTCTGGTAAGGCCATAACCTTCTCCTGAATCAAATAACTCTTGTTATCTCTTTCTTTCTCCCCCAAACTTGCGCGCTGAGCTAAACAGGATTTACGTGTTATACCCTTTTGCAACGATATCTCCTTACTCATCTCTTGCACTGCCTTTCGGTGAAATCACATGTTTATTAGAAATATTCGATCAATAGCGGCAAACTCCTTCTTCCAAATTTTAATTTTTATTGTGTATAGTTAGAATTTTCGAACACCTCTTGTGCCAAAAAATTGAGCTCTTGAATTCAGGGGACGTTTGGTGATATATAGCATAATGCGATAATTTTCTACATTAATTAGACAATTGCGCTAATTAATTCTAGAATTAAAGTTTTACTATAAATGTATTATTGAGTTTGCATTATTTCGAAGTTGTTCACATTTTTTCAATCTATACGGACATGTTTAGGAAAAGTCTTAACGTTTTTTAACACACATTTTTATCCACAGCCTAATACCCGATTTAACTGCCTTCCTGGAAAGTTATCAACATTATCCACAGGTCCTGTGGGTAACTTTATCCCAACTATCCACTCTTATCTTAAAACCCTCAACCCGCTGTCTATACTTATCTACAGACTTATCCACATTATCCACAGTTTTACCTTATCCACAGTGCCTTAATGTCAAAGAGATTTTTCTTTCAAGAGAATACGAAACAAAGCGAGGA
Organism: Desulfosporosinus sp. FKA; assembly: GCF_002196785.1. Taxonomy (NCBI): domain Bacteria; kingdom Bacillati; phylum Bacillota; class Clostridia; order Eubacteriales; family Desulfitobacteriaceae; genus Desulfosporosinus; species Desulfosporosinus sp. FKA. The sequence continues at coordinate 18,358 of NZ_NAHZ01000030.1, read as the reverse complement.
AATCTAACGTCCTCGCTTTGTTTCGTCGAATTCATTTTCATTTAAACCACAATAATAACTATTGCGACTTTAAATTTAACCCTGGAACAGCATTCAATGTCCAAGGTGCCGAGTCTCCGGCGAGAAAATGATAGTATCCTGCCGCAGCAATCATTGCCCCATTGTCCGTGCAAAACACCGGTGAGGGATAAACTAAACGCACGTTTTGACGAGCTAACTCATACTCAAGAGTTTCCCTTAATAAACGATTTGCTGCAACTCCACCCGCTAAGAGAAGCGTTTTAACCCCAGTCTGTTGAAGAGCAAGAAGTGCTTTGTGAACTAGAACGTCAACAACTGCTTGCTGAAAAGAAGCAGCTAAATCAGGGACATTTAAGGTTTCACCCCGCATGCGGGCAGAATTCAAGGCATTCAAAACAGCTGACTTCATTCCGCTGAAACTAAAATCCAAACTTCCAGGCTCTAACATGGCGCGCGGAAATTTAAAAGCCTGCTCATTACCTTCTTGAGCAGCTTTTTGAATCTGGGGTCCTCCCGGATAACCCAAGCCCAAAGCTCTGGCCACTTTGTCCAGAGCCTCCCCAGCCGCATCATCCCGAGTATATCCCAAAACTTCGTATCTTCCATGATCTTTAAAGACGATAAGATGCGTATGTCCTCCAGAAACTAAAAGGGCCAAAAGAGGAAATTCCAGATCTTGATGTTCCAGAAAATTGGCATAAATATGCCCTTCCAAGTGATTTATCCCCAACAGCGGAATTCCGGCAGCATAAGCCATAGCTTTGGCACCGGAAACGCCCACCAGCAGTGACCCCACGAGTCCCGGTCCATAAGTTACCGCAATTGCTGAAAGGTCTTTAAACCCAACGTTGGCCTCGGCTAATGATTGTTCCACCACCGGACGAATATGAAGACTATGCTCGCGAGAAGCTATTTCCGGTACCACACCTCCATATTTCTGATGAGTCATAATTTGGGAAGAAATAATATGGCTGCGCAGGTTAACTCCATTAACTAAAACAGCGGCAGAGGTTTCATCACAGCTCGTTTCAATGCCTAAAATAGTAATCTGCTTCTCCTGACTCCCCGTCATCTGTCATCACCCCTCCCCAATTCCGCCCACATAATCAAAGCATCCTCCCCCGTATCTGCGTAATAGCCTTTGCGGACCCCGGCTGTACTGAAACCCATGCGCCTGTACAAATCTTGGGCTGGATAATTAGAGACACGTACTTCAAGGGTCATTCGATCCATGCCTAAATTAACCATCTCGTTCATCACAGAACGCATCAAAAATTCTCCCCAGCGCTGCCCCCGATAGTCAGGAGAAATAGCAATATTCGTGATATGTCCTTCGTCAAGAATAAACCACAGCCCCATATACCCGATCACTCGGCCATCCAGCTCCAGACAACGATATTGAGCATATTCGTTGTCTTTAAGTTCTGCCACAAAGGCTTGTAACGACCAGGGAGTTGAAAAGGAAGTATGCTCGATTTCCATAATGGCCTCAAGATCTTCCGTACGCATAGGACGCACCAATCCTTTATTCATGGTTCTCTCCTTTGCGTGCCCGCTCTTTTTTGGCCCAATTGACCTCGGCCTCCGAAAAACGTATATAATAGGGCTCAACCTTTTCAGCTGCACCAATCTCTTGCCAGCGTCTCCATACCTCTTGGGCCGCATAAGCCCCCCTTGGTAAGCTTAAATAATCCGGCAAAACAATAGCTCTGTCTCCAAGAGCAGCTTCAATTTCTTGTTTAGCTTTTCCGGCAGCATCTCCAACAAAACAAATCCGCTGCTCAAGTTCCTTTAGCTGCTCTAAACATTCGCTGATTGAAAGGGCTTGTGGAGTCATTAGGCACTCTGCAAAAGTACTTTCCGCTGTCCAACGATAGCGGGCTGTATACCATTCATTCTTGCGCGCATCCAATATAGGGACTATATCTTCGTTTCTCCCCCAACCGGCCCAGGCGAGAGCATCAAGGGAGAGTATCCCTGTCAACGGCAAATTCAAGACCTGTGCCAGCCCTTGAGCTGTGGCGATGCCAATCCTTATCCCGGTAAATGAACCCGGTCCTCTCACAACCCCTATTAACTCCAGTTCAGACAATGTCCAAGCAGCAGCAGCAAAAAGCTGGTCCAGCATTGGCATAATTCGTTCCGAATGTGTCTTTGAAGTATGCAAGAAACCTTCTGCAACGACCTTTCCATCTTCGGCTAAGGCAATAGCACTCACTTTTGTTGTTGTATCTATGGTTAAATATTTCATTAGGATCCCCCAAGCTTTTCTTCCTTAGAGTGAATCATGGCTGTAATCCGTTGTTCCCAATTCCCTTCATTGCCATGAAAGACAATTTCCCTAGGCTGTTCTCCGCTCCCAAGAATCTCAACGTCCAGACGATTTTCCGGCAAATAATCCTCTGCAATTTCCGGCCATTCAATTAAACAAATAGAATCCTCTGAAAACGATTCCTCAACACCGATGACTTCAACCTCGTGAGGATGCTGCAACCGGTACAAATCCATATGAACTAAGTGAATCTCAGTTCCTTGGCATTGCCCTTCGTATTCATGAATCAAGGTAAAGGTCGGACTGGCCATCGGTCTCGTAACCCCTAAACCTTCGCCGATACCTTGAGCAAAGGCAGTTTTTCCGGCGCCCAAATCCCCAATTAAAGCAAGGACGTCGCCGGGCTGCAAGTACGCCGCTAAATATTTTCCCCAGTTGCGAGTTTGTTCAGCCGTTACACTCGTTACTTTATAATCCATTACCAGCTTTCCTCACTTCCGGACAAACCATCTTCCCGTCGATAATGACATAAAGAGGACGCGCACCCAATTGAAAGGGATGTTCACGCCAAACAACAATATCAGCGTCTTTACCAGCCTCTAAAGAACCGATACGATCAGCAACACCGAGAATTTCCGCCGCATTGATGGTGATGGAACGGAGAGCATCTTCCTTATCCATTCCTGCTTTGTAAGCCAGAGCAGCACACAAAGGAAGCTGTTCTATGGGAGTAACCGAGTGATCAGTCATAATAGCTACTTTAACGCCTGCTTTAGCCAAGATACTCGGGGTTTGGAAAGATTTGTCCTTTAATTCTACTTTCGAGCGGTTTGTCAAAAGCGGGCCAACCACCGCGGGATATCCCAACTCAGCCAGTTCTTCAGCAATTTTGTGACCTTCCGTACAATGTTCAATAACTAAATCAACGTCAAATTCCCGGGCAATACGAATTGCCGTCATAATGTCATCTGCGCGATGGGCATGAGCGCGCAAGGGAATTTCCCGCTGAATGACCTTCACAAGCACTTCCAGGCCCAAATCTCTCTCAGGAAGTTTATCCGGATCGTTTTTTCCATCCTCAAGCTTACCTTTATAAACCTGAGCATCAACTAAAGCTTGACGCAGGAGTGCTGCCGTTCCCATTCGGGTCATCGGCATTTTCTTTTGTTCACCATAAACCATTTTGGGGTTCTCACCAAAAGCAATTTTTAAACCGGCAGGATCTCGTACGACCATTTTATCGACAATTTTTCCCGCTGTCTTCATGACAACTCCCGTTCCGCCAATGACATTACCACTGCCGGGGCCGGTAAAGACAGCCGTTATCCCTCCTAAGCGGGCATCGCGAAAACCTTCATCCTCAGGATTAATACCATCAATGGCCCGCATATCCGGTGTCACCGGATCAGTCATTTCATTAAAGTCTTCTCCCTCCCAACGGTAGATCTCCTCCCCAATACCTACATGACAATGAGCATCAATCATACCGGGTAAAACGAGACATCCGGAAGCATCGATCACCTCAGCATCCCCCGGAACTTCCAATGTTTCTCCAAGAGCCGCGATTTTCGATCCCTCGATTAAAAGATCTCCCACGAAATCACGCCCTGCCATCGTATAAATTTGACCGTTCTTTATTAGAAGTTTCCTCATTCTTTTTGCTCCTCCAATTTAATAATAAAATTCCTGCTAAAACAAATCCCCCGCCAATCCACTGGATCATGGTGGGAAATTCTTTTAAAAAAATTGCAGCTAAGACAAACGTCATAGGCAATTCAAAAGTGCTCAAAATAGCCGCTTGATCAGAGCCAAGACGTTCAATGCCCAACAAAGTCATATAAAAAGGAATAATTGAGGCAATAGTAGCCAGCAAAAGTCCTGTTTCCCAGATGTGTACATTCTGCCAAGGGATGCTCATAATTTCTCCCTTTGAGACAATGAGCAGAGAAACAGCACATACCCACTGGCTAAAACACATGGCCGCCAAGGGCGACACTTCAGCCAGCACAACTTCTCCCACAAGATTGAAAACCGCGTAACCTATTGCCGCCGCCAAACCCAAGAGAATACCGGCCCAAGCTACTCCACTGACACCTGAAAATATCCCGCTGGCCAACGTTGTCCCGCCTAAGGTCAAGAAGAGAGCTGCCAATTCCTTATGACCGATTCGCTTGTGCCACAAAAAGACTCTCGCCGCAAGAACTAAGGCCGGATATAGATAAAGAAGAAGTATAGCTACGGAAACGGGCAGGAATATAAGCGCGTAAGCATACAACAAGCTTGTTCCCATTGTTCCCACGACACCCTGGAGCAGCAGCCAGCCAAACATCCGTCCTGAAATTTTGAAAATCTCCCGTTTAAAGATAACTGTATAACTAAAGAGGAGAATAGATGCTACCCAAGACTGTAACGCAATAACTTGGATTGGGCCAAGTCCAAGGCTGTAAGCCCCTTTCAAGAGAATAGACATACAGGCATATCCAGTTCCCGCTGTTAGGACAGCACCTACTCCCTGCCAACGCTGCATTTGAACCTTTTGCACTGAAAACGGCCCTCATTTCTATCAAAAGTTAACCTGCTGCCACCTTAGCATAAGATACTTTGGTGGGATAAAGCTCAAGATGTTAGGCTAGGGACGCATTAGGCAAAAGTTCCTTCATGGAAAGGCTCACCCGTTCCCTCTCCTTATCAATCCCCAGGACACGAACTTTGACAATATCTCCTACAGCTACAACCTCCATCGGATGTTTAATATAGTTATCACTCAACTGAGAAATATGAACAAGTCCATCGTGTTTAACTCCTATATCCACAAAAGCGCCAAAATCCACCACATTGCGAACGGTTCCTTCTAAGATCATGCCTTCCTTGAGGTCCTCTAAGTGAGTGACATCCCGCCGCAGCAGCGGCCGGGGCAAATCTTCGCGGGGATCTCGTCCCGGCCTTTGCAGAGCGTCTAAAATATCACGAACTGTCGGTACCCCAGCGCCAAATTCTTCGGCCAATTCCTCAACTGTTAGTTCGGCGAGTTTCTGACGAACTTCTCTAAGCTGATCCTTTAAATCCTGCGGCGTATGACCAACCTTTTTTAAAATATTTTCCGCCAGCTGGTACGATTCCGGGTGAACCGGCGTATTTTCCAGAGGATTGTCCCCATCGGGCAGACGAATAAACCCGGCACATTGGATAAATGTTTGGGCACCAAGACGAGGTATTTTTTTCAATTGGGCTCGTGACTTAAATTTCCCGTTCTCATCACGCCAGGCAACAATGTTTTTCGCCACTGCCGGTTTCAGCCCGGCTACGTATTGAAGCAGGGAAGCCGAAGCAGTATTGAGATCAACACCAACGACATTCACACAGGTTTCCACAACTCCATGGAGGGATTCCTCCAACCGTTTGGGCTGAACATCATGCTGATACTGACCCACACCAACGGCTTTGGGTTCAATCTTAACCAGCTCAGCTAAAGGATCTTGAAGCCGTCTGGCAATGGAGACCGCACTCCGCAGAGAAAGATCAAAATCCGGAAATTCCTCGCCGGCCAATTTCGAAGCTGAATAGACAGAAGCCCCTGCCTCGCTGACTAAAATAAATTCGGCGGTTATTCCCTCTTCCTGAATCATTTCCGCTACAACTTCTTCAGTTTCCCTCGAAGCTGTGCCATTGCCTATAGCAATGATATCGACTGCAAATTCTGTGATTGCCTTTTTTAAAGCAACTTTTGATTCTTCACGCTGCTTTTTCCCGGTATGGGGGTAAATTACTCCCACCTTCATAAGTTTTCCCGTCTCATCAACAACAGCCCACTTACATCCGGTCCGGAATCCCGGATCAAGACCTAAAACTATTCTGCTGCGTACGGGAGGCTGAAGCAGCAACTGCCGCAGGTTGGCGGCAAACACTTTTATCGCTTGCTCTTCCGCCTGGGAGGAGAGCTCCGCGCGTATCTCCCTTTCAATAGAAGGTTCTATTAAGCGTTTATAAGAATCTGCGGCCGCCCTGCGAACATAGTCGGCGCAAGGCCCGGTTTTTACATAACGCATATCAATAAGCCGTTGGATCGTTTCCAAGGGAGCTTCAATTTTGACGGTTAAAAACTCTTCAATCTCGCCCCGATTGAGGGCTAAAATCCGATGGGGAGGAATCTTACGAACTGGTTCACGGTATTCATAGTACATTTCGTAGGCAGAGCGTTCCTTACCCTTTTTAGCCGACGCTGCAGCAACCACGTCAGCGATTCGCCAGGTCTCTTCACGTATCTGTTTACGCAAAGCAGCATCATCGGCAATAAGCTCGGCGATAATATCCATGGCACCATTCAAAGCATCTTCGGCCGTCGTGACATCTAATTCAGCATTCAGATACTTCGCAGCCTCTCCCTGAGGGTCAACGCGAACTCCCGGATATTGAAGAAGCAGCCATGAAGCTAAAGGTTCTAAACCCTTCTCTTTGGCCACAGTAGCCCGTGTCCGACGTTTCTGCTTGTAGGGCCGATAGAGATCTTCAACGTCCTGAAGTACTGTCGCGGCTGTAATTTGAGCCGACAGTTCATCGCTGAGTTTCCCTTGTTCATCAATAAGCCGCAGGACCTCAGCTTTCCGTTGTTCCAAGCGTCGTAAATAATCTAATCGTTCAACAATATCGCGCAATACATTTTCATCAAGTTCCCCGGTAACCTCTTTACGGTAACGGGCTATAAAGGGAATTGTATTTCCGCTATCCAATAAGTTGACTGCTTCCTGCACTTGTGCCTGCTTTAATCCAAGTTCTTTAGCAATAACTTGACTAAAATTCAAAATCCTACTTCCTCCCTAAATCTGCTAATCATCATTGATGTTAATGGTTTTAATTATATTATTATATCATTATAATCCATATAATGGAAAGAAGAGAGAGTCTTACGATTGGATCAACCTATCCTGTAAATAGTTTTGAATACGCCGAACTGCCTCTTTCAGAACGCCTTCGTCTTGAACCATGGCTATACGCACATACCCTTCGCCATAATCTCCGAAGGCCACTCCCGGAACCACGATGACCCCCGCTTCTCGGGCTAACTCCCTGGCAAAGGATCTTGAATCCTGCTTCGTCGGAACCTGAGCCCAAATAAACATGGAACCCCGAGGCAGCGGCATCTTCCAACCCGCGCGAGCGCAGCCCTCTACCAAAAGATCTCTTCGTCTCTGATAAGCCCGTCGATTTTCGTCTATAGAACTTTGAGGCAAACTGAGTGCGGCCGCCCCCATTCTCAAGATTGGGCCAAATACTCCGTAATCAATATTGGATTTCAGTTGTGAAAGAGTACCAATAACGTCTGCCTTTCCCACTGCAAAGCCCAAACGAACTCCCGCCAGATTATAAGTTTTAGAAACAGAATGAAATTCTATACCTACATCTTTAGCACCGCGCGCTTGTAAAAAGCTCACCGGTCGATAGCCTTCAAAGGCCAATTCAGAATAAGCGGCATCGTGACAAATAAGAAGATCATAGGTTTTGGCGAACTCTACTACATCTTCGAAGAAGGAAAGGGGAGCCACCGCGGCCGTGGGATTATTAGGGTAATTTAAAAACATAAGTTTAGCTCTTCGCGCCAATTCGGGATTGATTGCTTGGAGATCCGGCAGGTAGTTATTCTTCTCTTCCAGCGGCAGAGGAACCTTCTCTCCGCCCGCCAGCAACAAACCTGCTGAATAAATAGGATAACCGGGATCTGGTATGAACGCTAAATCACCGGGGTTAATATAGGCTAAAAAAATATGAGCCAAACCATCCTGAGAACCCATTAAGGGCAATACTTCAGAGTCTGGGTCTAAAGAAACCTCAAACCGTTCTTGATACCATCGGGCACAAGCTTGGCGAAATTCTCCGGTTCCGCGGGTTAAAGTATAACCATATTGAGTTTCCTCAAGAACCGCCTGACTGAGAATCTGGCGTAGTTCCGCCGCCGGAGCCCGATCCGGGCTTCCAATACTCAAATTGATTAATGATTTGCCCTCTTGCTCTAATGTCTTCTTTAAATTATCCATTTCCGTAAAAACTGAAGCACTAAGCCCTGCCAAACGTTTTGCAGGCATACTATCACTCCATTCTCGTTTATAAAACCATTGTTTTTTAATAAATCCCCCTAAGGCTGCTGCAAAACCGTTAAGTGGAGATAGATTTGGCCTCTAAATATTGTATCATGTTTATTTGTCATTAATTGACCAAATTTGTAACTAATTTGTCTAAAAAGCCCCTGCTGACAGACAGCGGGGGCTAAAAGTATAGTTGCCAGGAATTTTACTTCTTAATAACTTCAGGATCACCGTAGTTCACACCGAAGGTATCCACTGTTACACTTTTCATCACTTGCTTTTGCAGCGGTTTATCCGCTTGATCCCTCGGCGTATTAACGATTTTATCGACTTCATCCATCCCGCTCGTCACCTTCCCAAAAGCAGCGTAATCACCGTCTAAACTCGGCGCCGCAGCGACCATGATAAAGAATTGTGAACCGGCCGAATTAGGATCATCAGTCCTGGCCATGGACAGAACTCCCCGCGTATGTTTCAAGTCGTTTTTGAAGCCATTATTGGTAAACTCCCCTTTAATAGTATACCCCGGACCGCCGCTTCCATTACCGCTCGGATCCCCGCCTTGAATCATAAACCCTGGAATAACCCTATGAAAAGTCAGACCATTATAAAAACCTTTTTTGGCCAAAGAAATAAAGTTTTTCACCGTGTTGGGCGCAATGTCCGGATAGAGTTCAGCTTTAATCACTCCTCCGTCAGCCATTGTTATGGTCACGACAGGATTGTTCTTATTATTTGTTGTTGGCGCAGGTGCGGTAGAAGACGTTGAATTAGGGGCAGTTTGGTTGTTTTTTGTCGACCCTTGTGATGCAGAGTTGTTTGTCTGTATCCCGCATCCAAGGATTACAAAAATTACTGTGAGTAAACATAACAACATGCTTAGTTTTTGAACCTTTTTCATGCGAAATCGTCCTCCAATAATTATTAGGTATCTTTGCCCACCTTTTAAGCTGCCCAAGCTCGATGAGGCAACTCCCTCATAATCCTAGCATATCCTCGGTTGAAATACCAAATCAGGCTTCTAATGTCTGCATAAAGCAGCAGTAATGCACTGCTTTATAATAAGCAAGAAAAGGAACCATTGCTTCTTAGTCTAAATTCTTTTTAAACTTTTTCGAAGCCACTGCCAGCAAAATCACAGCGAATAAACATAAGGCCAAAGTATCTTGCCAAAGAAACTGGAGTCCCACTCCTTTGAGAAAGATCCCTCTGACAATCTCTAAAAAATACGTTAAAGGAAGTAATCCGCCCATTAATTGCAGCAATTTAGGCATTGTCTCCCTTGGAAAAACGAACCCTGACAGAAGAATAGACGGCAAGATTAAGATAAAGGTCATTTGCATAGCCTGAAGCTGTGTCTTGGCAATACTGGAGATAAGGAGTCCAATCGCTAAAATGGTGAATAAAAATATTGTCGACAATAGGACCAACAAAGGAATACTTCCCATAGGCATAACTCCGAACCAAAAAATACCGGTTACCAAAATTAAGGAAAGAGAAACGAATCCGATCAAGACGAAAGGCAAGAGTTTGCCCAAAAGAAGTTCCAGCGAACGTATCGGCGTTACAATTAATTGCTCCATAGTACCACGTTCTTTCTCACGGACAATAGAGAAGGAAGTTAACATTGCAATCACATTTTGCAGGATCAAACCAATCAAAGCTGGGATATTAAAATTCCTCGACTTCATATCAGGGTTATACCAGACTCTCGTTTCAATATCAAGGGGTAACGTCGTTCCTCCGGAAATCCCCATGGACGCCAAACGTTGACTTTGTAATTTCAGAGATTTATCGAAGCCTAACATTTGTACTGCCGAGGTAACTGCCCGAGCGATCGTAGGATCGGAACCATCGACCAAAACCTGAACCGATGCCTGCTGCTCTTGCAACTGTTTACCAAAATCCGGAGGAATAATCACGGCGGCCCGTGCTTTACCGCTGTCTAAATAACTTTCAATCTGCTTATATCCGGAAACATAATAATCGGGATCCATATATTGAGTATTGCGCACAGAAGACACGAAATCCCTGCTTTCCTGAGTTTGAGATTGGTCCCAAACCACTGTCGGAAGGTGCTCGACATCAGTATTGACAGCATACCCAAACAAAAGCAGCATTCCGAGGGGCATAGCAACAGCCATAATTAAACTGGCTCGATCACGCCGGATATGAATAAATTCTTTTTTTAAAACCGCTAAAAAGCGGGTCCATGAAAATCGCAGCATCAGCCTGCCCCTCCACTTCCAGCCTTTGTATTACGGGGATCCTCCGAAGCCTCACGTTCAACATAATAGATAAAGAGGTCATCCAAGGTCTCTTTTCCTTCTCGTTGTTTCATCTCCTCAGGTGTGCCAAAGGCAATTAATCGTCCATAAAATACAAAGCCCAAATAATCACAGGAAGCCGCTTCATCCATATAATGGGTGCTGACTAAAATTGTCATGCCTTCTTTGGCCAGCTGATGGATAATATCCCAAAAAATTCGACGTGAAACAGGATCTACACCGGCGGTCGGCTCATCCAAAACTAATAATTGGGGACTATGCAGCAACGCGCAGGCCAAAGCTACCCGCTGCTTCCAGCCGCCGGAGAGAGAGGAAACTAACTGAGAAGTTCGTTCACCCAGACCAATTCGTTCGATAACCCGATCTTTCTGAGCAGCGGCCTCTTTTCCCCGCAAATTGTACACTCCGGCATAAAAAGAAAGATTTTCAGCAACGGTTAAATCATCGTAGAGACTAAATTTCTGGGACATATAGCCGATGCGCTGCTTAATATCCTCAGGCTGGCTCTTGACATCAAAACCCAAGACCGTAGCCTTCCCGTCGGAAGGCACCAGAACTCCGCACAACATGCGGATCGTGGTCGTCTTACCCGCCCCATTAGGCCCCACGAAACCCATGATGGCTCCTTGAGGAATTTGAAACGTGACATCCTGAACAGCCGTATACGTGCCAAATCGTTTAATTAAACCTTGGCAATCTATTGCCAGACTCATTATCTCTCACTCCTCTAATCCAGGGTCACATCAGCAGGCATACCTGCTTTTAGCTGGTCTTGACCTTGGGTGATGCTGATTTTGACTGCATAGACCGTTGTCGTCCGTTCTTCCTTAGTCTGAACATCTTTGGGCGTAAACTCAGCCTGGGTACTGATATATTGAATCTGTCCTTTGAAGGTTTTATTAGGGTAGGAATCCACTGAAATACTAGCTGCGCTTCCTACTTTTACCTTGTTAAGTTTTGCTTCAGGAACATAGATTTTAATCCACAGGTCATTTGGATCGAGTATGGTAATTAACGTCGAGCCTGCATTGACCACTTGCCCAAGCTCAACCTGTTTATAGAGCACCTGCCCGTCGATCGGGCTCGTAATCATAAATTTGCTGAGATTCAATTCCGCCGCTGCAACGGATTGGGCTGCCATATCTACAGCCGCTTTTTGAGCCTGAATGGTCGGCTGAGTATACCCAGCCTGAGCTTGATCCAGGCTTGCTTGAGCTGCATTTACATTGGCTTGGGCAGCTTCATACTGAGCCTTGATAGTATCGTGTTTGTTTTGTTGAGTATCCAGGTCCTGTTTGCTTATAGCCCCGTTTTGATAAAGTTTTTGATCATTCGCCAGGTTATTTTCTTCCAATTGAAGACTCGGAGCCAAAGCCGCAGCATTATCCTTGGCTTGTGCCAGTACAGATTCCAATCGGCGCAGTTCTTCTGCCCTGGTCCCTCCCAGCAGGTCATTGAGTTTCGCCTGAGCCTGAGTTTGTTGACTCTTAGCGGTCTCCAAGGAAATCTTAGCCTGACTGTCATCAAGCTTGGCAATGACATCTCCCTTTTTAACCATTTGCCCTTCTTGTACCTTCAGCTCAACAATCTTGCCTCCCAGCTCCGGCTGAACCGGAATTTCCGTCCCTTCAATCGTTCCTGAAAAAGTATTTTGTTCCTGAGGATGATTAAAATAGGAACTCCCCCAGATTGAAACGGCTATTACGCCTAAGCCAACGATGACAGCCAGCAACTTTTTCTTCATAGCTTCTCCTCCTGACTCTAGTTAACTCTTCTCTTCCTAAAACGTTTAGTGAACTCGTTCAGCTAAAGCTGAACATCGGGGCTTCGCCACTTGTAGAAGTGGATGTCTTACGCTTGGATAAACGATTAGCTGTCTGATCGCACTAACCCATGCAGAAAAAGCTCTGCAATATTGTCGGCTGCCTCCTCAATAGTTTTTTCAGGAGATAGATTAGGAAACAAAAAACCAAAGAGCCCATAAAACATAGCCATCCCCATAAAACTTCGCATCGTAGGTATAAGGGGCAGGGGCTTAAACACCCCTTGAGCAATTCCTTTGTCAAACCAGGGCTTAATTCGACCTATCCCCGGACCCAAAATCCCATGAAACAGTGCTTCTCGAACTTCAGAATGGTACTGGGCCTCGGCAAACATCAAGCGAAACAGCCCGGCATTTTCTTGCATCAGCTCCAAGCGATTCTTAAGAAAGCAGCGAAAAAATTCTTCCGGACTGCTCTCCCGTTTCTCTTGGTCTAAAACGATTAAACCTTCAACAATTTTTGGTTCTAAAACCGCCGTCAGCAATTCCTTCTTCGTGGCAAAATGCCGAAAGATAGTTCCTTCAGCTACCCCTGCTTGACGGGCAATTTCGGCAGTGGTAGCCCCTTTATAACCATTTTCCGAAAACACTTTAAGAGCCGCTTCTAAAATATCTTGTCGCCTTTCTTCTACAGTTTTTTTAGTTCGAACTCTTTGATTTTTGCTCATATCCGCTGCTTACTCCTTCTATTAAAATCAAAAGTTAGTTAAATTTAAAAGTTACACTCGTTTCTTATATATTGTTTCGTATATTCAAATGAGTGATTACTCACTTATTTTTTATAATATCATAAGTTTTGGTTTTGTCAATCTCAAAGTTTCAAAAGTCAAACCACATCCCCGATGCGAACCGCTAGCCATGTCATTACACATAACCCTTGGCAAAGTGTCTCTGAAGCCATGGACGGTAAGAGTAAAATACCCCTAAATATAGATGTTTATCCAAATTTTATCTGGATTATCGACGAATAAATGCTATTATTGAATTAGTGCCTTTAAGAACAAGACACAAAAACAAACGAAGTCAGGATGGTGATTACCACGGTTCGGTCTAAATCTATAGTTATAATTCTCTTAAGCTTTCTCTTTCTTGTAAGCACAACAATTCTCAGCGGCTGTTCTGCTGTGAAACAAACGACAAGCAATACCCCCGCGAAAAAGCCCCAAGTAATCAATGCCTCTTATGTCAGTCGGCCTATTAATGTTCCATCTATTGTCGCCAAAAATAAACAGCTTTTTGAACAAGAGTTTTCTAAAGACGGCATTAAGTTTCAGTGGCATGATCTTTCAGACCCGAGCAATCAACTCGAAGCCCTGGCCTCCAAGTCTCTTGATTTTGCCAATAGCCTTAACTATGTCTCAGTAATTTTAGCAAAAGCTCACGGGAATGACCTTAAAATAATTTCTGCCTATTCCCGCTTTCCCAAAGGAATTAGTCTTGTCGTCAATCCTCAGGAAAACATTAAAACCATTCAAGACCTCAAAGGGAAAAAAATTGCACTGCAAAAAGGCACCATGCTGCATGAGATGTTAATTAGAGCCCTAGCACAGGCAAATTTAACAGCTCAAGATTTGGAAATCGTCGACATGGATTCCACTGCGGGAGCCGCTGCCTTAGCCTCAGGACAGGTCGATGCCACCATACTTCCGGAACCCCTGCTCTCCAAGGCTGTTGCCGCCGGCAAGGCAAAGAAATTAATATCTGCTGAAGGACTAATCCCCGGCTTATCCGTTATTGCCGTACGCAGTGATTTTGCAGCAGCCTATCCAGACATCGTTAAACGCTATTTAGCCGTCCATCAATCCTCGCTTAATTGGACCCAATCCCATCTTAACGAGGCCTTAACTCTTACCGCCAGCGAAAATAAAATGCCCCTTCCTGCTGTTAAGGCTCTATACCCCGAATTTTCCTTTTCTATGAGTCTTGATCAGGTAAAAGGTGACTTGTTAAAATCCGCAACGTTTTTGCAAAGCCAGGGTATGCTTCAGCCGAATGTTGATCTCAATAAACTTGTCAACGATTTAGTAGATCCAAACTTCCTGCCTGCCAAGTAATGAATCTTCATTCCTTCATCCAGAGGAGACCGATTTGCTATGACTAACGTCTTAAAAAAAACAATGATGGCTTTACTGCTCCCCTTTGCCCTTGTTCTTGTTTGGCAATTATTCAGTCAGATGGGCTGGCTCAATAATTACCTTCTTCCCCCTCCTTCGGGAATTATAGACCAGCTTTTTGCCCTTGCCCATCATGGGACTTTGTTAAAACATTTAAGCGCTAGCCTCTACCGCGTTGGCTGCGGTTTTGGTCTGGCGTTTTGTCTTGCCCTTCCCTTAGGCTTCTTGTTAGGTCTGGTACCTAGAGCCCAAGATTACTTATCTCCCTTCTTAAACTTCTTGCAGCAGATTCCAGCTATCGCCTGGATACCCATGTTCATTCTTTGGCTGGGAATTGATGAAACATCTAAAATCTCCATTATCACCTATTCTGGTTTTTTCCCCATATTTCTGAACACTATGCACGGTATATCCAACACAGACTCGAAGCTGAAAGAAGTAGCTTCAACCTTCGGTCTCTCACCCTGGCAAATTATTGTCAGAGTCTATCTTCCCTCTGCAGCTCCTTCTGTCTTTGTAGGAATGAGACTTGGGCTGAGCTTTTGTTGGCGTTCACTCGTTGCTGCTGAACTTCTTGGAGCCTCCAAGGGAATTGGTTACCTCATTCAGGAAGGACGAGAATTAGCTCAACCCGATCTAATGCTTGCGGGAGTCTTGATGATTGGACTCACCGGCTTATTTTTGGATTTTCTATTTCTACGGCTGGAAAAAACGCTCTTACCCTGGCGGGATACACAAGAGAGACTCGAGGTACCTAAATGGCAGCTTTTTTAGAACTCAAAGAAATCAGCAAGAATTATACAATAGGTTCCAAGCAGATCTGGGCCTTAAGGGACCTTAGCTTTGAAGTAGCCTCCGGTGAATTGATTTGCATTATTGGCAAAAGCGGCTGTGGAAAAACAACCCTTCTCAGAATTATTGCCGGACTGGAAAAACAAACTTCAGGAGAGATCATTCTTAATGGCCAGGCTCTTAAGGATACAGGAAGAGAACGAGGAATGGTGTTCCAAGAACCCCGCCTATTTCCATGGCTGACCTTAGAGGAGAATATTGCCTTCGGCATAAAAGGGCGTATGTCTAGAGAATTAAACTATAAAACCGTTGCAGACCTCATGGAAATGGTTGGTCTTACAGGTTTTGCCAGGGCTTGGCCCAGCCAATTATCAGGCGGCATGGCTCAAAGAGCCGCTATTGCCCGCGCCCTGGCTGTAGATCCCGCCATCTTGCTCTTAGATGAACCCTTCTCAGCCCTTGATGCCCTGACCCGTACTAAACTACAGACAGACTTCCTTCACTTGTGGCAAAGGACCCATAAGACCTGTATCCATGTTACCCATGATGTCGATGAGGCGTTAACTCTCGGCCAGAAAATCATTATTCTGCCTTCAAATCCAGGCAGAATCGGAGACGTCATTTCTTTGCCTTTTCCATATCCCCGCTCTCTGGAAAACCCGGAACTCAGAGCCATAAAAGAACGCGTATTATCCCAGTTTTTTGCTGATTTTACTGATTAACAAAAAAGTTTTCTGATCAACTCGGTAAAAGGATATTAAAAAGCAACCAACAAGTCGCTTAAAGCGATTTGTTGGTTGCTTTTTATCTAGTTTTTAAGACCTCCACTTCTTAGGGAGGGGGGTTCTTCGTTAACTTCAGGTGAGGAATAGTCCTCCTTCACCGCCAATCCGATCTTCAGCTTTTGCTGAACGAGTTCACTTGTGCTTATTGCTTAGGAAGTTCTAAAACTGCACCTCTGTTGCCGGACGTAACCATTCCGGCATAGCGGGCCAGGAATCCAGTCGTAATTTTTGGCTGTCTCGGCACCCATTTAGCTCTGCGCTTTGCCAGTTCATCCTCGCTGAGGTTAACGTTGATTTTATTGGCCATAATGTCAATTTGGATAATGTCTCCGTCCTCGATTAAAGCGATATTCCCTCCAACTGCTGCTTCAGGAGAAACGTGACCGATGGCTGCCCCTCGCGTTGCACCACTGAAACGTCCATCAGTAATCAGAGCAACACTTTCGCCGAGTCCGCTTCCCATAATAGCAGAGGTGGGATTTAACATTTCCCGCATTCCCGGACCGCCCTTCGGTCCTTCGTAACGAATGACAACCACATCACCGGCAACAATCTTACCCGTTGTAATGGCGAGCATTGCGTCCTCTTCGCAATCAAAGACTTTAGCCGGCCCTTCATGTTTCAACATATCAGGAGCCACTGCGGAACGTTTGACAACACAAGAATCCGGAGCCAGATTACCTTTTAAGACAGCAATCCCTCCCGTTTTGCTATAGGGATTTTCAGCAGGCCTAATGACCTCTGTATTCTTGTTAATGCAGCCATCAATATTCTCGCCAACAGTCTTGCCAGTACAGGTGATCAAATCTGTTTTGAGCAAACCGAGTTTGTTAACTTCATTCATTACCGCATAAATACCGCCTGCCTCATGAAGTTCTTCAATGTAGGTATGACCGGCAGGTGCAAGATGGCAGAGATTCGGAGTTCGATCACTAATTTCATTAGCGATATCTACGTTTAATTTAATGTCACATTCATGAGCAATGGCCGGAAGATGCAGCATACTATTCGTACTGCAGCCCAGAGCCATATCAAGAGTCAAGGCGTTTCTAAAAGCATCTTCGGTCATAATGTCTCTCGGCCGAATATTCTTTTTTAGGAGCTCCATAATCTGCATCCCGGCATATTTAGCAAGCTGAATCCTCTCAGAATAAACCGCCGGGATCGTCCCATTGCCTCGAAGTCCCATCCCTAATACTTCTGTTAAACAGTTCATGCTGTTAGCGGTATACATGCCAGAACAGGAACCACAAGTCGGACAAGCTTTATTTTCATATTCCAGTAATTTTTCCTTGGAAATTTTCCCAGCTTGAAATTCACTGACGGCTTCCGAAACACTGGAAAAACTTGTTTTCTGCCCATCAACAATTCCTGCCAGCATTGGCCCGCCGCTGACAAAGATGGTTGGTATATTCAGCCGCGCTGCAGCCATTAACAATCCGGGAACATTCTTATCACAGTTTGGAACCATAACCAAGGCATCAAAAGCATGAGCCAGGGTCATCGCTTCCGTAGAATCAGCGATTAATTCTCGAGTCACGAGGGAATACTTCATTCCTTGGTGTCCCATGGCGAGCCCGTCGCAGACAGCAATTGCCGGGAAAACAAGAGGAGTACCTCCGGCCATAGCGACACCCAGCTTGACCGCATCTACAATCTTGTCCAGATTCATATGCCCCGGAACGATATCATTCTTCGAACTGACAATACCAATTAACGGCCTTTCCATTTCCTCATTGGTTAAACCTAGGGCATGAAACAAGGCACGATGAGGCACAGTCTTTGTTACTGCATCACTATTCATTTTGAACACCTCTCTCTTTTAGGTTGTGTAATATCATTATATCTTGCATGATGTCTAATGTCTATTGCCGAAATAATACTTCTTAAAAATTCTTTTTGTCTGACATTAAAACAAGGTATGAGAACAACTCCCACTTACAAGGAGGCCACTGAAAAACTTATGTTTTTTCTTCCTGGTAGTTAAGTCGATCAAATAATAGAGACGGTCTTCATTCTATATACGAATGAAGACCGTCTCTACCTAACCCTTTGAACTGTGTGTAGTCTTTTTTTATTCCATTAGTTTTAATATCCTTTTTAGATTTACGCTGAATATGGCCATCGCCCCCTGTAACTCCATGCCAACAAGACCCGAGGATGATGCCACATCATACCCGTGCCTGT
>NZ_NAHZ01000003.1:0-5175 GCF_002196785.1 Desulfosporosinus sp. FKA | reverse complement strand
AGTTAAGACCTCCAGGGCCAATAATACTTGGGGCGCAGGCCCCTGGGAAAGTAGGTCATCGCCAGGTAAAACAAGCAACAGACTGCCATAATGGCAGTCTGTTTGTGGTTCATGAAAGAAATGAAAGATGTTGGGTCCCACACTGCAGGAGAAGGCGTTACGGGATGCAGCGTGGCGAAAAGCTCGTACTTCGCCACGAAGTGAATCTCTGGGGTTGGTGGCTCGGCGAAACCCTCCACCGGAGGCTTTCGTGCTTTTCGAATACACGAACACGGAAGTTAAGGATCCACACTGCAGGAGTATGCGTATGGGGACGCAGTGTGGCGAAAGGCTCATCCGCCTTTCGTTCCAGGGCCGATAATACTTGGGGCGCAGGCTCCTGGGAAAGTAGGTCATCGCCAGGTGAACAAGCGATAGACTGCCAAATTGGCAGTCTGTTTGTGTTTCATGAAAGAAGCTAAAAAATTGGGTCCCACACTGCAGGAATTTACGTTAAGGGGAAATTTAAACTTATAAAATAATACCATTTGTTGATATCGTCGCGACAGTATAGGGAATTGTTTTATTGCTATTAGCTAAGGCTTTATTTGCAGCATTTACAAGTCCTCCGCAACAGGGGACTTCCATTTTTAAAATGGTAATGCTGGAAATAGAATGACGTTTCATAATTTCGCTCAATTTTTCTGAGTAGTCGATGTTATCTAGTTTAGGACAAGCAATTAGAGTGACTTTTCCGAGCATGAATTGCTGGTGAATATTTGGATATGCGAAGGCGGTACAATCGGCAGCAAGTAATATGTCGGCGTTATCAAAGTAGGGTGCATCGATTGATACTAATTTTAACTGACATGGCCATTGGGCGAGCTGAGATTGTGAGTTTTCTGGAGATACAACCTTAGACGATTGAACTGCTCTTGGTGAGGGTTTGCCCTGGGTGCTTAGAGAAATAGAGGATAAAGAGCTTTCCGTTTCTTTCGGATTGCTATTTAAGTGTATTTTAACAGCTTCCTCATCATATTCGACGGTTTCTCGCTCTTCAAGAGTAATAGCTCCGGTGGGGCATTCAGGCAGGCAGTCGCCGAGGCCATCGCAATAGGTTTCAGAAATAAGCGTGGCTTTACCGTTAACTAATTGCAATGCTCCTTCATGACAAGCATTAACACAGAGCTTGCATCCGTTGCAAAGTTCCTGATTTATGGTAATAATTTTACGTTTCATTCATAACACCTCTTGAGTTTATTGACACTCCCACGGCTGTTCAGGGCTATGCCATTAGCCCGTCCTAGAGCAGTACACAATGGTACTCTAGGCTGATAGCCTGTTACCAACTACCACAGTTGCAGAGATTATATTAATCGCCTCAACTCGATCTCGATGAGCCTTAAATCCACATTCACATTGATACTTTCTGTCTTTAGCATGGTTACGTTTACCACAAGACGGGCATGTTTGGCTAGTGTATTTAGGATTGACGTATTCAACTCGAATACCTTCCAGAAAGGCTTTGTACGTTCATCCAACGTTGTTCTTTATCATGGCGTTTTCGTATAGCTTTGAGTTTCTTCAGTTTGCTGAGTTTTCTACGAACTGACCGATGTTTACGTTTGATAAACTTATTTTGTCTGCCATTACCGAAGAATTTGGTTTTGCCAGATTCAGTTGTAGTCACAGCAGGAACTTTAAGCCCTAAATCAACACCCATAACCTTATCGGCTATATTGAGTTGTTTAGTAGCTTCGACAGCGATTTGAGCCATATAGTTACCTGACTTTTGCGTTATTCTAAGGCTGCCCAATTTACCGATCAGTCGTTCTTGCTGATAATTCGTTAGGATAGCTTCAATCTCAAGACGCTGTGATTTGCAAATGCTTACCCCCTTGTTTTTTGTTCAGCAATGTATCGCTGAATCGTTTCACTAGATACATTGCCAGCCGTAGAGCAAAAGAAAGAACGAGTCCACAGACTTGGCAAGTGCTGCAGGTGTTGGAATTCCTGCCGCCAGACTTGGCAAGTGCTGCAGGTGTTGGAATTCCTGCCGCAGTTTTCTTGATGTCACTCCTTTCACTTTTGCCATAATGTCTGATGGACTAATAGAAGGTAGAGCGTTCACGAAAAAATGAACATGGTCTGGCATTATTTCTAATGCCACAATCATTAAAGAATGTTCATCACATAGTTCTTGCAGAATCTCCCTAAACCTTCTATCTACGTCATTTACTAATATCTTGCGTCTGTAGCGTGGGCAAAAAACAAAATGATAGTTGATCAAAGAAACAGTGGTGGTTGTTCGTCGATATTCTTGTCCCATATCATTATTGTATCCGTTGTTCAATGATACTACAACGGATTTATTTAGAAACGAAACGGGAGCCGCCTTCATCCCACGATTGAAACCGTGGGCTTTTGGCTACGTTTCTGTAACCACAAACTGAGCAGAGTTGACTACTGGCGTAGTTCGCGTGAGCAATAACCACCTCGCGTCCGTACCAATGAGCTTTGTACTCTATCATGGTGCGAGATTCACTCCAGGACGCTTCGGAGATAGTTTTGGCAATCTTTTCATGGAGACGAGCCACTCTCAGCCGCGCTTTATGACGGTTCCGACTACCTTTTTGCTCGTGGTTAAATTAAGTTGCTTAAGCGAAATTGTGATAGCAGAAGTTGCAATAGCACTGGAGCAAATGTTCTTTTAAAAACCCTTTGTTAACGGTTAACCTCAAAATATCATACTATTTAATAAGAAGTAATTTAGTATGTGAATCAATGAGGTGTATCGTTGTATGGAATGGGCTTTAGGTATTCCCAACATTGAAAAAGTATATTTTATGGACGATCCTTGGTGTGAAAATAATGTATTTCGATCCGGCATGATAAAAGAAATTAGTGAGAACGTCTTGGGGGAAATTTTATTTACAAGAATATATTTTGGACAAGAATTTTGTGAAAGGTCAATACCTTCTTTACGTGAAGTTCTAGATGTTTATTCTCGAGCGAGAGAATACGGTCAAGAATTAACTTTAGTTACGCCTTATGTGACAGAAAATGGTCTCACAAAGCTGCGGCAGTTATTGCAAGGTTTGTCAAAGGAAGGTTTAGCATTAGAAGTTGTAGTTAATGATTGGGGAATATTATATTTACTCAATCAAGAATATCCTGGTTTTAAACCTATAATAGGGCGACAGTTAAATAAGGCTTGGCGTGATCCGCGAATCGGAACTCTAACCGAAAACAAGAAAAAAAGCCATGGTCAAAAATCTAGTTCTTTACCTATGACGAGCTTTGAAAGCGATATTATACAAAAGGTTTTTACGGACTTTGGGGTAAGCCATGTTGAATTAGATATTCCGCCAAGCGGATTAAATGATTTTGAACGATGGAATAATAAAGTTTCTTTATACTTTCCATATACTGCAATATCAAGTGGCAGAATGTGTCTTTTACGGTCATGGGGATACCAAAAAGGCGATAAGTTTAAAACAACAGACAAAACCTGTGGACACACTTGCAGACAATTCTGGATAGAACTTTCAGATAAATCAGGTCAAGTTCCTGTGTCTCCAAATTGGCATATTGTTCAAAAAGGTAATGCAATTTTTTGTGTATTTAAGGAAGGTTTCCTTAAGGATACGCTTAATATTATATCGCGAATAGGGATTGACCGCTTAATTTTTCAACCCGAACCCATTTGACGACAGGAGGGCTATACATTGAAAATTCTAGCCCCTTTAACTTCGCTTGAAGAGGGGAGAACTCTTATTTCAGAAGGAGCAAAAGAATTGTATTGCGGCTTGCAGCCTGAGTATTGGGATTCAGTTTCCGGAGATAGGTTTTGGCTGAACCGCCGAGGTCCTGGTCAAGGTAATTTGCCAAGTCTTGAAGAATTGTCTAAAGTCGTTGGCTTGGCTCATTTTCATGATGTGAAAGTTTTCCTAACATTGAATCAATCCATCTATTCAAATGCCTTGTACCAAGAAATCTTAAAGTTCGTTAGAGAAGTTTATGCGATTTGCAGCCCAGATGCTCTGATCATTGGAGATCCTGGCCTGATGAAAATGATGAAGGAGAAAATGCCGGACGTAACGCTTCATGCAAGCAGTTTAGGAGGAATTCTTAACACAGAGACTGCCAAGTTTTTTCGGGATTTAGGTGCGAAGAGACTGATTTTTCCAAGATATTTGGATTTAGAAGATATGGCTAATATCATTCAAAAGATCGGTTCAGACATGGAGTATGAAGCCTTTGTACTCAATGACGGGTGTATTTTTGAAGAAGCGTATTGCTTTGCAAATCATGCTTTTAGTGGTGCGATTTGTCATAACCCCCATTGGATTTATAAACTTTATGATAAGAATGGACAATCAAGAAAAGCAGATAACTGTTCTTTTTCTCAGCATCTCATGGATTATCGCGAATTTATTTATATAGGAATCAAAAATATGGGCGAAAGTATCAGTCCCAAAGGAGACCCTATGGGCATGTGTGGACTTTGTGCATTACCGGAACTAAAAGCAATGGGTGTATGTTCTCTTAAAATCGTTGGGAGAGAATCGTCTCTTGAAAAAAAAGCGGCGAGCGTAAGGCTGTTGAGAAAATCTCTTGCAAGTCTAGAAGGGGAGGAAAATCCCGAGATTCTCAAGTTATGTTTTCGGATGATGCGTTCTATTCCAAAATTATGTGATAGCAATTATATGTGTTATTACCGAGACTAACGGAGATCAGAGTTATCAAGCAGAGTATGGGTGACAACCCCCTGCAAAGGTGGGCGGGAAGATTCTTTATCTGACCTAGTTTTGAATGTGAGTGTTATTAATATCGTTCTGACTTAATCTGGACAGTTTCAAGAAAAAAAGAGCCTCTCACCTGAAGGTGAAAGACTCTTTAGTTTACAGGTCAACTATTGTTAACACGCAAGATTTGTATTTCTGGATAGGGACGTGAATCTTAGTAGTTTTTAACAATCTTAACAGTAGCAACTAAACCGTTGTTAGTTACACCGGACAGAACAACATAGTCACCTTTGTTTGTCAAGTTGTTGGTTGCAACTTTGCCATTTGTAACGGTGAACAATGGAGTTGCAGATGATCCGGTTGAGGTGCCGCTGTCTACTACATAGATCTGTGCTAAGTTCAAACCTTTGCTGCCATAAGAATCTGTAGCATAGAAGTAGATATCCTG
>NZ_NAHZ01000029.1:0-217216 GCF_002196785.1 Desulfosporosinus sp. FKA | reverse complement strand
CCCATCAACCTTCTTTTTACTTCCATCACAATGGTGAGAACTTTTGTTATATAGTGACTACATCAAAAAAGCGGCCTCAGCAATATATAAGCTGAAGGTCGCTTTCGCATATTTATTCCAAATGATCTAACCACTGATAATACTCATTTTCTAACTGTATTACGGTAAACTTATTTCTTGCATCCCAAAGCTGCTCATTAATGCTACATTTGTCTCCGTCACGAAGAAGGATAATCCTTATTGGTGCATCCATAAAGATTCACTCCTTTAATATTCTAAGTCGGCTCTTGCACTATAAAGTGTAGTTGACTAAACGGGCTGCGACAGGGTATTGTGATACAAGTTAAGTAAAGAATCAATAATTTGACTAAGTTTTATTACCTCCGGATCAATAAGAGATCTTTGGACCGCTATTCTGTTTAATTTTTCTCGCATCTCCTCAATCAAATATAATAGTTCATCTAAACTCATTCACTTCACCCCCAAAATTCATACCTTTGTAATTATGGGAGTATTCTTCGTAAATAAAAATATTCCTTCTTTGTAATTAAAATTACGTTTTGCAAAGATTAAAGGGGTCTCATTAATTTATACGATGAGAAAGTTTACATAATTATTCAAAGGACAGAAAAAAAACCTCACCGAAGTGAGGGCATGCTTTTATAAAACTATTCTCAGCATGAGCAACATCTCACATGCTATAATATGCATTCAATAATAAATCGAGCCTCTGGCTAAGTTGAATAACTTCAGGGTCGACAAGTGGTTTATTTGACCCCAAAGTATTTAATTTTCCTCGTAAAATCTCAATAGAATTCAGTATTTCGATGGCACTCATTCATCGTCTCACTCCTAATGGTAATTTTTGGACAATATCTCAGCACGATTGCTATTATATTCCAAGTGTTGACTAGAATCAATGAATCCGACAATATTTGTCATCTTAATAAAATTCATAAACCAATAGAAAAAATTCATGGTTCTTATGTTATTGGACATTCTGCGATTCCTTTGATTGCGAGGACAGAAACCAAACTTTTCCACTCTCATCGTTATGAGTAAAAGGATTTCGAAGGTTTATGTTGAATATTTTAAATATTATGTTAATACCCACTAATTCCCTAAATCATAGTACCGATTAGAAAAGAAACAGCTCACCCAATAAGGACTATCTAAGAAATCTTTTGAAAGAGAGATGGATGCCTGTTGAAACAGTGTTCTTTACTAGTGGTTGATGACAATCCGGGAATTCGAATACTTTTAGAAGACCTCTTTTCCTCTAAAGGTTACAAAGTAGGCACAGCTGCTTCAGGACTTGAAGCCTTAGAATTGGCAAAAAAACAGTTTCCAGATCTAATAATATCGGACCTCAGAATGCCGGGGATTAGCGGCATCGAGCTTCGGGAGAGATTATTTAGTTTTAATCCAAATATGAAGGTTATCTTGATGTCTGCTTACGCAGACAAGCAAGAAATGGATGAATTAGCCCGTCATTACGAAATTGATTACATGTTGAATAAACCGTTTGATTTGGAACATTTAAGTGATGTTGTTGATGGCCTATTGAATAAGACGAGTGCCGTTAGTATTTTAACTAAATAAATCGGAACCTTTTTTCAATGTATAACTATTATGCCGCCCTTGCTGTGGGGCGGCTTTTATAATGGACTTTTGGAAAACACTCGTCCTAAACGTGCTCCGCTTATTATATAATTGCCTTCAGCAAGGCATCACAGAGTTTGCCCGCTTGATTAGAAAGACATATTTTTATCCCTCTATCAGCGCTGCAATGCTCTTACCCCCTCTCAATGCATGACTATATGTAGTGGGGGTTGTTGAGGGAGTTTGTCCATTATAAACGGTTGATAGTAACTTGTTCTCTCAAGTTAACAACATATATAAAATATTAACCAAACTTATAAACAAAAATATAATATATTCAAGATTTGTAAGTTATAAGTACAATTAAACCGAAAATATATAACTTAAAATATAATATCCTCTGGATAAACTATAACTTTTATGTTAAAATAATAACATTCTAAACGGGGAGGCTAACAGATTATGAACGAAAACGTGTTCCTGGGATTTTGTCTAACACTTGTAGTAGTAATATTGCTACTTCATAGATGAGGCAAATATGGGGTAATGCTGAAGAAGCATTATCTCCCAAGGAACACTAAAAGTATAAATAATATATTTCCTAAAAGGAGCTTTTAAAAAAGGCTTCTTTTTATTTTTTTGCAAGCTTAGGTAAATATCAAATAGCAAAACAACAAGTCAATATTATTCCTTTTTGGGAAACAGAAGGATTATTACCAAGGGAGTAATAATCCAAAAAATAATATTTTAAAACCAAGTTAGCTTTACACACCTTCTCATCTTAGCGTGATCTAGGCAGCCATAATTCACCTAAGCAATTTGTCACCTTTTGCAGGTTTCCGCTTTTTAGGCTTTGCGGGATTATTTCTAGATGCCAATAAAGATTTCAGCGCCCATTCCGCTAACTGTTCTCTGTTTTCCAAAATATCAACAGGAACCTCATAATATGGCATTACCATGGACTTATCATCAAATGGTTTGAATGGTTTCATTCCTGCCATTATATAATCTGACTTATTAGAGTCATCCACCTTAAAATAAAGGGTGTCATCGGCAAGTAAACCGAAAATCAAACCGTCATAGTAAATACCAGCCCCACCAAACATCTTTTTGACCGTAACATAACCCAACTTTCCAAGTTGGTCTACTACATATTCTTTGAAGCTTTCGCTAATTACCATGATGTTCCTCCAGTATTAGTCTTAGTCTAGAATCTTCACACAACAACTCCGCTCCCTCGGCCCATCGAATTCACAAAAATAAATCCCCTGCCAACGGCCTAGGAGTAATTTACCGTTATGAATAATCACGGTTTGGGATGGTCCAACAGTGCTGGCTTTCTGGTGAGCAGCGGAGTTACCTTCGATGTGACGGCCTTTTGGAGTATTTCAAAGGTTAACGCATCGCAGATCAAAACCATTCGAATTACTCCCAAATATCATATACCTCTTCGTCCTCATCGGTTATAAAGTAAGCATAGTTTTTTCCGGCTTCCTCATCTTGTGTGATTATTTTTCTTGCATATTCCTTAGCCTTTTCTAAATCGTTAAAGGTGCATGTAGCAATTAAATCTTCCTTACCCTCATTCGAATCATCCCATACCTCAAAGATAAACATGTTAATTCCCCTTTGTTAATTTATTTTAGGGTTCTCATTTTAACTATTTACAAGACCCAATTTTATGTTTCTTTTCACCCTGAATATCTCTAAGCTTCCCAAGCTCCGCTCTAGTAATCGTTATTCCCTTGCCCATCTTAGTGTGATCCGGCGACCATTCGCGGATATTATTCGTTAAAACAATATTCTATTCCCAGTTTCTCAAAAAATGGTTCATAGTGACTTTTTTTCATTTGTTCAATTATCTTTTTTGGCCTGACATATGATTTCCTCTTCATTAAGAATACATCTTCGTTTTGAAATTTGCACAACAGGGCTAAAATAAAGACGGCTGAATCTATCCAATCAACATCTTCTGAAAAGCCAATTACTCCTAACGCTCCAGAAGTTTCTAAGAAGTCTTGCAAATTTGATCCTACTGAGCACGAATCTAAAATTATAATAGTCCTATGTAATAATTCTTTAATTTTATTATTTTCTATATTTAAGTTGATTTCGCCATCAATAGCAGACAATTTTCTATAATGTACATTATGCTCTTTAAGTTTAACTTTTTTGATACGACCATGAGCACTCAGAATTACAATATTTATGCCTATTGTTTTATTTGAATCAAGATCAATAAATTGTTCGATATCTTTAACAAAGCGAGATCGCAATAATGGTCTCTGAATAATTTGAACCGGACTATCATTTACAGACAACAGAGTTTCAATCGAAGTATATATTTTAGTTGTTGACCGAGAGTCTTTTATATAACTATCGTCATCTTCTGCCCAATTAGATTCTAATATTAGTAATCTTCTGTTCATTCTAATCATCCTTCATTCCGTTCCCTTAACCTACAACCTTAACCGCATTCTCCCTAATCTGCTTAACAACTTCAACAATCAGTTTTTGCTTAGTACTATCAAACAGTTTCATCAAGCTTTGCGGTTTATCAAATGGCGGCTTCATTAGCTCTAATGGATTTTCAATATACCCATTTTGCACAATGTAATCGATGACTTTCTTCACAAAAACAATTTGAGCTTGACTAAGGGACTGGTCATTGATGAATTCGGAAAATGCTTTATGCGCAGCCTCATAATCCATTTTAGCGATTTTACGCACAAGTAATCCAAACGGCGTATCTTTGAATTCTCTCTTATAATCCTCTGCTGTCCCAAGTTCTCCGGTGAAAATACGCTCCAAACTCTGATAGTCTAGAGCTGTAAGAGGAATGTTATTACGCAGTTTATATATAGCAATCTGGTCACGGTTATTTTCAATGTAACGGTTGACCTTTAGTTTATAGTCCTCAAAGTCATAGGCTGGATCTATACCTTCCCCTTCTTTAACCATAAGTATTTCATCAGCAAGGTTTGTATAAATTGGGCTTCTCTTGCCATCATCGATAATAAATTTGATCAAGTCGCGCAGCTCCAGTCGGACCTTCTCAAACGTCAATACGTCCGGGTTCTGCCAAAACTCATCGGTCCCTATGGTATTAATAAGCTCCAGCTTCTCTTTAATTTGCGGAATGGTAGCCCGGCTTGCAAGAGCAAAGCTTGTATTAATAAGTTGCTTTTTACCTTTCTTGAACTGGGGCAACCCTTCAATTTGGGTCAGCATTATTCCGTACATAAAATTGTCAAATCGTTTGGCGGACTCGTCCGTGTCATCCATATAAACAATTGGTGCCAGCTGAGCTATCAAGTTGTGTTTGTCGATATCCGAAAGACTAACAAAGGCATCCGCATGTTTATATTTTTCTATATGTTGTAGCTGCAATTTCACCGATACAAGTTCAGTATTTAATGCATTTATTTGCTGCAAAACCGTTTCAATCAATCCTGAACGCATTATCTGATACGGCTCATCAATAAATGCAGATTGCTGCAGGTGATGAATCAAGCGTACCCGTTTTGCAAAAATAGCTTCAGAAAGGCTCTGAGTTTCGTTACCCAGTAAGCCTTCTTTATGTTGCCGGAAAAACTCAAAGTTTCCGAGATAGTCAAAAATAACAAAGTGAGTCTTGTCCTGTCCGTCTCCAAACAGGCTTTTACATAACCTTGTGCCACGGCCTATCATTTGCCAGAACTTTGTTTTGGAGCGAATTCGCTTAAAGAATACCAAATTGACGAGCTCCGGTACATCAATGCCGGTGTCCATCATATCCACCGAAACGGCAATGTGGGGATCTTTTTCAGCCACTTTAAAATCGTCAATAATGCTTTGGGCGTAACTATCATCGCATATAACACGCTTTGCAAGGTTGCCGTGATACTGAGGATAAAGTTTATCAAAACGCTGGATGATGTATTCAGCGTGTTTTTTGTTTTGGGCAAAGATGATGGTCTTCCCTAACCTATCGCCGCCTGCAACTTTTATACCTTTTGTCATTAAATCTTCCAGGACCATATCAACTGTCGCTTGGTTAAAGATGAACTCATTAACCGCTGGTGAGGGAATAAAATCAGGCATCTCGCCATCTTCATCAGCGAAATCTTCCTCGTAACGTGCCTTATCCTCATCAGAGAGTTCATCGTAGACAATGCCCTTCTCCAAGAACTTTGTTTTAACTTCAATATTATAGTAAGGTACTAAAACATGATCCTTTTCTACTGCAGTTTCGTAATCATAGGCATAAGTCGGGACACCTTTTTCCATCTCAAAAAATTCGTAGGTATTACGATCAACCTCAGTCTTTGGGGTCGCTGTCAAACCAACTAATAGTCCATCAAAATACTCAAAGATAGCCCGGTACTTCTTAAAGATACTTCTGTGAGCTTCGTCAATCACTATCAAATCAAAATGGGCAGGCGTAAACAGACGCTTGCCATCGTCGCTCTTTGCAGAATCGATGGAATTAAGTATCGTTGGATAGGTTGAAAAGACAATTCTTGAGGTTTTATCATCTTTATTTCTTAGAAGGTTGCATAGAGACATATCCGGCAAATAGTTCTTAAAATCATCCTTGGCTTGTTTTACCAAGGCCGTTCTGTCTGCCAAGAATAATGTATTGGTTACATACCCAGCACGGGACAAAACATCGGTTAAGCTGGATGCGGTTCTTGTTTTACCCGTGCCTGTCGCCATAACAAGCAAGTTTTTTCTATGGCCGGTTGTAATGTTTTCACAAACTGCCCGAATCGCTTCTTTTTGGTAATACCGGTCGGTAATCTTATCGTCAATGACAATTTCATCTAAAGCTTTTCGTTCACTTCGACGATTCATTAGCTTTTCGAGGTCAGCTTTGGAGAATATACCGCTCACTTTGCGCTGCGGTGAAGTTACATCATCCCAGAGATAGGTTTCGAAGCCATTGGTTGTAAACATCATGGGCCGTCTACCCGTCATTTTTTTCAAACAGTCGGCATATAACTTGGCCTGATGGGTACCAATCTTTGGATCTTTGGAAGTACGCTTGGCTTCAATAATGGCTAGAGGCAATCCGTCTTTACCATAAAGTACATAATCAGCATAGCCTTTTCCCTCAGGATTAGGCATACCATAAAGCTCCACTTCTTCACGTACATCATCGCCGAATACCCAACCTAGAAGTTTTAGATCTACATCGATGTATTTTTTACGGGTGAGAAATTCTGAAATATCCTGGGCAGTAAACTTACGTTCTTCTTTATGTTGCTCCTTTTCAGCTGTTAGCCGCTCACTCATGGCGGCGATTTTAGCTCGTAAAGCTTCGATTTCGGATTCTTTTTCCTTGATTTTCTCTTCATCAATTATGACCTTTTCAGAAGGAATACTTTTTTCATCGAAATGGCGTTCTTGATAATTTGAACCATAGTAATAATCAATCCACTGCACGAATTCAAATAATGAAGAAAGTGACAGGATAGCATCACTACTGCTGATGGCTTTTTCAGTATGTACAGCAAGGTTACCCAGTTTAATAATATAAGGCAGCTTGCTCCAGGTTTGAATATCCACCGCAAATTCAAATGACGGCTCATGAATCAATGCCTGCAAGTTGTCCTTATAAGGCATAAAGATAGTGTTATCGGCTGAATAGACCCATTTCACAGCAAGTTCTAAAGCCTTACGGCTTCCCACTGCTGCCATTGCAGGTGATGTGGTAAACACTCGCTCAGCTTCAATGCAAGCAGGTGCAAATAGTGTATATTCAGTTTGTCCCTTTAGGAAATCAAAGTTTGCAGACATTAAATCACCTCAGTATTTAATCAAAATACTTGCTCATCAAGCTGTCAAACAGGTATTGGGTTTCGTCGATTGTCTTTTTAACGAGAGCTTTTTGTTCTTCGATTTTAGTGACGATGGAAGCGAATTGGTTCTGTAGTATAAGCGGTGGTAAAGGAATCTCAAAACTTCTTATCATACCTAAATTTAAATTCTTTTGACGCACTCCTCGTCTGTTTTTAAGAAAATATTCTCGCATTATCTGAGCGCAGTCATATAACCATTCAATATTAGCCATATTCTTTTTGACATCAATATTAGCACAAGCCTGATTAGATGATGAGTTATCTGTTAGGATTCCTAATTTAAAAGCAGCTGTATCGTACATTCCTATAAGCATACTTCCTTTTTTGAAAACCTTTGCTGCACTATTTGATATTGCTTCCTCTGTCAGCTTTTCTTTTGACCCTTTAAGATACCTTTCATTTAATTCACCTGCTGAGTACCAATCTATATCACCTAAAAAATATTCCCGGTTAGTTCTTGTAGGCGTACCCCCACTATTAAGTTCGCCTATATCACCTAACCTTACTAATTTCCATTTTTGGGGGTTAGTTATAGGATCTCCAAACATATCGTAGAACACTGATTTAATAAGATTATCCATCTCTACCATCTGCTGTTTGCGCTTGGCAAGCAGTTCTGCGGCGGTGTCTAAGGTTTTTGCAATGTGCTTTTGGGTTTCGAGGGGTGGGAGGGAAATTTGTAAAGGAGCAATATCCCCATTGTTTATTTGAGGAACAGATGATCCACTCCCGAGCATACCTAAGTCAACACCTTGAAAATAAAAGTATAAAAACTCAGGAAGTATTTTCGAGCCAGGAATTACTCCCATAATATTTAGGTCAGCGCAAATTTCACAAGTGGTAAGTCGCTTTTTGTTCGTAGCAATGGCCCCACCCCTTTTAGGGAATATTGTTGTACCTACGGGAAAAAGTTGTCTTCCTACATCTTTTCGGTATGCATATCTTGTGGAACGTGTGATTCGAGTCTCATTATTTTCTATCGATAAATCCGAGACCTTGATATAAGGGATTTCTCCGTCTTTTAGAACTATCTCCTCAGCTAATGAATTACCGCTTTTTAGTGAACAAATATCTCCTAGCCTAACCATTTCCCACTTACTCACCAATAAGCCCCCTCAACTCCTCCATCTTGGAAGCTATATCGAGGTTCAGCTTATCGAGTCGATCCATAATCACTTGCGGTGGATCATACTCCACCTTTTCATAAACAACCTCTTTATATCGATTTATGGACAAATCGTACCCATTCTCTTCGATGGCAGACTTATTAACAAAAAAGCTCTGTTCGGTAGGCTTACGATCAGTTTCACCCTCAAGATTATGAAAACGGGCAATAATATCTGGAATATCATTAGCTTCAATAGCCGTACGCTTATCGTCCAAGGAAAAACCATCGGCTTTCATATCATAAAACCATACTTTATCAGTACCTCCCGCACCTGTTTTGGTAAACACAAGTACGGCAGTGCTGACGCCAGCATATGGTTTAAATACACCACTGGGCATGGAAATAACTGCTTGAAGCATATGATTTTCAACTAGCTCTTTTCGAAGGGCTTTATGTGCCTTAGTTGTACCAAACAAAACACCGTCCGGTACAATACAAGAACAGCGGCCACCTTTTCGTAACATCCTTAAAAATAGAGCCACAAATAGAAGCTCTGTCTTCTTGGTATCACAAACTGCCTTTAAGTTATCGTTAATACTCTCAGCATCAACAGTACCTGTAAAAGGTGGATTGGCGAGGATTATATCATAAGTAGAAGAAACGCTGTTTTGTTTAGAAACACTGTCAACATAGTCAATATGAGGCTTAGTAATTGAATGAAGCATTAGATTCATAGCTGAAAGGCGAAGCATAGTTCTGTCAGTATCAAAACCTGTAAACATATCGCCCGCAAAATCTTCCCATTGCTTACCTGTCATTTCAGCTTCAAAATGCTCACGAATGTACTCCGCAGAAGACACCAAGAAACCAGCAGTACCACATGCCGGATCACATATTTTATCTTTCGGGGTCGGGGCAAGCAATCGCACCATCATATCTCGAATGTGTTTAGGAGTTCTAAATTGGCCATTTTGACCTGCGGTCGCCAGCTTTCCAAGCATATATTCATAAAGATCGCCTTGCATATCAAGGTCTTTGATATCATGTTCGTAAAGTTCGTCTAGCCCTGTGATGATCTTTTGCAAAACTTGAGGAGTTGGAATTAAAAACATTGCATCTTGCATGTATCGAGAGAAAGCAGTGGTATTTTCTCCATTCATCCCCTTGATAAATGGAAATACCTTTGTACCAACAATATCATAAATCTCACGAGAATCTTTAGTTTTGAATTTACTCCAACGCATAGACTGTCCAATTTCATCTTGTGTGAAGATCTTTGGCATGTTTTCACCACTAAGAGCTTCGAAGCTTTCGTTTTCCAGTTCTTTTTCATCCAAAGAGCGAATGAACATCAAATATGTTAGTTGCTCAATGACAGTTAACGGATTAGTAATACCTCCAGCCCACATATCCGTCCATATTTTATCAACCTTGTTGCGAATTTCTCCTGTTAGCACTTCTTTTGCTCCTATCTCTGTTGAATATAAATTTAATTATACCACTGCTTCTGGACAAATTGTTATAAAAAGGCATCAGTACTTTCTGCCTATAATAGTAAAAATCCAGAGCAACACGCCCTGGATTCGCAAAGCCGTTTAGATTGTTTGGTTTTTCATGGGTGAGGGGGAGATTAAATTTGTTGTATTAAATAGCAATCTTACGCGAGTTAGATAGTAGGCAAAGCTTATAATTTCTGACAAAAGTGATTTGGGGAGCTTTGTCCTCAAGAACTATATCTCTATTTATGTTATCCATGATAACATGTTTGTTGGTATTGGACCTTGAAGAGTCTAGATATAATGGTTTGTTCCATCCGCACGCCGGATCTTGGCATTGGATATAACCTCCATCATAAATTAAGGTATCTCCACACAAAGGACACGTGTTTTTATGATCCACCATAGTCTTCACCTCATTTTCACTTATCACTAAGCAAAATATTTTTTCTCTTCATGTTTAAATCTTAGCATAAAGTTCTTAATAAATTTTGAAATACGCGTGAACATTAGCTGAATATTTGGTGATAATTTTATTAACACTTGCCAAAGCTCTGGTGGATGGTAGTATATACTGAAAAATTACGCCTCTATGCCCGGACGAAATATTGTTCGACCTCACCTATTTTATAAGCAAAAACCCAGAGCAACACGCCCTGGATTTGCAAAGCCGTTTAGATTATTTGGTTTTTCGCAGTCGGGATTTATTTTGTCTTCCGCTAGCAGTGGAGGTCTGACCTAATCAGCCTGCACTTGACTATTGGCTAGATTGTTTTTTGCAATCGTTTAACCAACACAGCTTAATCTTCGTGGTAGTATCTGTTTCCAGTTTGAGGATTGTAATAGACTCTAAGTTTTTTACCGCTAACAGGGTCAATAAAAACTTCATCCGTAACTACGTAACCATTGGGAATTTCTCTTCCATGATTCCTTCGATAGCGTTTATCCCAAATAAACCATGAAAGTAATGCAATAATGAGTAGTCCTCCATAAATTAAAAAATTGAAGCCCAAGACTATTCCCATGCTAATTTTCTTTCTCCACCACTACTGCAGTCCCATAGGCGACAATCTCACTCATTGTCTGTCCAATTTCGCTAGAATCGAATCTCATCATAACAACCGCGTTAGCTCCCATGGCTTGGGCATTCATAACCAACCTGTCAATCGCTTCTTTTCGGGTGTCCTCCAACAATGCTGTGTATTCATGGATTTCCCCGCCAACAAGACTGCGCAACCCTGCTACCACATTTCCGCCTAAACCCCGGCTACGAACAACAACTCCAAATACCTGGCCTTTAACATCAATGACTTTGTACCCTTTGATATTCTCAGTGGTAACAATTAGCATATTTTCGCCCCCTAAAATTTCTAATACTATTTTACTTCATCTCAACTTAATAAATGTAATAATTTTGCGCAAATTTACATACCATTCGAGACTCGGTACTTGACTGCTGGCTAGGCATGGCGGCTATTTCTTCTTGAGGTTTGCAAGGCGCGTGGGGGAGTTGGTGTATCCGTAATAAGCCAAGATAGAAAATGCTTGGATACAAAGTCCGGAGTTCCATCTTAATGCACAGTATCAGAATAATGTACCCTAACTTCAACTACTAATTATGTAGATAATCTCATAGATAAATTGAAATTTGTCGCTCTTTTAAAGTTCCGCGAAAGTATTAGGCTTTATTACATAAACATCAACAATCCTTCCAATGCTCCATTGGCTTTATTTCAAGAATATCCATAGGCGGTATCTGAATATGATTTTTTATCAGAAGTATATTTTCACTCGGTTCACCAAAGGCAGTCAAATATGCCTTTGTCAAATAGTTGAGAACCTTATCCTCTTCGTTTTGATCGTCATCACTATCATAGATAACCTTTTCGCCACTTACCTTGGCTACTATCTCATAAGAATCATGAGTAGACATCCACTCTCGGGACAAATTCAATCCGAGAAGATTATCGATATCCATCAAAATTTCTGGTCTACGATGAACTTGTCCGCGATATGTCAGTATTCGTTCATCCAAATTGATATGGATATCGTGCTTTTCCAAGAACTCTCTCAGCTCAGAGTCATGGCACGAATAAGATTGCTTTAGATCTAATATTCCATACTCCCGAAAAGATGCGCATCCGTTAGCGCTTGTCGTTACATGAAAGTAGACAAATTCGAAATCTCTGTAGCTACGGGGAAGATTTCCATGAGAGTTGATCACGTCTGCCACAAGATAGTCTGTATATTTATATTCGCGCTCGTGCCCAAGATATTGCTTCCACACTGGGATTGGTACGCCTGTGAGATTGGTCAATGTCTGTTGAGCGTATTCAGTTGTGCGAATATCGTAAATCATATTAGGCATAATCATCTATTTTTCTCCATTCCTTCATCCAGTTTCAAATAGACAAATTCCTATTTTTTGGTATGATAAACAGTTGTTAGTCCTTAACTTTTTACTGTTGAACACGTGCAATACCGCCTAATCAGACTCCCTTCCCACCGCCTTCCCCTATCCGTCAGGTAACTTCATCCCTGCGGGATTGAAGGAGTCCGGTGGCTTGACCGGCGGGCTGGAGGGTTATAGGTGTTTGGGGTGTGAGGTGGGGGCGAAATTTTAACAAGGAATTATATGTAAATAACACTATCATTCTAATTCAAATCTGAATACATACACTGAATCGTTATCGCTAATCAAATCTTTAAATGCAGTTACTTCTCCTGTAAATACGGTCTGCGGTATAATCGGGCAAACTGATTGATTGTGTGTCATCACCGCTAAAATTACAGGTTTACCTTTAACTATGTCTGAGCCGTTTGTATTCGCTGATGTTGTTGCTCCATCCTTATCTATTGGTATGCTTGATTTTAATCCGCTGGAGCCACTATTACCGAAGTAAGAAATAATCCATTTTTGCTCATTTGCACCTTGATCAGCCTCTAATGTTGCCAAAACTATCTTTTCGGTATTATCTCCATTGGTATTAAATAAGCTATTTCCATCCATTATTCTTTTAATTACACCCTTATGATGATAATCTATCCAACAATGGGCTTGACCACTTTCCCCTTTTGGCAAACTTACCTGAAAAACAAAGTATTTCTGCACTCCAACCGCATTGAGCAATTGTTTTTCGTCTTTTGACAGTTCTACTGGTACAATCTTTCCATTTTCGGTTTCGGTTGAGGCCTTATTGTTTGAACATCCAGACACAATTAAAATAATGCTGAACACTGTCAGGACAATAAAAACTTTCGCAAATTCTTTAATATTTCTCTTTATCATGTTCAGAACCTTTCTTCCGAGTGGTGCTGTGACCCGATATAACGCATCCCTTCCCCTATCCACCAGACAACCACATCCCATCCTGCGGGATTGAAGGAGTCAGGTGGCTTAACGGGTGGCTAGGGTTATGTCATGGAGGGTATTTCACGGGCATAATAAGTTATTCTCACATGTTAAAAACTTTAACTTCTTATATAAACAATCATTTCCACGTTGCTTGTTCTCACTCTTTAGGCCAAACTAACTCTAATCGTTCTTGCCAAACTTAAGTAAATAGATATTGTACAAAGTTAACGATGTGATCATCACCACAAGATATGAATATTTTCTAAAAGAGGAATCAACAGCTACAAAAAATGTTAACAGTGTAAAAAAATAGCTACACACAAAACCTCGCTTAATAGATTTCCTAGATTCTCTTCTAGTTAATATGATTCCTATACATAAATAGAGTAACGATATCGAAATCAAATAAATATAAAAACTCACATACACCCGCCTCCTATTTTTCTGTGAATAATGCTTTCATATTATTCTACATCTTAGTAAGTCCCCGATTCATGGTAGAACACTTAGCTATCGAATGCAAAACATCCCCCACCTTCCCCAGGGTATCCACTAGGTCAGCACATCCATCCTGCGGGATTGAAGGAGTTCGGCGGGTTGACGGGTGGCTTGGGGTTTATGACTTGACGGGTTTTGGGGCTTGAGAATAGCGAAGGCGATTGGTGGCTGAGGGATTTTCATCGAGATTAATTAGCAATCAATTTTCTCCAGCTTAAAAACCACTGGTCTAATTCCGTCGGTGCAACAAGCTATCATGGATTTATCATCTTTCATCCAATCTTCAAAAGCATCTGTTGAAAAGTTACCGCCTGAAAGCAATACCACGACATATTTGTGAATATCATTCCATGCCCAATCACAGAAATTTTGAGGTTTTTCAAATCCCGCTATAAACTCTTGTCCTTCTTCAAGACAAGGGCAGGTCGAAATATTGGCTTCACAATATTGTTGCGCTAATTCATAATTAAGCGTTTTCTTTAAAACAGTGATTTTACATTTCCGCATAGTAACCTCCAAACCATATTTTATTTGGTATGTTATTTAATCCAATAATTCTGTACTCTCCACATCATATGCCGCATCTTCCACCCTCCCCGGTATCCACCAAGCAACCACATCCACATCCTGCGGGATTGAAGGAGTTCGGTGGTTGACTGGTAGCTGTGGTTTATCTTGGCGGCTATTTCTATATGAGGTTAGTGGGAGTGCAGGGTAATGTAGTGCGGATTGGCAATTCCCGGTAGCAGAAACCTGAAGTTCCATCTTAATGCACAACATCAGAATAATACAGTAATAACATTACAGATTTACTTTTTTACTAGCTTTATAATCATTTTTAATTCTTTTAAAGTCAAAAATAAATATAATCACTTGATTAGTCAATGCTACTATAAAATCTGTAGAGAGCTTATTGTCTACAAAATAATATAAAATCAAGGTCAATATACCGACATATATACCAGCTTTAATAAGTTCCTTCAAAATAAATGGCATGTGTATCCTCCTCCCATAACTATTGCACTAAATCCTACAAACGTGCAATACCGCCTAATGAGACTACCCACCACCTTCCCCGTATCCAGCAGGTAAGTTCATCCATCCTCCAGGATTGAAGGAGTTCGGCAGGTTGACGGGTGGCTTCGATTTATTGGCGGAAACTTGGGGTTAAGGGGTAGCAGACGGTACAGGTGGCGAGAGTTGAGAAATTGAGATCTGTTAATCCGAGTATCTTTTGATTGCTATGATTGTCTGCTAGTTATGACTTTCAAAATTTCCTTTAAAGTTTTATCAATACTGTTTAGCTTTCGAACGTACCAGACTACCACTATTATTAATGCTACGGGAATTACAACAATCGGTGATATAATTCCAAATTCTAACGGGGATATAAAAGCTGGGAAAAGGAACATCGATACTACCTCCTTCAATTTCGCTTTGGAGTCCAGATTAGTATTAATTCACACAGCTAGTTACCCACTCCCCCCTTACACCAACCTATCCCCCACCCGCCTTTCACATATCCGCCAGGTAAGATCCCATCCTGCGGGATTGAAGGAGTTCGATAGGTTGACTGGGTGGCTGCGGTTTTATGACATTGGCGGGTATTTCTATATGAGGTTAGTGGGAGTGCAGGGTAATGTAGTGCAGATTGGCAATTCCCGGTAGCAGAAACCCGAATTTCCATCTTAATGCACAACATAGGAATGATGCGACATATTCAAGGCTATAATCACTAATCAATGTTCATATTTCAACGGTGTTCTTTTTAGATAGCTTTTTTGTTAAGGTAAGCCCAACAATATATAAAACTAAATAAATAGGAATATAGCTATATGCAGTAAAATTATACAAAATAGCAAACAGTCCAAAGAATGCTATAGCTATTATAGCTGCATTCACCCATGACTTTATTTTTAGCTTGAACGTTAATATTCCCAAGAAAATCGATAATAAAGGATAAATCATAAATAGAAGCATTAAAATAATGCCCTCTCCAGCAGAAGGTGGGAGGCTAAATGCATAGTAGCTAGGCGAAACGATGACCAAGGTTTCAACCAAAATCACTAATATTCCTTTAAGGAAAATATCTGCTATCGTATTCTTCACTAAACGCCCTCCAATTTTTGGCTGATTCTAATCGCACCATTCTTACATGGCTACCCCTTAAATATAAATTTGCTACGCTTTATCCTACAAACGTGCAATACCGCCTAATGAGACCACCCACCACCTTCCCCGTATCCAGCAGGTAAGTTCATCCATCATGCGGGATTTAAGGAGTTCGGTAGGTTGACCGAGGGCTGGAGTTTATCACATTGGTGGGGATTTGGGCTTGAGGGTAGCGGGGGGCGAGATACGATGTATTTGTTATTGATTAGGTATTCCAAAATGCCCAGCATATTTATTCTTTAGTTGGTGCAGGCATATTATGTTCATGCATATAATCATTTATTTTATTTGCAGAATATTTGTCAATCTTCGGTGGTTGAAAACATATCCAAATAGTAACAAGCAACGTAGTTACTACAAATACGGCGATTACGGCAATCTTTAATTGTATCTTCATCTTCTAATCACTCTCCACATTAGTGATAATGTTAATCATCCGTATTCATATGACCAATTCCCCGCTCCATATCCCTCCACATTCCCAATATCCCCCAGACAACCACATCCCATCCTGTGGGATTGAATGAGTTCGGTGGGTTGACTGGGTTTATGCGGATTTGGGGGTGAGGGTAGCGGGTGCGGCTAAATGGCTAGGATCTGAATTGAGAATGGCCTTCTATAAATATAGAAGAAATTATTCCATTCGTTCAATGCTCTCTTGCACTATGGCCACCATATCTTCTTCCGCACCTAGACTGAAGTTAAAAAGAACACCTTTCCCTCCACCAGCACCAATCGCAGAAATAAAAATATTATCGCCATGTCCCACTACGGTGAGGCTTAAACTCGCTCTGTTTCCATTTCTCATAAAATATTTATCGTAAACCCGAACGGCTATATTTGTATTTCCAGAAATGTAATTGCTCTCATCGACTAAATTCATAGTTAATCCACTATTTCCAATATCCTCTTGCAAATGGTTAACCACTTCCTCAAATTGACCAGTAATCGTTTTTTCATACTTAGCCATTATTATCCCATCCCTCATATTGAGCCGCTATACCCATCCAGCTTTCCCTCCAAATAACTATCGATCATATTGTCCGGAACATTGCCACGTTGAGCTGTCCGCCAACTGACGGAATTGGTGTACGGGCCAGTTCTAACCGCTCTTCTTTCCTAATTATACCACCGTACCTCGACAAATTGTATAAATCCAGAGCAACACGCCCTGGATTACATTCCCGCAAAGCCGTTTAGATTATTTGGTTTTTCATGGGTGGGGGGTATTTATCCTATAACTTGAACACCAGCTTGGCGGGTTGCACTGTTCGGAACAGGACTGGAGTTCCATTCTAATGCATAACATCAGAATATTGAGCAGTATCTCTCCCTGAATTTATATTTTTGGCTCAACTGCTTTGAATATAAATCTTAATGTCATAATGACAGATGCAAGTCTATACTTTATCTCAATTGGTACTGTGTTAGTGTCATTAATAAAATCTAGAACATCCTGCTCTTTAATTTTAGCAAATCTTGCAATAGTATTAGCACTTATCTTATGCACTTCAATAAGCACTTCTAAAAATGCTTTGAATTTAAAATCTGGTTCTTCATTTACAATATTGTCTAACATTAGCAGTGAGAACAGAAAAGAATGCAATTCATAGCCTGTTGGTATTTCAAACTTATGTCCATCATTTTTTACTCCCAACAAATTCGATAGGCATTCTGTGCTCATTCCGAAATCGTCCGTCAATGTTCTCAATTTTTCTTCTAATTCATTAAACCCTATATTATTCTTAAGCTTAATCATCTCTGACATTTTTTCACCTCACGAAATTTCAAACTTAGAAAAGTTAATGTACTAAATCCTACAAACGAGCAATACCGCCTAATCAGACTGCCCCTCCACCTTCCCCAGTATCCACCAGGCAACCACATCACATCCTGCGGGATTAAAGAAGTTCGGTAGGTTGACGAGTGGCTGGGGGTTAAAGGGATTTGGGGGTGAGGCTATACAAGGGGTAAGATAACTTAATTTCTGGGTATACCAGCAAGTCTGTATGCACACATCGTAACTGTCCCTGCAGAAATAGTTATATACATTCTACACTTGTTAAATAGAGAACGACCGTACCCAATTAAAATGGAATACAACTCTTACTCAAATATTTCGCCAAGTATTCAGAAAATATCTTCTGATATTCTTCATTATCTTTTATGATATCTATTACATCACTAAAAAAAATATTTTCAATGTCATCATAATTTATTTTTTCTAATGTAATAGAATTCTTTTTCACATTTGTTAAAAGATCTCCTAATTCTGTAAATATATTTACGTAAAATGTTTTCAAACGACTATCATCATAAATCGCGTCATATTCTTGCGCGATTGCTAAATCATCACTCATTAAATATTCCTTAGTAATAAAATCTGCCACCGCGATCCAATGTTTATTTTCAATTGTTCCTCCGTACATTTTAAACTTTAATGCTATTTTTTCTGCGGCATATTTTAATACTAATTTATTCTGATTAAATATGACTTCATCATATTCAGAAGACTCCTTTGTAAGAATTTTTTCACCAACTTTTTGTATCATCTGATTCATCTGTGCTGTTAGACTCTTCAACTCGTCAATAGTGGTAATAACTTCAGCTTCACCTTTAATATTTTGAAGATCTTTTAAGTATAAATAGAACATTCCAGCTAATTGGCTTTTCAACTGGATCTCTATATCCTCGAAATTTTCAAACATGTATATAGGCAATCCAAATTTTCGAATCTCATTAAT
This sequence comes from Desulfosporosinus sp. FKA, assembly GCF_002196785.1. NCBI lineage: Bacteria > Bacillati > Bacillota > Clostridia > Eubacteriales > Desulfitobacteriaceae > Desulfosporosinus > Desulfosporosinus sp. FKA. The sequence continues at coordinate 198,398 of NZ_NAHZ01000029.1, read as the reverse complement.
AAACTCGAAAACATATATACTATCTACATGGGCAAAAGAAAATTTTGGCTCTTCGTTATTTTGCAATAGTTCGCGAAATAATTCTTTATTTTTTTTATATGTTTCATATTCCGTATGAACATTTTTATCAATAAAAATAAAAATAGGTAGATTCTTTTCTTTTGCAGTTATAAATTCTTTTCTTGTAATAGATATATATTGCTCATAATTATCTATTAGTTTCTTGCCATCACTTTCATTTGAAGCTTTTGATCCATATCTCCCGCCAACAATCAATACCATCATATGGCATGTTTTAACTTCATTATAGCAAGATTCATCTAATTTTTTTTCATGTTCAAATGTTATGCTTCCGCTTTCAAATAGAACTGGTTCAAATCCATAAGAATATATAAATCTTTCCACGTTATTTCGAATATATTTTAGATCGTAAAATGTCGAACTCACAAAGACCCTGGGTTTCAAACGGTATCATCCCCTAAAATTTTTTGATAGCAAAATAGGGTAACAAAAATAATTACAAACAATTTAAAGATGCTTTGTTCGATTATTCCTGGACATCCATAAAACAAATCACCAACCACATGCCTCTTAAGTTCAAGAAGCCGCCTCGATCCATTATTTTTACAAAAGAAGGTGGGAACCATCTAGCGCTTAAACAATTTGCGGTTATGCTTCCGTTTTGAGGGGAGAAAAAGAAGCCCAGGGTAATAAATACTGGACATCATCTTGTCACTACTGGGAGGGGACAGATTTTTCAGAAGGAAAGGAATTGATATATATAGGCACTATCAAGTAATATGGTTTCAAGATTGGTCATATTGGATTAATAGAAAATTTAATGTCTTATTTCTGAAATTCGATTGTAGAGCGGTATCTAGTTGTCTATCTTCTAAGACAAATGATGTCATGTTTTTGGAATATACGTTGCTTTCATAATGTTTTTAAGCAAAACCTAGATTTATCCCACTCCCGATGATTAAAAAAGATATTATTATGGATCTGTCATATTTTCAAATACTTATACTTATGTTCTCTTTTTTTAAAGGCATCCAAGCCCCCTTCCATTATTTCACAGATTCCTTTTTTAATCATTTTTTCCTCAATACATCCTGTTGACTTGTTGAACTTTAACGCGACGTCCCCGTTATCATTTCTATCTAGCATAATAATTCCTTCTGCATCACCCAATACTGGTATGTTAGGGTTATGAGTAACTATAATTATTTGTCGCCTAGATTTCTGTTTTCTAATATTATCAACTACTAGCTTTATAATTAGGCTATTGTCTAAATCATCTTCTGGTTGATCAATTATCAGTGGCTCAGTCCCTTGATTTAAAATGAATGCCAATATTGCAGCACTTTTTTGTCCAGGAGAACCTTCATTTATGCCTATCTCCTGGTTTCCATTTATAATTTTAATATCTATCCTATCTTCTATGTCAATACCAAATAACGAACTAAGTGTATTGTCTTTAAATTTATTAATCCATATGGTTTTGAATTTTGGGTCAAGTTCCTTGTCTATTAGAAATTCGTTTATATCTCCTGTATTAGTAGTCAATATAAACTTAAGCCATTCCTTATATTTATCAAGATCCAAAACATCATTTTCAAATAGTGTATTGTAAATATGTAAAAATATCGAATCAAAATTATCTTTCTTACCTACATCTCTCCTAATATTTTGTAACCACCTCATACCATGTGATAAAGGATTTATAGTTAACCTTATATTTTCTGCGCTCAAATTTATGTTCTGCAAAATTTCTCTGCGTTTATTTGTAAGTTTTATAGCCTCTTCAATGTATTCATCTACTTTGGTTAATATTTTCTTTTTAATCTCATCTTTATTAACCTCCTCATTTTCTAATTTCCTTAAATTATTAATATTTTTACTATTGTTATCAAGTATTTCTTTGTATTTATCGAGTTGTATGTCTTTATTATTATTCAGAAATTCTTTATACTCTTTTTCTACTTTTGCAATTGAATTTAGTAATTTGCTATTTCTGATGATCTCATTTATGGCACTGAAACGTGAATAAGACTCATTTTTAAATTGCTTTAAAGATAATTCAACCTTTCTAATTTCAATCATAATTTCAGAGATTAAAATTTTGCCTTCATCATAAGAAACACTATCTGTAAAATTTTTAAAATCTTCTATTTTTTCAACAGTTTCATATATCAATCTTTCTTTTGTTTTAGACAGTTCTTCTAACCAGTCACTGATTGTTTTTAAAGTACTGTTTAGTTTATCTAATTTTTCCTTTTTCTCTAGTATTCCGCTCGTTCTAAACTTCTCAAGCTTATTGTTGCTATTTTCTAATTCTGCTTTGACTTTGGGTATTTCTTTAAGTTTTCTTCTAGTATTATCTAATTGATTCACTAAATTGAGAATTTCATTCTTTTTATCCCTGATCTTCTCTTGTATGTCGATTTTGTCGGCAATTATATTGTTATCTATAATTTCCAAAAGAGGACTGGATTCATTTTTTTCAATATCATCCTCATTTTCAACAAGGTTATATATTTCCTTCTGACCAAATATCGTTGAACTAAATTCAGGAGGGCTTTCGATCTCACTTCTATTAGAATCTACTATAGTCCATTTGGGTGATGTCCGAGAACCATTTATGGTAATCATGTATGGTTTACTGGACCCAAAATTATAATATAAATCAATTTGACTTCCTGCTTTATAAGTTTTATAAAGCACCTTCGAATTTTTCAAATCATATCCCTTATTTAAAGCAAGCTTTATACTTTCAACTAATGTTGATTTTCCAGCGCCTCTAGGTCCAACAATACAATTTAAATTTGGCGAAAATCTTACATTAATTTTTTCAATATGCTTTAATTTATGGATGGTCATACCCGCCAAATAGTTATGATTAACTCTGTTGGGATCTTCTTCATCAGCAGTTCTTTCTACAACTTTAATAATCCTGCTTTCGGGATCCAATAAGGCCTGCCGTAAACCCTCTAATGAGGGTTCGCTCATTTTTACCCATGTATACTTTTCTCCTAATCCATCAACTGAATGCTCCCCCTCCCTTTCACCAGGATTATCCGAACCAATTATTGTGGCAACAGCGGGCAGTACTTTACTTTCTATTTTTGAATTTACTAAGTCTTCCCCACCTTGGTCTCTTACTTCTATGGCGTCTATACTGATCTTCCTTAAAAATTGTTTTATATCTTCATCAGTTAGAAGTCTTCCCATTCCTTTATTTTTATCAAAATGTGCTGGGATAATAATAATTTTCTCTTTATATTCTTTTTTAAAATATTCAATTGCCTCTATTAGGTCATTCTCACTAATATATTTAATGGTATCTCCCCAGCTAGTAATAGGTATCTTACATTGTTCAATAAAAGTGCGATGCATATCTTCAGTGGTAGAAGGGTCGAATATAACTATTACATGCATTCTATTAATTGTTAAACAAATCTCTATCCCTGGAAAAATGATTACTTTATTCTCTAAGCTCTTATTAGCTTCTCTTATTGTTTCAATCCATTCCAATGAATTGTGGTCGCAAACTACAGTTGCTTGAATTCCCCTTTCAATACATTTACTAATCCATTGCATAGCTAGATCTTGTTTACTTCGTATATCCTCGTTTACCACTTTATAATTTTTAAAACATCTGCTTGCAGGTGTATGTGTATGAAAATCGACTTTCCACCATTTTGCAACTCCCACAAAACTCATCTCCCAAAGCTTTTTACTAGCTAAATTATACCAAAAAATGACTCAAAATTTTTATTTTGGAGTCATTTTTGGTTATCTTTTTTATATTTATAACAAATGAGAACCTCTTTAAAATCTATTTTTTTGTTATACACTTTGCACCAAGCAATATTTTCTACGATAATTTTATTCACGCAAGATGCACAACCAACTATTTTCATACGCCAACGCTCACCACCTTACTCTTACCATTTTATTATTAGTAGTATTATTAGATACCAACTAATATTAATTTGTTAACTTTAATAGACGTATCAAACGAACAAAAGCTCTTAAGTCTTTTTCTATCGATTAGTCGGATCAATTATAGAAACAACATGTAAGACTTTAAAACTTATATCTGCCATTTCCCATGTTTGACAACATGCATGAAAATTTCCGTCATACGACTTCCATCACACGCACACACGCACAAAAAAAGCCCCTGCCAGCATAGGCAGAGGCCAAGTAAAAATTGAGTTTATGGGGCAGAATTGAGAATGTTTTATGTAAAAAAACGCCATTTTACATTAAATATGTTCCCTTGGACGCAGTCTTAACACATTCTTGATATTTTTAGCCTATTTCAAAAATATCCCATCCCCGAAACCCTTGGTACAGGCGGATCTCAAAATGTAGATGTTTTCAAACTTACCACGGTCTCAACGTGGTGTGTTCATGGGTACATGTTCCAAAAATGCTGTTTTCTAGACCCGACCACAATTTCGGAGGCCTTGTTCTAAGGCGGTATATAATTCGTGACATGCTGCTACAGTTTAGGATCAGTTAGAAAAGAGACGATTGAATCAAAAATGAATATCTCCACTAAACTAAAATGCAACTGACCTATTGGCCAGTTGCATTTTCCTTATCGATTGTTAATCCTTTGATTTTACACGTCAACCGGTAGTCTAACTGTTGTCTTAGTGTTACACCTTAAATCCCATCATAAGCTTTTTGCAAAGCGTCCACATCAAATTTCTTCATTTTCAGGAACGCCTCTGTCACCCGCTGTAATCGTTTTCTGTCACCAGATTTCATCATTTCATCCATTATCGCAGGCACAATTTGCCACGATACTCCAAACTTGTCCTTGACCCAACCGCATTGTTCAGCTTCAGGTACGGCAGAGAGCCTGTCCCCGACGTAATCAATCTCCTTCTGGTCCTCACAATTTATCATGAGTGAAAATGCTTCATTAAAACCATAATCCACATCAAAGCCGTTGTCCATCGCAGAAAAAGCGATATCGTTCAGTTTGAATGCAGCATAGTTTATTTTTGCCTTTGGTAACTCAGCTTCTCCTTCTTTATATCTGCTGATTGTCCCTATTTCCGATTTTTCAAAGACCCCAGTGTAGTACCTTACAGCTTCTTCAGCTTTCCCGCATGATTCATCTGAGAAAAGCAAGTTGGGGGTAATCTTTGGAACACTTTGGCCATGGTCGGTAAGCATCAACTGCCAGGATAAACCGTACCGGTCCTGAACCCAGCTATACCGCTTACTAAAGGGGTATTCACCCAATGGCATTAATTCCGTTCCCCCTTCAGATAATGCTCTCCACTTGCTATTCACCTCTTCTATTGAGTAGCAAGCGACCATCAAGGAAATAGAAGGGTTGAATTTGAAGAAAGGGCCAGCACTGATCGCCTTAAATTGCTGTCCGGCTAACTCAAAACTTACACTTTCTGCGTCACCTGATGGGGTGTTTTCTATAACTGTTACATCCAATAGTTTCGATTGGTCAAATAAACTGGTATAAAACAGGGCCGCTTCTTTGGCCTCCGTGTCGTACCATAAATGCGGAACAATTTTTTGCATAACAAGCTCCTCCTTAACACCACTTAACTGGATTTTATGGAGTTCATTGCATGGGGACTACTGGTAACAAATGTGGCAAGTGGAACTCAACTTGTTACGTTTATCAGAAGAATGCGCCTTGCCATGATTTCTAAATGTTTTATTTCAAATTATTCCATTCTTTTTAAGACAATACCAAATGTTAATTACTAATGCGACACTAGTTACTATAGTTATTTCTAAAATTAAAGGAATAGTTATTGGAGAAGAACGCTTTTTAACCACGTAAAGTATAATACTATCATTTAACGCAATAACGAGGACCCCTCTGATTATTAGCTCTGTAAATATACTCATTAACATCAAACCTCCTTTTACCATTGTTCTTCTAATCTATTATCCAAATAATTTCTTAATTCAATTCGCATTTTCCGACATACTCCTAAGGTTCAAAGTAACGGAGTTTCATAATTCTGATGCAAAACTGTAAAAAAATGTTTCCCCACACTACTCTTGCAGTACAGAGAAACACATAATTTTTTGCCAAAACCGCTATATATAGTGGTTACACCACTGGACCTTTTCCATATTTAGTCGTTGTGTTTTCTTTCGAGGCGAACGATGCTCTCAACATGGTGTGTGTTCGCGGGTACATGTCCGAAAAATTTGTTTCTCTTAGCCTACAGCACAATACCCGAGGCCATTTTATCTAATCATTTTCCTCTTTTATCCTCGTAAGTATTCCTTGATATCTATCCAAGGCAGTATGTAATTCTTGGCATGCTGCCACAATTTCGTCAGAGCTTTATTAACGCTTTAAAATTCTCCGGTACTTCTGTTTCAAAGCACAGCACCTGATTAGCAAAAGGATGCCTAAATTCCAGTTTGTGCGCATGCAACCCTAATCGCTTTAAAGGATTAGTTCTAGCACCATATTTGGTATCGCCCACGACAGAATGCCCTAATTCTTTCATATGCACTCGAATTTGATTCTTGCGACCTGTTTCCAGTTGAATATTCAACAGCGAATAGTCTGGGGTTTCATTGATCACTTGATAATTCGTAATGGCCTCCAAACCGTCCCCCGCCTTTGGGCTGGAATACACAAGCAGCGTCTTTGTTTCCTTAAGCCAGGAGCGAATTCTACCGCTTTTTTCTTTTAGTCGTCCCTCCACAATCGCCACATAACCCCGTTGCGTTACAAGGCCGCCCCAATTATCTTGCAACGCTAGTTTCAACTTTTCATTTTTGGCAAACATCAGCACCCCGGAGGTATCCCGGTCCAGACGATGAACAATAAAGATACGGGCTTTCGGGTTAGCCCGGCGCACATAATCCGTCAGCAAATGATAAGCGGAAACCCCATTTTTATTATCAGCTATAGCCAACAAGCCAGCCGGCTTATTGATTACGATCAAATCAGCATCCTCATATAAAATTTGCAGCACATCTTTCTCTTTTTGCCCCCGAATTACCGAACGGACTATCCGTACCGTCTGTTCTTCTTTCAGAGGAAAGTCGTGCTGCGTAACGACACGCCCATCCACATTAACCTGTCTGTGTGTGAGCAAAGACTTTATGTTATTTCTTGAATGATTAGTTAACTTAAGTGTTAAAAAATCTAATAAACCACTGCACTCTGTTACCACAAATACTGTATCAGCTATTGTTTTGCTTTTCTTGTTATCCACACTTTGTGCCAATTAACTTACCAACTTTCTTATCAAAAAAGCAAGAGGCGAACGATGCTCTCAACGTGCCTTGAGAATACAAAAAAGATGCCGTCTTGAGCTGGTAGCTCCTTGGCGGCGGGTTGTATTTATGAAACTATAGCCTGTTGCAGGCTTTTTTTGCCGGAATAATAGCTGCATTTTGCTCACACCTAAGTTAATTGTAAGCAACAAAACCTTCAAAAGCGGTTCTGTCTCTTGAAGGCTTTATTCGATACACCTAGCTATTCTTATCTTCTTTGTCAGATTCCTCAATGACATCAGTAATAAGTCGAGAGAAATCAACAGCGTTCTTTTTTGTAATAACAGGCTTTCCTGTATCTGCTTCGATTTCTTTGCGTGTATTTCCAGCAATTCGACCGCCACGCCGTGCTACTTGCCTATTTTCTTCGAAAGTTTGCGGTTCTGTTGCCTTGGAAATCTCGGTTGTAGTGGCTTCAGCAAGCATGTTCAGAACCAGTTCCAATGTTGACATGTTGTCGCGGAGATTTTCCTTTTTTAGCCCTTTAATTTTTTTGTACTGACGAGTCGTCATGCCAGACCATGCTCTAGTAATTTCATCGGTAAGGATAGCGTATTCTTGCCCCCGCTTTACGCCATGGTCATCCCACTCATCGGTAAGTTCCTTGCGCACTTGAATAGCTTGCAATCGTTGGTTAATCCACTCGCGAGTATATCCTTTTTTCAGGTATGTAGCAAGGGCACGATCGATGGTAAGTTCCGGATCAATTGTTTCCTCTATCCGCTCACGACCCACCTGAGCAAGCCACATTTTGAATGGTTCAGCTTTCTGTGACGGAATGGACTGTATTATGCGCAAAAGTTCCTCTGTATTTGCAACATCAGTGTTGTAACGTTTTCCATCCGCGGCTTTCAATTTCAGTTGCTTACAATTTGTAAGCAACTGAAATCCTTCTTCAATAAGGCGTTTTTTTAAAACAGCCCAGTAGGTACTCGCATTTCGAGGCGTTGCTTGGTCGGTCAGAATTGACACTACATCCACCACGGAAAAGTACCACTCTTGTTCCTCTTCATCCCAAGCTGTACGGATGCGCTTATCTTCAAAAAGTTGGATCTTATTATTTCCATCCATATTTTGTCCTCCGTTATTGATTTTTTTCCAATGGAAGACTAATTATAACCCGCACCAGATCGGATACTTTGTAGTCATTTTATCAAACATATGTTCTATTTGCAATGCAAAAATAACTGTTTATCTTTGTTTTTACGTTCTTAGCATAAAAACACACCCGCAATTACAATAACATTTCTTCAATTGTACCTATCAGTTCATTCGCAATATTGATACTATCCAGCCTCATTATGCTTTCCTCCGAGCTGCCAAAGCTCAGAAGATTTATGCTTCCATACCAAACAATTCTCTGATCAATTATGGCAAACTTCTGATGTATATTTGATTTGAAAATGAGATTTGCTCCAGTTAATCGTACGGAATTAACCATATCTGAAAATACAGACCTGTCCTTTTCTTTATAATACTCCTCCGGCCTTGTAATTATTGTGAACTTAGCTCCGTTATTAATACCAGAAGACAGAATATTCAGCATCTGAGATAGCCGCTTTTTTGTCATATATGGGCTGACTATCACAATATCCGATTTGGAGGATGAAATATCATTGCTGAATACTGTCATGAAATTATGATTATCAAAAATTGCATTCGTAGCTTCAAACGGCTTACTGTCACTTTTTGCTGAATACCCTATGGCTGCATATCCTTTGAGCCTCTTATGGTACATCCGTTCAAGTACGCCAACATGAACATCCACGTAATCATAAATCCGAACTTCATTCTTGTTTTGATACAACCTATGAAGCCGCCCGGCATATTGCTGCACAGTTCCTTTCCAGGCAACAGGCATTGCCAGAAATAGTGTATCTAACCTCGGCTCGTCAAACCCCTCACCGACAAATCTGCCGGTGGCAACAATAACAAAAGCATTACCCTGCGGAATGCTTGAAAGCTTTTCCAGCTTGGTTTTTCTTTCTTTAACTGTCATTCCGCCAGTTAAATCAATTACATTCGTAATGGTTTTCGATAATTCCTCAGCAATAAGCCCAACATGAGCTGTCCGCTCTGTCAGTATAATAGGATTCCTGCCTTCTTTTACACACTGAATTACATCATCAATAATCAATTGATTGCGGATTTGGGAGGTGCTGATTTCAGAATATATTTCCCCGATAGACCATTGCTTTTCATCTTGGCTAACCTGTTTTCTAAAAGGCGTAAAACGTGGGATGATATAGTGTTCAAAAGGTCTTTTTTCAGCTTGCTCTCTCGCATTCACTTTGTATCGAACCGGGCCGCAATGCATGAATATTATGGGATGATGCCCATCCTGCCTTACTGGCGTTGCAGTCAGACCATATACATATTTTGCTGAAACGTTTTTAAGAATTTGCTCAAAGCTAAATGCAGGAACATGATGACATTCATCAACAATGACCATGCCATAATCACGGACAGCATCTTTTACTTCGTCTCCTTTTACCAATGACTGCATAACCGCAATATCAATAACCCCACTTAAATTCTTCTTTCCTCCGCCAAGCTGTCCAATAATACTGCGAACCTTTTTCCTGCCTCTTCTTTTAACAGGATCAGCAGGCAACTCCTCATTAATTATCAAGAATTGGGTCAACCGTTCTTTCCATTGCTCCAATAATTGCTGCGTATGAACAAGCACAAGCGTATTGACTTTTCTTTCAGCTATAAGTTTTGCTCCTATTACAGTCTTTCCGAAAGCAGTAGTTGCAGATAAAACCCCGTTATCATATTGGAGCATTTGACTTACAGCATCTACCTGTTCGTCACGAAGCTGACCATTAAATTTTATCTTTATGGTTTACCGGAAAAGGTTTCATCTACCCATTTGATATCGGCTTTCAAAGGTTCTAATAAATTTGTTAAATCAATCTCACAACCTCTCGGGAGGCAAAGATAATCCGGAGTTTCATCAGACAATGAAATAATTCTGGATTTACCAAAGGTTGGCAATCTCATAGCTTGTGCTTTATAAAAATCAGGATTCCGGAAGGCAGCAAGCCGTTTCAGCTAATTTAATGCCTTATTGGCAAATCCATTTTTCTCAATGTATAGCAAATTTGCTTTCGTTATATGTATTTCGTTGGGAATATCTGACCTATTTAATATGCTATCCACTTTTTTCTTTTCCCAAGGTTTAGCTTCTTCATCTTCAATTTGCCTTAATTCCCCCAACTCATTCCCGAGACTAAACTGCGTAATATATTCGTCAATTTCCTCTTCGTTCATCTTTCGGATGCTGCTTAAAAAGCGCCACTGATCATTATATGGCTGAAAATTCTCATCAATAAATACACTGTTGTTGCTTTTTCGTGCAGCGGCTTGTAGGGGCAGCGCAATCAGATTCCCAAATCCGCCTTTAGGAAGTGTATCCTGGTTGGGAAACAACCGGTCATATGAACTAAATTTAATCTCATGCCTTTTAAACATTGCATGGGTTAGAAGCAATGTGCCAAATTTTCTGGCTGTTGTTGCACTAATTTGACCTTTAAAAAAGAACCACACATGGGCACCATTACCTGACTGAGACAGTTCAACAGCAAAAGGGATGTTCTTTTCCATACAGGTATTTCTTAATACATTTATATCCTTCTGCCAACCATCGTCATCAAAATCCATTGCAAGAAAGTAACAGGTTTCATCCGGCAGCATGGGATAAACGCCAAATACTGCCTTACCTCTTAAATGGCTGTCAATTGCAGTAGAATCAAAATTTGCATAATTCTTATTTTCACAGTCGGAACATTTAATTTTCGGCTTGTAACATACCCCCTTAACCCATTCATTTAGACAAACAGGGGAATATCCTGACTTACCTTCTTTGTTCTGCCATCTTTTTGCATATACATCATCTCGACCCCTGAATAACGACAAGAATAAATTGATTTTTTCCTGTGGAAAGCTGCTGTTGGTTACTTGTTCTGAGTCATTAAATAGGTCTGGTATGTCTCTTTCTTCTATTAAATGAATTTCACTGCCAAATAGAGGCAATGCCAATCCCAGCTGGATTTTGAAATCTTCGTTTTCAATCTTCAGCCTTTTATTTTCTCTTAGCAGCTTTTGATATTTTTCATAAAGTTCTTCATAATCCATTGTTTTACGTATCCTTGTTATTGATCTCTATAGGAATAGAAATTGGTAAAATTTATAAGTACTATTTTATTTGTTTGTATGCAACAATGCAAGGCTGTATCAAAAGCAGACTTTAGCCTGCTCTCCGCTTCTATAGTAAATCATAATATATAATTTAAAGATCCGAATTCTATCCACTTCACTCCTGATTATTCCTTCATCGTAAACGCCATTTTCGCATACTGTTTCACTAAGTGTCTTAATAATCCGGTCTTCATCCAAAGTTGGGGAATGAGGGCATACTTCTTTGCCTTTTTCCATTCTTGTTGCGCAACGCCAGACCACCTTGCTTCTTTCAGTTCTTCTCCGATAAGATGCGCCGCAATCGCCGCATACAAGCAGATTCCCAAGAATGTATTTGCCACTATATTTGCTTCCGCTAATTTCTGCTGTGCCATCCTCCTTACTGACAAACCTTGAACGCTTGGCCATTTCCTCTTGTACCTTATCGAATACTCCAGCAGAGACAATAGCTGGATGACTGTCTTTCACGTAATACTTGTTTCGCTGCCCATCATTTCTTCTTTTCTTACCGGTCATAAAATCCTCGGTAAAGGTCTTTTGAAGCATGGTATCGCCTTTATATTTCTCGTTCTTTAGCATGTCACGAATCGTTTTCACATTCCAATCATCTTTGCCTGTTGCTGTTTTAATACCCTGAGATTCTAGATAAGCCTTTATTTGTCCCAGTGACAGACCATGCAAATATAAATCAAATATCTTTCTGACCACCTCTGCCTGTTCCGGTACAATAACAATCTCACCGTCAACGCAAGTGTATCCCATGAAGTTCTTATACTTGGTATAAATTTCGCCTTTTTCGAACTTACGCTGAATTCCCCATTGGATATTCTCGCTGATATTCCGGCTTTCGTCCTGTGCCAGCATACCCCTCAGCGTAATCTCAAATTCTTTATCCGCCTCGATTGAGTCCAGTTTCTCATTTTCAAAATGCATATTGATTCCTCGCCCTCTTAAAAATCTTATAATCTTCAAAACCTCCAGCGTATCCCTCGATACCCTGCTGATTGACTTTGTGATAATGTAATCGATCTTGCCTTTCGCCGCATTCCTGAGCAGTTTGTCCAGACTTTTTCTGCCGCTCCGTCGAAGCCCGCTTTCAATATCATAGAACACACCGGCAAAAAGCCAATTGGGATGGCTTTTTATCATCTTTGTAAAAGCCTTTATCTGAATCTCAAGGCTGCGCAGCTGCTCCGGCCCGGAGGTGCTGACGCGGCAGTAAGCGGCAACCCTGAGTTTTCTATTTTCTTTGGGTTTAGGAGGTATGATTCGAACATTCTTCATCTCTTTAATTTGTGTAAACATAATCTGGATAAGATTCACGTACAATTACATTTTACAAAACAAAAGACGTGAAAGATAGCCTTCACGTCAAAACACATTTCTGTATTCATCCTTGCAAACCCTTGGTATATCAGCGTTACAGCCTCTGCAACAGGATTATTACCTCCGTATGCCTTGAGGATACAAAAAAGATGCCGTTTGACTCTAGTATCCCCCTGGCGGCGGGGTATCTTTCAGAAATCACAGCCTGTTGCAGGCTTTTTTGCAGGATTAAGAACCGTATTTTGCTTTACAACCTTAGTAATTGTAAGCAATAAAACCTTCAAAAGAGTGTTGACCTCTTGAAGGCTTTATTCGATACAATTTCATACCAACAATTTATTGCATAAAATCGGCGGCTATAAACGGAACACCAGATTTTAATAGTCTCTCTCCTCAAGAAATTTTATATCATTTTTTCTTAACAATCTTCCTATCTCATATATAGCGCCTAATTCAAAATTCTTGACCTCTTGAATAACTTGGTTACTGTCTACATCCCGATAATACATTCCATCAAACTTAATCTTTTCATATAGCGAGGCTAAATTAACCATCTCTGTTGGATGGATTATACCTTCTCTTTTTATAATACCACTCAAAATTGAATGATTTCCATTATGGACAATGGTAACCCCGATGGGCAAGAATAACTTTGACATGTGATTCAATTTTTGAAATTCAAATTGGTTTCCACAATCAGTACCTATTCCTGTAATAGTAGTTTCGAATCTGCTCATATTCCAAGCAACAGGAATGACCAGGTTATCTTTCAGACTTATTGATATTTTTTCATTGTTTTCGATAGTCTCATAATCACTAATATAATTTTCATTTTTTATATAATGACACAAATCATAAAACAAAACATCTACATGGTCGACTTCTTGACCAGTAAATAATTGCATTAAAAGCCTCTGTAGAACCGAAGAACCTATTGCATTAATATATCTATAAATTGGATGCAAAAAATCGCCGGACATTTCCGATTTATCAATAATGTTTTGAGCAATAGCAATGATACTTTGCAAATGCCTTTTCATATCTTCATTTTTTTTATTTATAAAAAACATTGCCCTTATCTCCTTGCGGTGTATGCACTAATAATCATTGGTTACTTTTACCTATATTTCTGTGCCAAATATGTTGATATAGTCTATAAGCCTGTTTTGAATCTTTGCAAAGGGCTTTTAAGACCATATTCGACACTCGAGAGTGCTTTTTCAAAAAGCTAATTAGTCGGTCTTTTTTTATGAATCTCCAATCCTCTTTTAATTGAGACGCTAAGGTATCAATTTGCTCTATGCTATATTGACCGTTTATTTTGGGATTAACGTATCCAGTTACAACATATTCCTCGTTGTTATAACTGAAGGTAAATTCTGGATCTCCATAAATACTTGGTTCAACTGACTCCAACTTATATTTACAGCATACTTCTTTGAAATGAAGAAAAGTCTTGTATTTTTCATCATTTCGACTATAATAAGCAACATCTGCCTTTATAAACGGGGCTCCTATAACATTTGCATATAACGATCGGTGATTTCCGTCACGTCCTACCTTGTACACATCTTCATCGCTAAAATATATGAGAGCGACAGGATCATATAAATTTTCGTACCAAGCATAAAGCTGTCCAAGGGCATCGTCTCTTATATGCTCTATTGCTGTAGCCATCCTATATACATTTAATTCTGATTCATATCTTCCGGTCGCATTATCGTAAAATGAAGCACATACATTAGCCCTGGAAATACCTATAATTTTTTTTGTTTCTACCAATACTTTATTTTTGTCGTTCTCCGATATGTGCTCATAATACTCGTAATACTCAAAGAAATCTTTTGGATTATTGGCCTTGAGATATGCTATATGTTCTGCCGATACTCCTTTTTGTACTAATGCTCGTTCTAAATCAACATTATATACTATATCGTTTGCCTCCATATAATCCATAGATTATTCCCCTTATAAAGATCAGGCATTAGATTACAGTTGATTGAGTAACTGTTGCCCGTCAAACATCTCTAATGATGCTTCGAGTCAGTTTTGTGTTTTATTTACCTATAAATATGAGATAATACTCTCCGATGCTGAACCGGCCTGGGCAATTTTAATATATTTCAAGTAATCGATGGCTTGTTTCAAAAATGCACATTGGTACTTCGTTTCCCTTTAGTACACTTAGCTCATTAATACAGTGCCTCAAACTTCGCTTTAGTTGCTCTACCGTTTTAATATCTGAGATGAACGGAGCATCAGACTCTAATAATAATCGTTCAACAGGAATTCTCTGTATTATCGACTGCCCGTTTCGAGAATTAAGCATATACTCATTGACCGAGAAAAAGCAACCAAGTTCTATAGCTCTATCTAGCTGTTTTAATGTTCCAGAATACCAATGCAAGATACATTTATTATGTTTTGTGCAATCATATTTTTCTAAAATATCCAGTACATCTTTATCCGATCGAACAGAATGTATTGAAATAATCTTCATGGGTGATCTTTGGCACCATTTGATGATTTGTGAGAATACATCTATCTGAAGTTCTTTGGAATGATAGAACTGCTTATTAAAATCCAAACCAATCTCACCAACGAATTTTGTTACGTGTATATATTTTTCAATAAGACCAAGCTCCTGGAATCTATCGAAAACAAGTTGCGGATGTAAACCCAAGGCAACTTGAACATTAGAAAAATTTCCAATCCTTTTCTGCTCAATCTCAAATGCCTTTGGCGTTGTTGTCATCGCCAATAGATTGATTCTCTCTTCCAGAGCTGCTTTGCTGAATTCATCCATGGATTGCATCAAATCTACATGGCAGTGCATATCATAAACATCCATAACCAGTCACCACACCATTCTTCTTTATACGCTTTCTTGTGTCTGCCTCTCACTTTCGGAATTTTTTATTATGAAATTGTCAACTTCCAATAGCCCTCTCCGATATACTTCCGATAACTCTTGCAGATAAGCACTATCGCCAGGAAGGGGACCACTCTTGTGTATCAGAATTTTTGCCAGTTGCGGTTGCTCCTTAATTTTTTTAATTGCAATTTGAAAAGAACGAAGTTGTACTCCTTTTCCTTTTGCATGATTGGCAATTATTTCTGAAACACTGTCTATTAGATAAGGAGTACAGTCCTTTTCTTCCCTGAAAGCCTTATTCATTGCTGCCCTGCGGATTATGCAAGGTACACAATACCCACAATGTTGAGGAGCAGAACCACTCCAACGAGCTTTATGAGGAGAAGAACAAGAAATTGAATCTTGTATCACTTGCAGTAGAAATTCTTTGTTTAAACACTCGTCAGCCATTTCACCTTTTGTTTTATTCCAGTATGGATTCAGAACGGATAAGTTAATTCCCAACCCATTTAACGCCCGATTCCACGACTCCAAGTAGAAGGGATGTGTCGTACGTGTACTGTGGGAACCAATACGCAATTCATCCAACGGAACATTCAATGCTATCAAGCCGTTTTCAGGAACTTCCAGGGTCGACACCCCTTTCATTCCACTCATGGCAAAGATACCAAACGCTATGAATAGAAAAGACCGGCTTCTTGTTGAGTTTTCTATTCCCCCACCAGGAATTATATTTTTATCAAAAACCATCCATAAATCGAGATATAGCGGATAGAGATCAGGGTATTTTTCACCAAAACAACTCAACAGCTTGCTTTGGGCGTTTTTTGTATATCCGTCTCCAGCATGGCTTATAAGGGCTATTTTATTATGGTTTTCGAGGTGATTGATTGTGCTGATTAAGCTATCCATTCCACCAGAAAAAAGAGTAACCGCATCAAATTCCGGCGGCTTTGCATCATCTTTGGGTTTCTCTGAAAGCTCTTTATCTCTTTTTTTGAACGATATTATCCAACGATCTCCCGTTAGGAAATTTAGCTTCCTTGTAAACAACTCTCCAAGAGGCACCCACTTTTCAAGGTGAAAAACGGGTATTTCAATGGCGATTTCTCTTGTCCAACTGTCTTGTGAGTGGAGACTTCGTGAAATTCGAGTATCGGCAAGATAGATCAAACTAGCGAGGCTGAGAATATCAATGCCCTCTTCGGTTGGATATAAACCATTCTCTTTAAGTTTTTCCAGAGCATGACCTATACCAAACCGAAGAGAATTATCATTACCCGTGAAAGGTATGATAACCTCTATGTAATCTTCTTTTTTCGTAGACACAACTTCTTTGCAATCATAATCGCCGACAAGAAGGTATTTATTCATACGCTATTCCTCCAGTTCTGATAAAATATCATAAGCTGTTCGATAGATGGAATCCACTATAGCTTTTGTTTGCGATGTATCTATAGATCGAATGTCTATTTTAAGCTTGGAGACAGCATCCGAAACCGCTCCTTTTATATAGTCTTTGAGTTGCCCCTGAATGCTTTCGACTTGAGCGACATCTTTGGGCAAGGCAAATAGTTTATTCCCGATGTCATTTACAAGCCTTCCCTCAATAACATTAGCCATATAAATCTCAGCAAAAGCGAGAAACTCAGGAGGGGTGAGGGATTCAATCGGCTTGTTCTCCCAGTCAGGCAATGTGGAAAGTGCTTCGACATAAGAGTTTCTGGCAATCCCTTCATCAGTACTCCCTCCGTCGGGACAAACAAAATCCATAATACGGAGTAAAACATCAGACGCACTTTTCCCAATAATATCCCCAAGTTTATAATCTCGGCTTGTGTCAGCTACACCACGACTCGCAAAACTGCTAAACACAGAAAGAAGGCGAGTGGTACTATTTCGGGCCGAACCCAACCGGGTAGTCGCGTTTTGCGAACCTCCTAATGAATGCCGGACGTAATTAGACGCTGCCCGATGTAATTTTCCGTTCCCGCTACCACCGCTATTTACATATCGCGTAAAGTTACTACGAGGCGCTGAAAAGCGTTTGGAGTCCGCTGGTTGAGGTTGTTCCGGTTGGGGTTGCGCTGGCTGAGGTTGTTCTGGCTTTTGATCGCCATCATTATTATCACCCAGCCAGGAAGGTACTAACGGCGTATTGCCGTTTTGTCCCCGATTACTTGTTGATGTTCCCATTTCCAGCACCTCACTTCCGCGTATTTTTCAAAGCTGTCTTTACAATGATGCCGCCTTCTTTAGATAGGCTTTCGTAATACTTACTCAAACTTGATTTAGATTTTTCCGAAGTTAAGCATTTATCCCATCCAGTACAAATCCAAGCCCCAACTCTCTTGCAATCAAAAGTTTCAATCAAACCAATCAGCGACGGCTCTAATTCGGCATGATGGGAAACAAGTGCTTTGATCCCTTCAATTCCATTAGGCTTATTAGCAATGTCGCCATTCCTGAAAATCTTTGAGGATAGAACCTCGAAGACTTTCTTAGCGTCTGAAGGAGACAACGCCTTAATCTCATCATTTGCGCTGGCTATATTCATTTCGCCGCCCATAAGCTTACTAATGAGGTTCCGAAGCTGTTCAGATTTAACTTGTGCAAAGAAAAAGTCTTCTTTTTCTTTGCTGGCAAAAAAGTATGGACGCAAGTCAATTTCGCCCAAGTAGGGTTCACTGGATGCCCATGCGGTAAAATCGGCATTACTTTCCCATGCGACTAAGTCTTTGTCTTTTTCAGGCTTTGATATTAAAGTCGGTGTTTTTGTTTTTTCTTGTTTCGATTTTTCCGCATCCTCATCCGCTGTCTCAGACTCCTTTGAAAGCTGCTGCTTTTGAATTTCAAAGGTATGAAGCAAAGAACACTTTCCATTGTCATCTGTTAAAGCTGCTATTTTCTTATATTCGTCTACGAAGAAATATTCCGCGAGCATCATTTTTGCCAGGATAGGTATCTGTATGGAATCTCCAAAACCCCTGGCTCCGGCAATTTTATCTCTCAGCAATAGCATATTGATAAAACGTTTGATTTTTCGCGGATTACCTTGGGTGTTCTTCGCTAATATATCAGCTATCTGGTTCGATACGGTTATCTCATTTAATACAGATGTATATTGATCTCCGAGAGCTTCCTTGAGCTGTTCAATTGTGAAGCCTAAATTCTCCCACGGCTTTTTCATTTTATCAATCGCGACCGTCAAGAGCTTATCAAACTGCGCGCTATCCTCTTTTAATCGTGACCCTATCAGAAGTAGAGTTATATACATTCCGGACTCAATTTCACCCAATGCGGGAATTCTAAACGGCACTTGAATCAATTTTTCTAAGTAACGCTTTGAGTATTCAAACCCCGTCCGGATGTCGCCCTCATCGGGCAAATCAGGGAAGTGATTTCGAACTGCGTATTCTATCATTGCTTCGTCTGCGGCTATTACGAAAGCCGTAGACTTAGAGAACATAAATAGGCGAACAGCCTCCAATGTTTCGATTGTGACCTTGGGCAGACATCTGTCCAAATCATCTATGAGCACCACAAGTTTTTTAATCTTCGATTCTTTTAACAGATCTTCAAAAGAAGTTTGGAATTCGGAGAATTCCTTTGCCAGAGAATTGTCTTCAAACACTTTGGCGTCCGCGAGATATTCGCCCACGCTCTCAATAGCGGTCGTTACTTTTTCTTTATCGGTTACTGAACCTTTTAGATTCTCCATCAAACTGCTTAGTAACCCAATGGGAGGAATACCAGTAGCGGCAGAAAAAGCTACACCACCTGCGGCTTTTGCTACACTAAGCCAATTGATGTTCTTCCAGAGCTTTTTCAATATATCCTTTGCCTTTTCAGTGGGTTTTCGCTTTTCTGTTAATTCGGAAACAATCGCGCTCATCAAAGCTATCTTAGCATCTTCGAAGCCTTGATGTTTCCAACCGTTGAAGCGAATGCACTCGATGCCATCTTTTTGCTTTGAAAGCTCATCCTCGACCATTGCCAAGATGCTCGATTTTCCGGCACCCCAATCCCCATGAACCCCAATAGAAATAGGACGGTCGTCACATTCTATAATAAGTTCAGCAACCGTCTTGGCGATGGCACGATTGTTTATCATATCAATTTTTGTTTCATTATCTGATAGAATCATACTGATACCCCCCAAAACCCCTTAGCACTTAATGCTCGGAAAACGCTGCTTGAATCGCCGCTTTGCCTTAGCATATATCTTTGTCAATCCGTCAATATCCTCTCTACTTTCCATTAATACTATATCTACACATTCATCCGGTGTAAAAAGATGTAACGGCGCACTCAAGCGGTTCATCCGGTCAAGCATTGCTGTTTTAAGTTCATCATCAGTTAAACTGAGTTCTTTCTGACAATGTATAACAGCGCTTGTGATGCCAGGCGCCATTGTAACTGTAGAATCTTTGTAAGGGAAAAAATGCTTAGCAAAAATATCCAGATACTGCGGATCGTAGTTGTTACCAAGGCCGCTCAAATCATAAAACACCACTTCTGATAACATGCCTAGCGCATCTTTTATCTTCTTTTCTTCCATCAGAAAATTATGCATATGATGTCGGCAGTTTCTATATAATCCAAAGTTACCGGATGCAAAGTGTTCCATGCTACGCCTATTTAGATAACCCCATATTTTATCTCGGTATGGCATATGGGGCGGTTCATGCATTATTTTATTAAGCGACCAAATATCCAGATCTTCAAGCGTATGCCGGTGTATATATGGCACATAACCTTCTTCAGCAAGCGCTTGCTTTCCAAGTTCGGTTAATTGATATGTTCTTTTTGTAAAACGAGAATTAAGTTCTTCCTGAGATACCTCTGCCATCAGACGCTGTACCAGTTCGTCTTTTTTACCGCTCACTTTAAGCCCGTATTTTTTCAATTCATCCTTGAGGACTGTTGCGGTTTCTTTTTCAATGGCACTCTGCAGGTTTCCGACTTGCAGAAATCCTCGTTCAAGCAGGGAACGAAGACATTTGTCAACATCCCTCACACCGTATCTGTACCACCAAAAGCCTTGAAAAGAATTACCTTCCGTATAGTACGAACCAGCATAATCAAGAACCAGCACCTCATGAGGATATAACCCGTGTTTGCTTGCAATGGCGTCTTTGATTCTTTTCTCAGCCGGAATAACTTCCTCTGCTGCAGAGGGTATTATTTCTGAAGTCACCTTTATAAATGATGATATATTGGATTTAGTCAGTTTTGATGTTTCGACCGGCACTATATTCTGTGTAGGTAGCTTTTCAGTATTAGCTGGTTTCGGTTTCCTTCTGAAAAGATCGAAGAATGACACGGTATACCCCCCTCTCCGTTTATATCAATACGAAAGACCGTCTTCGTGTCATTGCTAGGCGGTAGTCATTTTATCTGTTAGTATTAAAGAAATTGTGCAAATAATCAGCTACACGCTGTTCCAACTGTTCTGCCGTAAATTGGCAAGGTTGTAAGCGTTCAGCCCATCTACGACCGGGATGTAAGCAATCCCATGGTGATTTTTGCTGATTGTATCTTCCGCTGCCAGGATCATGATTTCCGAATCCATCAAGTACCCGGTTCCATACGGGCTGAAATCTCTCAATAAGCAGTGATTCGGTTAGCGGTATCCAAATATCGTCCACAACGAGAAAACGGCAGAAAAAGTGGTTAATATCCAAATTACCAGCAGCAGATATAGACTCTCCGTGCTCTGCCAATCTTTTTTGCAGAGCTTGTCCGTGGTCAACATCCAAACCTAAACCGCCTTTTCGTGCCCCAGCCGGTACCGCCTTTCCTACATAGATCGGGCATCTGAATTGATTATCCCGATTTACAGCTGCAAGTTCTCTGTAAGCAGAAAAAGGGCCAGTATAGTATAAAGCATATACACCCGCGCCTATAAAAGGTTCGGGTGGTATGGGATGGACGTTTGTTGCAAGTAATGCTTCGGCTGCGCTTTGGCCAAGCTGCTTCTTGTCGAGTGGGTTAAACGGCTTTATAACCGGAATGTCTTTGTTTTTCATATTCATTCAACCTTTCAAGTTGATAGTAAACAGAGCCGCCAATAATATTGGCTAACTGTACGGGTACTGCGTTTCCGATCTGACGCATGCTTTCTGTCCACGAGCCGTGGAAGATGTAATCGTCAGGAAATGTCTGCAGCCTTGCGCTTTCCCTAACTGTATAATATCTGAGCGAACCATCATCCAATATGATCATATTTTCGCCCCCCGGAACGCCGTGCGCACCAGCCTTCAATGTTTTTGAAGGTTCGTCCATGACACTTCCGGAGTGCCCTGGGTATGATTTGGCACCTGCTCGGAATTCATGGTTCTGGAATCCGCTTTCTCCCTGTTCTTTTTGAGGATTTGGTAACCCGACGAAGGCATCCCGCACGGTTCTCCATCGTTTGAGCATATCTTCATGGTCTGTGGCTTTGAGGATACGCATACGCTCCGTATCAGATATTGTCGGTCGTTTTGCCTTTGCTATTTTGTGCTCTTCCCAATATTCACCGCTGATCCATTTTGAGTAGCGCAGGGCGTTTTGAGAATGCGTAGGGTTCGGGAACGACCAGTTAGCGTTCAAATCATTTCTGAAGCCTACTATAATTACACGGTGTCTTGCCTGTGGGATACCATAATCAGCTGCGTTAACCAGCCGGAAAACTACATTATAGGAAAGTCCGCGATCACCAACAGATGTATGGTATTCCTCTAAAGTTTTTAAATGATCGAGCCAAGTCATTCCTTCTTTGATTGTAACTTCAGGGTGAGACAATTGCAGAAGAATATAATTGAAGTATGTACTGAAGGATTTTCTCAGTAAACCCTTCACGTTTTCAAAGATAAACGCTTGAGGCCGCAGCTCACGAACAGCCCGCACAGCTTCTGGGAACATATCCCTTTTGTCATTATACGCCTGATGTTTGCCACCTAAAGAAAATGGCTGGCAAGGAGGTCCGCCGGCCACTAATTTGATATTGCTACCAAAATCATCATAGTGAACCAACCTCACATCAGTTTGAATTACATTCCAGTGTTGAATAAGATGGTTACCCCTCTGAATATTTGCCTTGATATTGTCGCACGAGTCCTTATCCCATTCAAGCAGCGCTCGATGGCTAAACCCGGATTGCTGTAAACCTAACGCAAGACCGCCGGTTCCACTGAACAATTCGATTGAGCTGTACAATGTGAACACCTTCTCTTTCTGATTGTCTTTATAATCAATCTTAATCTTCTTCCATTTCCATGATGTCTGAAATATCACATTTTAGGGCGGTGCAAATCTTTACAAGTACGTCTGTAGTGACGTTTTCATTTTTCCCTAATTTAGCCATAGAAGCAGGGCTGATACCAGACAACTCCCGCAGATCTTTTTTTTTCATATTCCTATCAATAAGGAGCTTCCATAGCTTCTTGTAGCTTAATGCCATTCTTTCCACCCCATAGATTTCGTTTATACGATAATAGCATAATATGGGGTTGTTTTCAATTAATAAATTCGCGAACATGAATTAAAAATACGCGAAACCTACCCTGTACAATATCACTGCCAACACTAAAGCCCTCAGTAACACTGAGGATTTTAGTCTTAACAGATGCTATCTTCAGGCAAGAACAGCTTTTATGCCGTTCCTGCCTCTGTGTTAATCAAAGTATGAAACCCGCTGGTTCATCACTTCATTTTCATACCAAATAGCTCATCCTCGTCATTCGACATATCCAGATGATCTACCTCAGTGAAATTGACGTACTCACCTGATATCCAGGGCTTCCCCGTAACTGCCGGAAGCAGTGATTCTCTGACACATTTGGTTAGCCTGCTCCGGCATGCCTGCCGCTTTTAATGTGCATGAGGTAATCCCCATCAGATTGAAGATGTTTCCGTTGGCGCCAATGAGCGGAGCATTCGGCTTCTCCGTCCGTGTCTGTACCGGCTCCGGTCGTGAGATGGCAGAGAAACTATCCTCACCGGGAACAAGGGCAAGGGTTCTGCCATTGTCCCAGGTCATTTGAAGCTGACCGATGTCATCTACAAAATCCACCGTCCCCATCAATCCTGAAGGCATGTCCATTTCTCCAAACATTGCAGCTAATCGAATGCGGGTTCCTTTAGGATACATTTTCTTAAGGCGTTCAACCATATTTCGTTCATTTAGCATGTTCTATTCCCTCCTGTGTTTTTATAAACGAACAGGGATGACCTTTTTAGCCGTCCCTGCCTCGTTTTAATCAAAGTATGAAACCCTCTGGTTCATCACGATTCCGGATTTGAATTGGATCTCTATCAGATCATCCTTGACAGCCTTGATGCTCTGCAGTAGCCTTCTGACCAGGTCGTTGTCAAATTCCCTGACCTCGCAGGTGGTTTTCTTCAGGCAGGCATCCATATCGTCGAGCCTCTGCTGAAAATTCGCCGCCATTTTTTGCTCCCGCACCAGCTCCAACTTTTTCTGCTTCAGTTCGTTGATCTTCTCTGAAATTCTCTTATATCTCTCGTCAAAATCCTCCGTGATGGAGCCTTGCTTGGCGTTTTCCTCTATCAAGGCCAGCATTTCACCCTGCAGCTTTTCAATCTGCCCGTCATAGTCGGTGGTCATGTTTTTAGTGGAATAGCTGCCGATGACTCGGATTACGTTCTCACGGAAGGCTCCGACAAACTCGCCACGGTTTTCCACGACGCTGTTTATGGCGGTCATTATTGCTTCATGCAGGATATCCTCTTTGAAAGTGGGGGAGTGCTTGCAGTTCTTAGTTCCGTTCTTCAGGCGGTTCTCACACCGCCATACTGCGGTTTTCTGGCCATATTTAGACCATACCTGCCTGCGGTAAGGCTGGCCGCATTCTTTGCATATCATGATGTCACTTAAAGCGAATTTGGAGCTGTATTTGCTTTTCTCTTTCTCTTGCTTTGCCCTTCGGGCTGCCGCAGTTTTACCAAGGCTTGCCCGCCTCGCTTTTTCCTCCTGCACCTGATAATAAAGCTCCTTTGGGATAATAGCTTCATGATCATCCTCTATGTAATACTGGGGGACGATGCCTTTGTTCTTCACCCGCTTTTTTGTGAGAAAATCAATGGTGTAGGTTTTCTGCTGCAGGACGTCGCCCATATATTTTTCATTGCTCAGCATCTTTTCGATGACTCCGGGGCACCACCTGGTCAGGCCAGTGACGGTTTTGATACCTTCCGATTCTAATATCTTGGTAATCTGTATGATACTGCTCCCTTCAAGGTAAAGGCGGAAAATACGTCTGACCAGCTCCGCTTCCTCCGGTACGATGACCAGCTCGCCGTTCTTATCCTTGGTGTAGCCTAAAAACTTATTGTGGTTGACCGAGACGATGCCATTCTCAAACCGTCTGACAAGACCCCACCGGGTGTTCTCACTCAGGTTCCGGCTTTCCTCCTGCGCCTGGCTGCTCAGGATGGTAATCAAAAGCTCCCCGGTCCCCTCCAGCGTATTCACGCCTTCTTTTTCGAAGAAGACGGCGACGTTCTTTTCCTTGAGCTTGCGGATGTTCTGCAGGCTGTCCACCGTATTTCTGGCGAACCGGCTGACCGACTTGGTGATGACCATGTCAATTTTTCCGGCCATGCAGTCCTCGATCATGGCGTTGAAGTCGTCACGCTTTTTGGTGTTTGTAGCGCTCTTCCCGTCATCGGCGTAAATTCCGGCAAGCTTCCAGTTGGGATTGCTCTTGATTTTTTCAGTATAGTAGGATACCTGGGCTTCATAGCTGGTTTCCTGCTGCTCCAGCGTAGTGCTGACGCGGCAGTATGCCGCAACCCGCAGGGCTTTAAACTGAGGCTTTATACTCCTGTCATACTCCGGCTTGGAGGGTATCATAGATATGCTTTTCTTTTTTGCTGTCGCTGTCTGCATCATTGTTTCTCCTTCCTTGGTTTAGTATCTGGCTTCCAAGGTTAATCTGTTTATAAATTCAAACACTAGCCGATGGTCGGCATAGACCGTGATTTGCTTTATCACCATCATAAACAGTTCCTCATCAAATTCCGTGAGAAGCTGTCTGCCTGAAAACGCCTGCTTCATCTTTTCGGTGTTATATTTGGCGTCATCGATTTTCGCTGTTTTATAAAAAGCTTGCGCTCGCTTAAAAATAAGAGCCGGAAGCTCTTTGGACGAAAACCGCCCTTCTGCTTCCAGCTCTCTGATCCGCTGATCCAAGCTATTAAATTCAGGGTTATATGAAATTGGTTCTTTCTTAGGCTTCCGGTCGAGGATTTGTAACCTTGCCAGAATCCGGTTAGCTGCCTCAAGGAAGACCTTTTCAAGCTGCTCATCCGTAAGAAAACCGCACCGGCAGCAAACTCGGTTCTTGTAAATATACCTTTTGCACTTCCAGAAGGACTTCTCCGATAGTTTCCCGCAGTGCTCAATGTATTTGCGGTAAACCTCGCCGCATTCTCCGCACCGTAGCTTACCGGTGAATGGATATTGATGGTTTCCGCTGTTTGGCTGGATGCTTCGCCCCAGCTGATCACAGCGTTCCTTGCGGCGTTTCTGCACCTGCTCAAAAAACTCGGTGCTAATCATCTGAGGGTAGAATTCATCACCTAGGTATTTGACATTCTCCAATATCTTGCCGATGGACCCGTGGTTCCAAGAGGCTTTGTTGTTGGCGTTTGGAAATCCCATTTCGGTCAGCCGTTTTGCAAGCGCAGAGGTGGAGACTCCGGACAGATAATCTGAAAATATCTTTTTCACAACAGCGGCTTTGGGTTCATCAAGCCGTATTTTCCCATTTACCAGCTCATACCCGATGGGCATATGCCTTTGTATCATCCTCAATCTCCCCCTTCCTGCAGGGTTCGGACAGTTCGAGCCGGTTGATGAGCCGGAAGGTGATTTGGCCGTTTTTCTGTACGATGACCTTGTCTATTGCCTGTAAAAATAAATCCTCACGGTATTCTTCTATAACGTGGGGATTGTTTCTGATCAGCTCCAGCAGCTGTTCTGTACCGCCAATCTCTATGTCGAAGCCGTTGTTGTCCAGAAGCTGGCTTCTTTTCTTTTTCACAGCGGCAAGCTCTATGGTCAGGCTATTTTGCCGCTCTATAAATACCGCAGGATCGATATACCTTTTCGATACAAGTCTGCTGAGTATATGACCCTGCTCTGTCAGTTCCATGATTCTATTGCTGCATTCCCCAATTTTCTGCTCTTGTTGCTCATCCATCCGGAGCTTTTTAAGCGTATCCAATAAGGGAGTGAGGATTTCGGCATAATTGCTTACGAGCTTGTTCCACATTACGGTGAAAGCCCATTGAATATCATCCTCCCGGATTGCCTTCTGGCTGCATCTGGTGTTGTGCAAAATGTGCTGCCGACAGCACCATTGGACCTTCTCATAGGGCTTGCCGATGTAGATTTTCTGTCTTCGGAACGTACCTCCGCATTCGCCGCAGAGGATTTTACTGCTGAAGGTATATCGGCTTTGGTATTTCTCCGAATCGTCCATCCCCATCTGCATTCTGCGGTATTCAAGGATTTCCTTTACTGCCTCCGCCTGTTCATGTGAGATAATGGGTTCATGGTTATCCTCAACCAGATACTGAGGAAGCTGCCCTTTGTTCCTCTTTTTCTTAAAGGGCAGCACCTCTGTGGTCATGGTTTTCTGATATAGTAGATTTCCTATGTATATGGGATTTAAAAGCATTTCCTTTATCACGCCGTCGTTCCACTTCTCAGCCGAGCGTATTGTGGGGATTCCTTCCTCGGACAAATCCTTGGCGATTGCATAAGTGCCCTTTCCATTTAAGTACTCCCGGAAAATGCGTCGGACTATAGCAGCTTCTTCCTCCTGAATTATCAGCTCGCCCTTATCATCCTTGGTATAGCCGTAGGCTGGAGTGCCGAGGATGAAGGTGCCGTCTTGAAAACGTTTAACTGCTGCCCATTTATTGTTGGTGGAAATGCTTTCGGATTCGCCCTGCGCCAAAGAGCTTAAAATGGTCAGCATCAGTTCGCTTTTCTCCGACAGGCTGTTGATATGCTCCTTTTCAAAATAGACGGCGACGCCAAGCTCCTTCAAGCGACGGATGGCCTGGATGCTGTCCACTGTGTTTCTAGCAAACCGGGTCAGGGATTTGGTTATGACCATATCTATCCTGCCATCCTCGCAGTCCTTCAGCATCCTTAAAAAGTCATCCCTTTTTTGCAGATTTGTTCCGCTTCTTGCTTCATCGGCGTAGATTCCGGCAAACTGCCAATCCTCTTGATTTTCAATCAAAGCGGTGTAATACTCCATCTGTGCGGTAAAGGAATTCTGCTGCTCACGGGAGTCGGTGCTTACCCGGCAATAGGCGCAAACCCGCTTTTTCGGCTGTAATTGCCGGACGATCTGCTGCTTTACAGGATCTATTTTTACTACGTTCTTAGCCATGCGTTCTCTCCTTTCTCTCGTTTTTGACTCCTGTCAGCAACACACAATACCACACAAGCTTTGAGATATCCAGGTGTTTTTACGCATATACCTTGGAAAGCTCCGGAGTGAACGTTTGACGGTTCAATTCATCGATTTTTTTGTACTCAGCAGGGGAGATAAGGCCGTTTCGGAGCAAGATATCCAAAAGCTTTAACGCTGCCTTATACTTGACTTCATTGGCCGTCTGATTATTTGACATATCGCTCACCCCCTATTTTACTGCAGAGAAAGGGATGGGCTTTGATATTCCAATTGGATTTGACCCTCCAACGGCGAATAAAGTTCAATGCCCAGCTGATCCAGACCTCTTTGAAGCTCCAGTAATTTGGCTGTATCCCGCTTCAGGCAGTCAACCTTCTTTACAAGCAATACATCCATTATGCTATTTC
This sequence comes from Desulfosporosinus sp. FKA, assembly GCF_002196785.1. Taxonomy (NCBI): domain Bacteria; kingdom Bacillati; phylum Bacillota; class Clostridia; order Eubacteriales; family Desulfitobacteriaceae; genus Desulfosporosinus; species Desulfosporosinus sp. FKA. Next base: position 169,851 of record NZ_NAHZ01000029.1, on the reverse strand, counting down.
CGGCAGCCTTCATGACCTCCGCAAGACCGGTACGGTCAAAATCCAGCTCGCTTCCTATATCCACTGATTCGCCGACAACAACAAATCCCATCTGTTCGGAGTAATCCATAAGTTCCTTTTTCTGGCCTTTCAGAGCGCCGTGGGTATCCTCCGGCGCGTCGATCCGACAGTAAATCCATGCTCGCTTCTGGCTTCCATGGCTTAAAAATTCAAGAGCCTCATCAACGCTCACAATCGGAATATTTACAGGCTCCTTTTCGCCTTGCTGCATGGGTACCAGTTCTTTAGTGATCCCTTTCAGAAGCCTCTGATCCGGGCAGCGGTTGATAAATTCGCCGAAGGTGTCCAGAACCAGCCTGTCCAGCGTATCTGTTAAAACCATCTTGTCCGCATGCTCTTTTTTCAGCATGATAAAGCTTGCAATGCCGGACGGGGATTTCTCAAAATAGAATTCCTGACTCTCTCCGTCAAGCCCGTACACGTAACCGATAATTAGCTCCTTCTTTAGCAATTCAGCCAATGCTTCCTTTTCCATTTCGTTTTCCTCCCTGATATTTTGAATTTAATCTCAGAAGGATACGGCAGGGCGTTAAAAAAATAGCCCTGCCGCATTGTTTCTGAGATCAAAAATGATCTGCTTGTTCTTCATTACGAATTGCCGCTTCTATTCGGCACTACTTCCCGAAGCGGAAAAGCCTTGCGGCTCTCAGGGCGGCAGCATAAACGGTTTGCCGGTTAAGCAAACACCATAAGAATTTTACCTCCCCCAGGATCTCTGGGAGCCGCCCCCATTGCTTAAGCCTGTGGCTGGACGGAAGTAGCATTATCACTGTCCATTTCATTGCGAAACAGTCCACCACGGACCGTTCAATGACCGGGCGTTCCCGCTCGTCACCTTCGATGCCATCGGTTCGACGGATGAAATTCATCCGCAGGCAGTCTTGGCGCGCCCGTCAACGTCGCTGCCGCTTTTCACACGGCTGGATAGCTCATGTATCTATGCTGCCGGATATAATATTTTCAAAGAACAACAGGAGAATAAAAAATTCCCCTCACTTCTTTAGGGAAAAAAGTGAGGGGTTGGACCAAAAAACTTTTATTTTTCTAAAAGTTTTTTGAGCTGACCAAATATTCGTTTTTTGCGATTGTGTATGGTCATGCGAGGAATACCTGTTTCTGCAGACAATTGATGCTCGCTTTTTTTGAGGTAATAAAGCGCTATAATCAGCTGGCGTTCAGATTCATTTAGCAGCAACAGACATTGTTGAAGCCTTTTAATCATATCACGCTGAACAATTTCATCCTCCATGGAATCCTCTGCAGTAGAAATTGTATACTCCACAGAGATGCCTTTCTCATTGCATCCTTCAAGCGAGATATTGTTATCCCCCGCCAGCCTGTCCAGGTATTTTTCTCTGTCCCGGCAGTGGTAATAGGCTTTGTAGACCTCCTTGGTCACTGTGACACGCGTCCCTCTGACCAGCAGGGTATATTTTTTATCATGATTATTCATAAGCTTGTCCTCCATTTCGAGAATCTAAAAATCCGGAAATGAAGAACAAGCGGAGGAGATCTGCAGCGAGCCGCTGTTTTGTTATTGCATAAAATAAAAGCCACTCGTTTTGCTCCTTTCTGGGGAGCCAAACGAGCAGCTTCTTCTAATGCAGAACCGGCCGGGCCTGACGCATAGCAATAGTGCTACTCGTCAGGCCCGGCCGGCACCTTTATAATCACTCCGCTTTACAAGGGGAGGATAGCGTCAAGCGCTGGAATCGAATATCATAAGTTCATTTATTTGATTGTGGAGTCGCCTTATAACTTGAGGTCTGAGAACTTCTTACTCTCATAGACCTCGTTATTGTCCAGCAAAATTGAAACCTGAGACTTGCATAGATGACACTTTACGTTTACAACATCACTTTCAGCCTCACTCGTTTCAGCTAACAGGGCCAGTGCCTCAGCATTTCCGCTGTAATCAGCAATTCGGCGTCCGCAATTTGGACATTTGAGCCTTTTCTTTTTTACCATCTCATACCCTCCTGCATCATTTATCTCTATCAATACAAATACCTGCTCTGAAAAAGGGCAGGCATTCGCAAAGATCGGCAACCAGGCTGTCATAGCGCGTCAAACGCTTTAGACCCTCGGCTTTGCGTCCCTGCCTTTAGACAGGTTTGCCCTTAACTTTATCTATTTTTAGCTGTCAGAGTAATTAAAGCCGTCATGCGCTTTGCAGACGGTAATTTCCCGGCAATCTGTTGGGTTCAATCATTTTCACAGAAGAAATAACTCTTGACACCATATGCAACATGAATTATTATGAATGTGCAGGTTATCTGCATATTTGAATTATATGCAATCTACTTGTATTTGTCAATATATAACATGAAATTTACCTGCTTATACTTAGGAGGGCGGTCTACATGAAATTCGGAGAAAAAATAAAAAATGCCCGCGTCGCAAAAGACATGACGCAGGCGGAACTGGCGCAGGCAGTCGGAGTATCTCTCCGCACAATGGTCAGCTATGAAAACGGAGATTGCTATCCTAAAAAACGCGAGGTGTACGGGAAGCTGGCTGAAGTTTTAGGTGTTGATACGAATTATCTGCTGACCGAGAATGAGGAATTTATAAACGCTGCCGGAGAAAAATACGGCTACCGGGGAAAGAAGTACGCTCAGCAGCTCATCACAGAGGTCAACGGCCTTTTTGCCGGAGGCGACATGGATGACGAGGATTTGGATGCCGTTATGAGAGCAATCTCCGACGCTTATTGGATAGCCAAGGAGAAAAACAAAAAGTACACGCCGAAAAAGTATCGTAAAGCAGACAAGGAGTAGTCCGTTTTTTCGGACTGCTGCTGTGATAGAATTAGCATAGGGGGGGAATTCATTGAACAAGGCGCTTATTTTTGAATCAGCTGAAAAATATATCAAGCGCTTCGGAACGCGTGATCCTTTTGCCATAGCAGACGAGCTGGGCATTGAGGTTCTGTTCCGCAATGACTTCACTAAGCTGAAAGGGCTTTACCGCGTGATTCAGCGCAACCGCTTTATCTTTTTAAATGGTAACTTGCCGGAACAGGTGCAGACCTTGGTATGCGCCCATGAGCTCGGACATGACGCACATCATCGGAATCTTGCCGATGACAGTCCGTTCCGTGAATACGTTCTTTATTCCATGAATACACGTCCTGAGTATGAAGCCAATTTGTTTGCGGCTTCACTGCTTCTTCCCGATGATGAGGTTCATAAGTATGCCCGTGAAGGTTATGACGTTGTCCAGATTGCAGCCATGATGAACACAGATATTAACCTCATGCTGATAAAGCTGGGAGATATGAACTCCAGAGGCTATTCGTTCAATACAGCTTATACACCACGCTCAGATTTCTTGATCAGATAACCGTTCTTTCTAAGGAGGGTTTGAGGGTAATGTCTCAATTACCGAAAATAATATCGGCCGCTGGTTTGTTGAGCGGAGATAAAGATAATAACACGAAAGCCCTTCTTACTGCTCTGTAAGAGGGGCTTTTGGATGACTGATGCTTTTAGATTTTTCTGTGTAAAATATACCGAAATAAAGACTACTCGGTGCACATTATATTTCCATTTTGTAAAATGGACTTAAATTAATAAATAGCTGATTGTCGATTTCCGGTAATTTCTCTGCTGATTATCTCTATTAACTCCTCTTGTCTTGGCTGCCTAATGTCAGTTGATATAACGACAGTATTTTAATTAAGCGATTGTATCGCAAGTGATCCTGGCTCAACTGATACATCGGAACGATACGTTTAATCTTGACTGGAGCTGCTTCTCCATCCGTCAAACACCAGTACGGAACAAGATTCGGCAGATCTCCCTTTTCTGTTTGTGCGGCTTTTTCAAACATAGCATCCCATGTTTTTTCACTGCTGTATTTGTGTGCAATATTCTGGTGCACTGCAAGGCACTTGTACCGATTAATACATCCCTCACGCTGCTCCAGGTCTATAGGGTTTGACGGTAAGTTCCAGCACATGACCTTGCGGCAGTGGAATTGGAAATCCAATCCTTCCTGTCCGATTGATGTAGTGGACAACACAAACGGACGGAATGGTGAATTAAATGCTTTGCGGATTTTCTCAGTTCTCTGCACATTTTCGTTGCTGATGCGAGCATTGAAATATCCAACAGCAAAGTGCGTGCCCAGACACGGCTTTTCTTTTTCTGCTCCTGTAAAGGATTCCAGCGTATCTACCTGCAGAGAGGCCGTATCCGAAAAAGCATCGATCATCGCATCTGCAAGAGCATCTCCCTGTTCGCCAAGTATATGAGCGTATTCATCCAGCATAGCCTGCAGATTACCGCCACACAATATCGAAAGACATTTTCATAATAGGAATCGCCGCCCTTGCTGCCATACAGCAAGTCAAGAACAGCCGAGCTTTCGGCTTTATTAAATAAGCTGACAAATACTTTTTTAGAAAGCTCCCTGGGTATCACTTCGTTAGAATTAAAAAGCCTGTAGGCACAAATGGCAGGTGAACCAATTGCCATGTTGACTAATATGCCAACATTCCAGCTGGGATAGTCGAAGGTGTCGCTGATGGATTGCTGTCCAGTGCTTTTATGAGCTCTATCAGCGACTTTGCACCGGCAGCTCCGCTTTCGGAAAGCTTGTATTTGGCTTTAACGGCATTCAGCTTTGGCTGAAGCTTTTCGGCAAGCTCTCTCCTGATTTGCTTAATATCCTTGCCGATGTGCTCATCTGGATTATAAAGCCGTGCAAGAATGCCGGATACATGGCAAACAATATCTTCCGTCACGTTTTTAAGCCTTGTAGTACCAAAACGACGTTCTTCCCTAGTCGCAAAGTATACTCTGCCATGCTTCAGTTTTGCGTTATGAGAGTTTGCCGATTGTCAGCCTTCCGCTTCATAAGAAAGCATAACCGACACCATTCTCGGCACCATTTCCCATGAGGAAAATACGAGTACCTTTGAATAGTCTTTGTTTTTATCAAATATACTACTTCCTGTAGGAATTATTGTAATTTATATTCTTATTAATTTAGAAGTTAATTCAAAGAAGACTTTACAAACAAGGCCGTGTAGAAACTTAGTTTTCTCACGGCCCCGTCGACATAGCTTATTAGATTCCACAAAGAGGTAAGATTTGAGCTAATACTATTTATTTTCTAGTACAAATTATTTATTCTCTTTTTAAGGTCTAAGACCTTTTGTTCAATTATTTTAACGGTTTTTACAAACTCCTCCTTATCTTTACCAGTTGGATCTTCAAGCCCCCAGTCTTCCCTGTATTTACATGGCAGAAAAGGACACTTTACGTTACATCCCATCGTAATTACAACATCGACAGGGGGAATATCAGATAGTAATTTTGATTTTTGAGTATCGTTCATATCCACAGCATAGAGTTCCTTAATTACATTTACCGCATCCTGATTAATTTGAGGTTTAGTTTCAGTACCTGCTGAATAAGCTTCAAAACTATCTGCAGCCAAAAGCTTCGAGAGAGCCTCAGCCATCTGGGAACGACATGAATTATGCACACAAATAAAAGCGACTTTTATTTTTTCTGACATATTAAGCTCCCTTTACATGACGTTTTGGCAAGCCATTCTCGTCAAAATATTTCCGTTTGAAAATTAAGGCAGCATTAACTAAAGCTATCATTACTGGGACTTCGATCAGGGGGCCTATCACGGCTGCAAATGCCTGGTCTGAACCAATCCCGAAAACTGCTACAGCAACCGCTATTGCAAGCTCAAAATTATTACTTGCCGCTGTGAAAGCTAATGTTACGGTCTGATCGTATTTAAACCCACCTTTGTAGGACATAAAAAAGCTTGAAAAGAACATAATTGCAAAGTATATAAGAAGGGGTATGGCGATTCTAACTACGTCACCAGGAAGCTCTACGATATACTGACCTTTTAAAACAAACATTACAATTATAGTATATAATAAAGCAATTAAAGCAAGGGGAGAAATTTTAGGAATGAATACTTTTTCATACCACTCCTTGCCTTTTACACCTAAAAGGCTAAACCTAGTCAAAAATCCGGCGGCAAAAGGAATTCCTAGGTAGATCAGTACGCTTTGAGCGACACTCCAAATTGTAACTTTTTCTAGTCCCTCAACATTCCATGATAAGCCTAAAAGTCCGGGAATCAACCTTACAAATAGGTATATGAAGAAAGAGTAAAAAAGTATCTGGAATATAGAGTTTAAAGCAACTAAGGCTGCACAGTATTCGTTATCACCTTTTGCAAGAGTATTCCAGACAATAACCATGGCTATGCAACGGGCAAGGCCGATAATGATTAGGCCTATCGCATATTTTGGCATATCAGGTAATAGTAAAACTGCAAGAACGAACATAAGAATTGGTCCAATTATCCAGTTCTGAATAAGGGAAAAAGTAAATACCTTTTTATTTCCTGCTACTTTCCCAATTTCCTCATATTTAACCTTTGCAAGTGGAGGATACATCATTACAATTAAACCAATTGCAATTGGCCATGAGATCGTACCCGTACTCATTCCTTCTAGTGTTTTGCCAAGACTAGGGAAGATAAAACCACCAATGACCCCGATAGCCATTGCCAAGAAAATCCAAAGCGTTAAAAATCGGTCTAAAAAAGATAACCTGACAGTCTTTTCTCTGCTCATAATAACTCCTCCTTAATCACATGCAATATTTTTCCTTTGAAGCCATTCATAAAGACTTTCCAAGTCATTGTTAAACAGTTCTTTACTTCTTAAGTTGTTAAATACCAAAGTGTCTAAAAACTTATTTTCATCATCTTGTATAATTGAATAATAGACCCATTGAGCATGTTTTCTGTCTGAAACTAGTCCAGCATTCTTTAAATAGGAAAGGTGTCTGGACACTTTGGTTTGAGTAACTTGCAGCGTTTCCATAAGATCACAGACACAAAGCTCCTTTTCATATAATAAGTTAATTATTCGAAGTCGGGTTTCGTCAGATAACGACTTTAAGGTATTGAGTAATTTTTGCATTCAATCACCTCCACTAGATCTTATATTCGCTTATGCGGATATACAAATATTATAACTTATACTTTAGAAAAAAGAAACCGTTTAACCAAACTTTATTCATATGTTCAACTAAGAGAAACTTCAAATAGTACCCAATGCTCCTTTAAATTCAGAACATTGGTCATCTAAAAAAACTCACAGATATTATCTGAGAGTTTCATCAAACGTAAAGAAGGGGCTGTCTCATTCAATGAAGAGGCAACCCCTTGTTTATAAAATTACTCTTGATTAATAGTTCGAAAAACCCATATGACGTCTCTTCCCACTCTGCCCTCTAACTGTCAGCAAGATGCCTCATCAAGGCTTCACCTTCTTGAAATTGGTGAGCAAGTATTTTCTGAACGTTCCCAAGTACAGTTAATACTTCGGGGTATTTGATCCTGTACATGACTTTTAACCCCACTTTAGTCGATGAAATAATTTGTTGTTTACGCAAAATACTTAAGTGCTGTGATAAATTCGATTGTTCAATTCCTAAATCCTCGATTAGCTCACAAACACAAATTTCTCCGTCTTTTGCCAATCGTTCAAGGATACGTATCCGGGTTGGATGCGCTAAAGCCTTAAAAAAATCGCTCTTTAAGGATACGATCTGTTCTTCCACACAAATCCCTCTTATCATCTAGATAATTTAAGTCAGTAATAAATTCTTATTATAATATTATAATATATCTTCATTAATTTCAAAGGTTTTTCTTATAATTTGCTAATTTTCTTTTCCAGAGGGGATTAAGGAATTAACAGAAGAGCTAGTCCCCAGCATCCTGACGGATAGTAGTATTTAATGTATAAAGATGTAAAGCACAGTTAATAATACCCAGACCCCTGTAAACAGGACAAAAATTACTCTAGCCCAAACTCTTGTTATCCGACTCGACAACCAAGGGTAACCCAACAGTAAAATGAAAGAAATAATAGGAAACAGCCAGCCGCTGACCCAAGCTGGCCAATGATAAAGAAGGAACTGGATTGCTCCGAATACCCAAGGGGCTTTTGCCTGAATAATGGAAACATCATCAGGAGAACTCCCCAAGGATATATCCATGAAAGAGGCAAAAATCAGTAAACCTGTCAGATACAAGAACAAGCAAATAGATTCCCGCGCCCGCAATTCCAAGATTGAAACCTGACCACGCTCATCCTCAAATTTTATTAAACTATTGATTTTCTTTTCTGCCATTTAGAAATGTCTCCTAAATAAATCCTTTTATACAGGGGTTTAAAATTTGATTTTAGAGGGATCTAATTCCGCCATTACGCCGGATCCGCCAGAAATGATACATTTGAAGAACGCTTATTACCCAGGCCAAAACATGCGAGTGCCAAATATATAGGTGGAGAGTACTACTATTTAAAGGGCTCGGATTACCGAAAAAAATAAAAGCCAGAGCTTTTCCACCCGGGATGACTTGAAGCAAGGATACCCCTACACTTGCAGCTGCCCCGCCCTCTTGATCCCCTCGAAGCAAGTAGCCTGAATAATCCATAATTAATGTAAGTCCTAGTAATAGGACGCCAATAACCCAATTTAATTCACGGGGTGGTCTATAGGCATGGGAAACCACTACCCTTACCATATGTAAAAATATTGATATAACCATAAACTGCCCTGCCCAGAAATGTAACGATCGGATCAAGGCTCCGTATGGAAGTACAGAATTAATTTCTACCAATGAAGAATATGCTTTTTCACCTGGTTGATAGTTAAATAATAACAACATCCCTGTCCCGACTAGAATTAAAAAAGATAAAAAGGAAAGACCTCCCAAACAAAAAGTTGCCTTGAATCTAAGGGACTTGCCGGAGATCCGTTGTGGGCGAATATGTTGCCATAGAGAAGTCTGTTGTCGTCTATGCACGAATTTATTCTCCATAATTAGATATTCTTAGAGATTTATTTGTTTATGAAAATCAGTCAGCTATTTCTTCAATTCAAATCAAAGTAAGAAGATTTTACACTGGTGGTTTTAACAAAAAGTAACCTTTTTGTTCTTCAACCTTAGCCATAGGCAAGGGAAATTTGGCCGGACCGGAAATCGGCTTGCCTTCAAACGAATACTTACTGCCATGACAAGGGCAAACCCAAAGATCTTTGCCGGGGTCGAAACGGACTTCACAGCCTAAATGAGTACAGGTTGCCCAGATAGCCTCCGGCCTTTCTTCCCCCTGTCGGAGCCAAAAGCGGGTATCGGCGACTCTTTGCCATTTGTTAGTTAATTTGATCTCATCTTTAGAAAATCGTTCCACTTCGGTGCGTTTATCACCAAAAGCCAAGTATTTCCCAATAGGAAATACTGTAGAGAGTCCTACTAAAACCAGGACACCTCTACCCAATATTATAAACTTTCGTCTGGAAAATAAATGCTCCTGCGATGACATTTTTAATCCGTCCTTATAAACTCAAACTTTTCTGATGCCTTAACCTTTACGTGCAATATCTCTTTGATCCAGATAAGTTAGTAACGTCAGTCATTAATCAACCCATTTTCCATAGCATATCGAACAAGTTCCGCCCGCTTGTGCAAGTCGAGTTTCTCCATAATACGCGTTTTATAGGTTTCAACAGTTTTTACGCTAATATGAAGAAGGCCTGCAATATCTTGGTTCGTATGCCCTAAGGCCAAATACTTTAGCACTTCTCGTTCTCTCTCGCTCAATCCTTTTTCTTTCTTTTCTTTGCGTTCACGTGTCTGAGGTGCAACAATCTGATAAAGCAGGGACCCAGCCATAGGTGGATAAATATAGAGTTCTCCACGCGAAACCGTCCGGATAGCTGATAGCAGTTCCACATCTGCCGCCTTTTTTAAGACATATCCTTTGCCCCCGGCCCGAATAACAGCCTTCATGTACTCCTCATCATCATGCATGGTTAAAACCAGAATTTTAGTCAGCGGGTGTTTTTCCAAGATACGTCCAATACAATCTAAACCACTGATCTTTGGCAACGTAAGGTCGAGTAACACTAAATCAGGCAAGGTCTTCTCAACCATCCGAATAACTTCTTCACCATCAGCTGCCTCACCAACAACTTCAAAATCCTCTTCAAGGTTCAGCAACACTCGCAACCCTGCCCTCAGCACAGCATGATCATCACCGAGTAAAATCCTCAGTTTCTTTTCAGACATGAAACTCCTTCTTTCCCTGCGCTTGATTCATGTTCACAGGAATCTTAATGAAAACGGTTGTTCCTATTCCTAATTGGGATTCTATGTTAAAAGTTCCCCCCAGTAACGCAGCTCGCTCTTGCATCCCAAAAAGTCCAAGTCCCCGTCCGGGTTGGACAACGACTTGATCAGGATCAAATCCCCTGCCATTGTCTTCGACAATAGCCAAAACCCAGTCGTCCCTCCAGTCCAGCAAGACAGACACCATACTGGCTTCGGCATATTTCGCAACATTAGTTAAAGCCTCCTGGACAATTCGATAAAGCGCAACCTCAATAGCTGCAGAAACGCGGTATTCACGAAACCCGTTGACATTAAAATCTATTTCTATGCCGAATTTTGACTCATACTCCCGGATGTAACGTTCCAGAGCCGGAACCAATCCCATATCATCAAGCACACTAGGTCGAAGCTCCCGTGCAAGATGATGAACTTCTTCTAAGGTCTGCGAAACAACCCGACGCATTTCTTGCAAGCGATCCCCTACGGCACAAAAGGAAGTTTCAGTCTCTAAAACCTTTATTCCCACCATGAGGGAAGTTAATGCCTGGCTTGTTTCGTCATGAAGCTCTCTTGAGATGCGTTTTCGTTCCTCTTCTTGAGCCGTCATTACTTTTTCTAAGAGCTGAAGACGCATCTCTTCCTTCTCCCTTAGAGCATCCATTAAATTTTCTCTTTCACGGTAGTTTTGACTTAGAGATAGTGTCATCTTGTTAAATGCTTCTGTAAGGACTCCGATTTCATCCTGAGAATGAACGATTCCCTGTACGTCAAGTTCTCCTTTTGTCACCCTTTGAGTTAAAGCCACCAACTCACGGATCGGTTGAGTTAACACACGGGTCAGCAATACCGCAGCAATTATACCCAGGGCCGACACAAAAAGTGCAATAAGCAAGAGATTCCATGTCATCTGGAGCACTGCCTTTTGCAGACCTTTTTCATCCATTCCTACCCGAGCTACACCCAGTTTGCCATTCAAGATAGGAATGGCAACATCTCGAACAATCCCCACTTCGGTACGGAAAGCCGTTAAGTGATAATCAGCCGTTCCCGAGACGGTATTTGCTTTGAGCAATTCTTTAGGGAAAGCCTCGCCAAATGTGTGCGCCAGAACATTTCCTTGGGGATCGACGACGAACAGGTAGAGGACATCCTCATTATTTTTTAAGGTGTTTTGCAACAACTCATAAACAGCATAGTCGTTATTAATCAAAAGTTCATTAGTAGCCCTTGCCGCGACATCACTCCCGATCGAAACGGCCCGCTTGTCGAGTTGGTCTCGCAAATTGTTCGTTAGAATATTTCCCATCTGCCAAACAATCATACTACTCAATAGCAACACTACTCCAACAACCAAGCCAAGTATCTTTTTCTGGACACGAACACGTTTAAGTATATCCAGCGCGTACTTAACGAGGATATACTTCTGTAATCTTTCGCTAGTTTTTTTAACCCAGGATATTAAACCCATAAGACCTCCCATCATCACTTCCGCTGTTCAACCCAATTATTTCAGAAACTCATTTCTTTTGATCGATCGCGGAATTTGCGTTCACCATCGACTGAATAGGTCCATAAGCAGCTTCATTGGGCATAACAAAACGATCATATAATAGCGCTTTTAAGGCCATTTTACCTACAGAATCATTATCCATTTGCAACAATGCTTCCAGCAAAGCTGCCTTAAGATGAGAGTCTATATTCTTATTTACCACGACCGGGGGGCTCCCGACCTCAGGAGATTCGGCAATAATCCGGATTTTCTTTGCTAAGGAAGGATCCTTGGCTACAGAATATTGATACACCAAAGAATCCACCCCAGCCGCAGAAACCACATTATCCAGGACAGCTTTGATCGAATTATCATGACTATACGTATAAACTACTCGTTTAAAGAAATCGGTTGGTCGACTGTTTAATTGTGTAACCATATAGGAGGGGGCAATGGTCCCGGAAAAAGAGATAGGATCTGTGAAGCCAAACACTTGCCCCTTAAGATCTTGAAAAGTTTGAAATCGACTGTTCGAATTCACGATAATATAAGACTGGTATGTCGATTTCCCATTCACTTCGGGAACGGCCAACAACATGAGATTCTCTTGTTTTCCCGAAACATAGGCACCTGAACAAATAAAGGCTACATCCACGCCATTATCCCGAACAAGATCATTAATTTCCTTATAACTCTGGCGTTGGATTAATTCCACCGGTCTGCCAATTTTTTTCTGGAGATAATCGGCCAAGGACTGATAGTTTTCCAGTGTTTCACGAGGAGATAAAACCGAAGAAATCCCAACCCTTAAGGCATCCTGATTTTCTAAGGGCTGTGGATTAGTGAGTGAAGGATCTTTTGATTCTATGCTAACCATAGGCAAGCGGTCAGTTCCTTGACAACCTGCGAGCATAAACACCGCTAATATGAGAATTATTGCCAAACTAACATGACGGCCCACCTTTTTTCCTATCTGAAAACTCATGATAGTACCTCCAAATGCATTACACCTATACTAACCTGTTTTATATACCATAATTCGTTTTTCACCCTAGATATCCTGCACACTTAGGTTACTTTTTCAAATTCCCCGAAACATCATGGCATTTATGGCAATCGTTTGAAGACTGGGCTTGGGGGTTTTGCTGACATCCACTTCCTGACACCAAGGGGATTGGATATTTCTCTCCCGTGACTTTACTAGTCAATACCCATCCTTCAGTCTCCAACTTGATATTGGGTAATTCCTCCCCTTTGGCAGTTTTCAGGATTCTATCCCCCACTTTCAATTTCGGTAAATTCGTATTTGCCTGTTCTTCTTCAAAAGCAAGGTCATCCGGCGAACGAATCGTCCATGACGCAGGAAGGTCTTCTTTAGTGCCATGACAGTCGTAGCATTGGAGTTTTAAGGCCTGATATTCCGTAGGGTAGAGATGTCCATCTCCCATAACCTCTTGTCGAGTATGACAGTCTATGCAATCCAGTTCCACTTCGCACTTTGTAAAGACCATTCCGGGCTGGTAGACATTTTTCACTCGCTCACTCAAACTCTCCTTGCCAGTTTCGGAAGACGCTTTTATTTGAGACAGATCTGGCCGGAGATTGAACTGAAGGGTATAAAGATCAGGCATACCCAGATTATGGCATTGATTACACTGAGTATACGGAATCTGGGTAGTGAGGCTATGAGTAAGGCCATGCCCCGCCTCTCCTTTCACAGTGACATCTTGTCCCTGATAGGTATGGTTTCGATCGGTTAGAACATGGCAACTTTCACAGCCATTTCCTAAGGATGCTTGTTCCGGCAGTTTTCCATTGTTCTGGTGGCACACTTCCAGACAATTTTTTATTAATTTTTGTTCAAGTGGTTGCCCATTAAACGGCGCCTGGACTTGCGAAGCAATTTCACCAGGTTTTACGGATAATTTTGGGGAAATATCAAGGCCATACATATAGCGAACCATGGAAAGTTCCCCTCCTTTATTCGCCATCAAGGATGTGGAGACTAAGACGGTTTGATTATCCTCCATTCGCTTATGCCCGGCATGGCATTGAGCGGTCGAAGCTTGAGAGCCGCAGCTTAGCTGACTGACCTCTAAGCGCCCCGGATGTCCTGCCCCATACATTCCGGCGTGAGCCTGATTTTGATCCAGAGAGAGGGCATTTCCTCCGTGACAAACCACGCAGCCAAATGTCTCAGACGGATGGGAAGCGGAAATTTCTTCTATTCCCAAATGGCAAGTCTGACAGCGTTCTACATTCCCATTGGGAAGGATTAAGGTTTTGATCTCCGGCTTTTGTTCTTTCATAATATCCCGTTCCCATTGCTCCTCCAAAGCTTTCTTAAGCACAGGATTTTGAGTCGCCTTGATCTTTTGGTTTAACTGGGCAATTTGAGAACGATAATATTTAGTTTGCCACATTTCCCAGCTGGGATGACTATTAACCCATAGAACACTTAAAAACACTGCCACGAAGAGCAAAACAGAGCCTAGAAATAACCATTCAAACCCTTGTCCCGTTTTCATCCCCGGTAAACGAATTTTAAGCAACGGGAATTCACCTCTTTTTTATAAGCAACATGAAAACCCTAACGTCGAGAAATTCCCACGATCTTTTTAATTCAATCTTTTTAATTCAATCCGTGTAATCAATCTGTCTCTCATCCAGGGACAGCTGGATTAATTCCGTATTCTTAAAAAGCACTGCTTTCAGGGGAAGTTGCATAAAACGAGCCGAGGCCCGGATCGCCCAAATAAATATTACCAATAAAAACAAAGAGTAAAGGATACCTACAAGATGCTGTACTCCTGGGTTTCCAGATAGAAGCTCGGGCCAATTGTAAGCCTGATGAATTAGGACGGTTGAACTGAGCCATGCTTCATGAGCTTTCGGGAACAAAGTGTAGGGAAGGTAGCCAATAGCAAAACCAATAAACCCGATCAGTGTGTTGCCGTAGAGGAGCCCAAGACGCATGTAGGAACGAATCTCACACCCTATTAAGGCTACTGCCCCAAAGCCCAACATCGCCCCACCCAGCAAATGCCCTATGTTAAGCTGATCTTTAATCAAGATGTGATGCCCTAAAGGAATCCCGTAGCCAATCCAGGCAATAATAATAAAGACATTGGTGATGACGATCGCGGTCATTACTCCGATGAAAGGAAACATTCCCTTAAACAAAGTTTGCGTAATCCGGGGCAATCCCAAAGTTTTGCACCACTCGTCGTTGTTACGTATAGCCGGCGATAGTTCCAGAGAGACCGTAGCGCATTCAGTGCCAAAACCACTCTTGGCCATAGCAATCCCAGCTATTATGCCGGCTAGAAGCGTCAATAACGGATAGGCCCAGCCTGCTTGAGAGAATCCCATAGTATAGGAAAGGTTAAACAGGCTGCCCCGTACCGCTACCCCAATCAGTAAAACCAGGAACAATACGCCAATCCAACGCCAAGGATCCCGCCAAGGCCTATACGTTGGCTCATAACCCAAGCTCTCCCCTTTCCAGCCCCTTAACTGTGCTGTTTCTACATAAGAGCGAGTTTCCTGATGTTTAAAATACCCTGCTAAGCCTAGCTTAGTCAATAACATAAAGGTCAGCATTCCACTGAGACTCATGACCACCACGACCACCCAACTATCAATCTGCATCAGAGGAATTCCTCCCAGTAAATGATAGAGAGTACACCCTCCGGCAAGTCGAGTGCCATAACTAAAAACAATTCCTCCGCTAAAGGAAACAATCAGCATCTTTTTATCATACTTTACCCAGCTGCGAAATTCTCCCTCCATTAAACCTACCAAGCTTCCCCCCAGAATCATTCCAATAATCGGCCACCAAACATCCGCTTGAAAGACCTGTCCATACAAATTGGTCTTTCCCCCCAAAAGAAATATTTCCAGTCCGCGGAACATTTGCCCAAGTCCGGCAGTCACTCGCAACGGATCGACGACTGCTCTACCGTAGACCTGGTAATCTCTTTGAATATCCGCAATCATGAAAAGGATTTGGGCGATACCAAAGGTTAGGCCAGCCCAAAAGAACGACCATTGTTTCTTAACCGCCTTTACTACGCTTCCGCCCACATTTTTAACCTCTCTTTATCTCTCATTGATTCTGCTCGATTGACTCAGTTCTCCCAATGAAGTACAGCCCTTGTTTGAACTTTGACAAACAAGGGCTGTACTTCAAACAACCTGAATTTCTTCATTTTAACATCCGCCAATGCTCTCTGTTACCTCGCCGCTCCCTAGGTTTTTCCATTGCTCCATCCCGCCAACCAGAACTTTAACATTGTTGGGGGTATAGCCTTTTTGAGTAAGTATTTGCCAGGCCGTGAAAGAGCGTGATCCATTTAAGCAGACAAGAATCACCTCTTTGTCTTTTGAAATCTCGTTTAAATGAGATGTTATATTCCCTAACGGCATATTCATCGCTTTTTCTATATGGCCTGAAGCGAATTCATTAGGTTCTCTGACATCAATGATTTGCCAAGCGTCATTGGCTTTCATTCCGGCAGCAAGCTGGCTCGCAGAAATCATAGACCCTGAAGGCAGCGTTTTATCCGTGGAACTTGAGGACCCTGGTGTCGATCCGGAAGATTCCGGGTTGGCCGAAGAAGGCTGAACAGATTGTGCAGGACCCGCTGGATTAGATGTGGAGGGCGCTTTCGTTCCGCAGCCGGATAAAAAAGCAATGACCACCATGCTTAGGAGAATGAACTTTAACCTCATTCTTAATCATCACCACTTTTCAAGAGCGTTCAGGGATACTCTCCCACCAATTTTGGAAGAAAGTTTCAATTAAACGTGTTCACGAAGGTTTCTTCTTCTCTTAGAAAAGCCCGAAGCAGCTTTGCGACCCCTCTGTAGAAGGCAGTCTCAGCTTTATTCTCCATATTGTCAAGTAATTCATAAACCCATAGAGAAAGGTGGTTGGCTAAAATCTTCTTCTGCCATTCTAAGAGTCTTTGCCGTTCTTCTTCGTTGGCTTGTCGAGCCGTAACCAGCTGACAAAGATTACCCATGAAGGAAAGTTCAATCGCTATATGATCCGGAATAAGGTCCCAACCCTCGGCAAATTGAATTTCCCACTCCTTGAGAATCCGATACATATTCTGGGCAGGCTCCTGCCATAACCGACCAAAAGTCCCATCGATATTGCGGTGCGTATAACAAGATTCGTAAGGGAAGATTAGCTTTGTCCCGGGAACAATAAAAAGAGCATCATAGTCCAACTGGACTTCCTTAAAGTACCCAGGCTTATCTGCTGCTTGAGACAGGGAGGATAATAGTTCCTCTTTACCCTCCACATCCGGTAACCCACTGTTCAGTTGTCCCTGAAAATGAGGATTAAGCCATGATTCATCCAATTTACGGGCCATAACAGCCGCGAAAATGTTATACAATATAGCCCGAGTCTCTGACTCTTTAATAAATCCGAGATCTTTAGTTGCCTCAATCATCTTGTCACTCTTTTCCTCGATTAATAATATAATAGTCTTTCAATATATTAAGGCACTAGGAGATATCTGTCAAAAAACTCCAAAGTATACCTGCTTAATCTTGCCTAAGTGTGTATACTTTGAAATTCCGATGTAAGATTTTCTCTAGCGTATTTGATCGAATAGTGCAGGATATTCCTGCACTATTCGATTAACAGTGTGATGCTCGTTGGATTAGGCTCTTTCAACTTTCACACGAGAATCATAGAATGAACAACTTCCGCCAATTTTGTCTTCCAAGCAAACATTGCCGATTGAATCATCAACTCGCAGGGCGAAGTTGATATTAACCCCTGTGCCTCGCCTCTTATCTCCCGCAACGGTCTTACCGTCAATAACAGAGTCGATAGCACCATAGTGCCAATGGCCATAACTGGCACAGACTGTAACCACGCCGGGGCGAACACCGGGACGCAAGCGAACTTTGCCTTTAACCCCTTCTTTATTGCTCAGACTGCTGACTTTAACCATATCCCCGTCCTTGAATCCTAATTTTGCCCCGTCTTCATTATTCATTTCAATAAAG
This sequence comes from Desulfosporosinus sp. FKA, assembly GCF_002196785.1. Taxonomy (NCBI): domain Bacteria; kingdom Bacillati; phylum Bacillota; class Clostridia; order Eubacteriales; family Desulfitobacteriaceae; genus Desulfosporosinus; species Desulfosporosinus sp. FKA. Next base: position 152,096 of record NZ_NAHZ01000029.1, on the reverse strand, counting down.
TTTTCGGGTTGGATTTCCGTTAACCAGGGAGCTGAAATTGTCCGACTGTGCGAGTGAAAAGCTTGTTTATACGTCGTAGCGATAAAGTCATAACCATCGTCTTTGACGAGCTGATCTTTTGCATCTCTGACAGGGTAATATTGAGGAATCCCATCGAAGTTTTTACCTGTCATAGAATCTTTAGTGGTCGCCACTTTCTCCGCGTAAATCGTGCAAAGACTCGCCACTTTGTTCTTCATCATGGAACCATCATAGGCTCCTCCGGAATCAAAGACACCCCCGCGATCCAGAATATATTTAACTTGTGCTTCCTCTGTAGCACCGGGGATTTTGCCGTATTGGCTGGCAAAATTAGCGACCAGCTTCAGGTACCAATCCTCTTCTTTGTTCAGTGGCATGCCGGCTCCAAACCCATTGTCGCCAAAGCCTGGGAGATTCATTTTCTTGGCAATATCGATAAACATATTCTCCACTGATTTTGCTTGCGGGAATACATGGGTCATCGGTTGACGAACATCTGCTACCATACCCAGAATCGTTGGAGGTGCCCCAAGAGCATTCCATTGCTCCAGATAAGTAACATCCGGGATAATGTAATCGGCGAACATCGTGGTATCCCCAATGACGATATCGGTAGAAATCAGAAGCGGTATCTTCTTCGTGTCTTTAAAGGCACTAATAATTCGATCTTTCATGCCTGGGATGGAATAAGCAGGAGTAGCCATATGGAGCCATAGAATCTTTACCGGATAAGGATAACCATCAATACAACCTGCTACAACCTCCTGATACACATCCCCTGTCAACGGGAACCAAGGACGTTTTGCCGGGTAGCCATTCTTCTTAAATTCCGTTGAATCTTCATATTTGGCCTTTTCGCGAGAAATCCGGATTCCTGTCATTTTTACGGCTCCGGGGTGTAGTTTAGCCACTTGATATTTGCCGTTCTTATCGCCCATGTAGCTAAGGGTGCTGCCGCCTGATTGATAACCGCCACGGTGATCCACATTCCCCATCAGCATGTTGAGAATGCAGATCGTACGTCCAGTCTGGAAGCCATTGGTATGCTGGACCGGCCCACGGTAGAAATCAGCCACTGCCAGTTTACCATAAGAAGAGAATTGATCCGCTACCCGCACGATTTGTTCTTGAGGAACTCCGCAGATTTTAGCATACTCATCCAGACTTCTTTCTTTTGAACGCTCACTGAGCAATTGGAAGACGGTCTTACAAGCTATTCCATTCACGGAAGCCTCTCCAACCAAGTCAGCGGCATTTGCTTTGGCGGCAAGCGAAGGGGTGCCTCCAACTAAAACGACATAGTCATCTTTCGTACCACCCAAACCGGCTTCATCGCCACGGAGATATTTCCCGTTATCTGTACGGACTAGATAGGTTGCATCTGACCAGCTTGACTCTCCTCGAAGTGCCGCGGCATCTTTAGAAGGCGCCTCCAAAAAGGACTTATCATAACGTTTGTTGTCGATGATCCACTGAATCATACCTAAAGCCAGTGACGCATCGCTCCCAGGCAGAATTGGAACCCATTCATCAGAATGCGAAGCGCTGACGGAAAAGCGGGGGTCTACTGTGATTAAGCGGCCGCCCTTGATGCGAAAGTCTGCTAACTTTCGACTCAGACCATTCATGGGGAAGTTCGCTTCGCCATAGTTGGCACCAAAGTTCATAATCAATTTGGCATTCTCAAAATCAGGTTTCAAATGGCCTTTACCGGCAAAGGTGTTCGCTGTCGCAATATGATGGCTTTGTTCACAAACCGTTGTGTGCTCAAACCAGTTAATAGAACCGAAGGAATTATTCACGAAGCGTTTGACCAATTCTGCACGGCTGTTTTCAATCCGACCCGCTAAAAATACGAATTGATTCGCTTTAGGCCCCAGTTCCGGCGCCTCCGGATCGATGGGCGTGGATAAATCACGCACTGAGCGTAAGCCCTCAACATTCCCCTCGCCGAAGAGATTGCCGCCCTCGATGATCTCTTTATAAGCCTGATCCCAGCTGATCGCCTGCCATTTGTTTTCTCCTCGTTTGCCCACCCGCTTTAAGGGCTGCTGAACACGTAAGGGATCATAGAGGATTTGCAATCCGGCTTGCCCACGCGGACAAAGCTTTCCGGCAACTTTGCGGGCCTCTTTTGGATCGGTAGAATATTTAATCGGGTCATTCAGAGTCATCGGACTATAGGGATTGCCATCTAATTTAATAACAACGCCATCTTTGACCTTGCCTCGTAAGCTGCAGTCACTCCGACATCCTAAACAGGTTGAATAGATAAAACTGACACTTGGATCTGTATCCAAAGTATCCTCAGCGGGAGAGCCTTCTGTCCAACTAGGAATGGGCTTCTGAGTAATATCTCCAAAGGCTAACGGCGAAACGGCCATCGTGGCTCCCAAAGCAGCAGCCGCCTTTAAAAAGTTTCGGCGTGATGTTTTCATATTATTGAGCTACCCCCTTCGTGGCTTGACTTGTCAATTTGACTTGAGCACCCGGACGATTCATCGGCAAGACAGCATAGAGGAAAGAAAGTACCACAGTTGTTGCCACGGCTAAGCCGATAACAATGGTTAGATCATGTCCTGAAACAGCATACTCAAGCATCTTGCTGCCAGTCAAAGGAAGCTCTTGTCCGCCTATTACCAGATTGATCCTCATTGCTAAAACCCCAATAATCGTCAGCAAGGAAGCTACAACCACAGCGGGTATACTTTGGCGTGCTTTCTTAGAAAGGAGGATCATGAGCGGAAGGAACATCCCTATACCGTTTTCCAGACCTAAGAAACTCCATGCATCTCCGTGTAAGAGATAATAGGCTGCGGCATAACCCGCTTCACTGGAATACCACAGTACAATAAAGTAAATAATCATCAGAGCCCCATCAATGACAATAAACCATTTCATAAGATTGGCAATATCAGGAATGAGGGATTTGATATCGTCACTTACCTTGCCAAATTTAAATTTCTCAACCAAAAGGAGCACAATGATAAAGAGTCCTGTTCCCGATACCATAGCAGACATCAAAAAGATAATTGGCATTAACGGTGTATGCCAGATTGCCCGTGCTTGAACATTGCCCAGAATGAAGCCCGTGTATCCGTGAACAGCCAAGGCTAAAGGGACACCTAAAGTTCCGAAAAACTTAGACTTCTTCTTGTCATTTTCTTTGGCCGCAGCAGACATGTCAGTCTTGCCAAAGAGTAAGAAACGATAAAGTCCTGCTTTAAAGCCTGATCCACTCATATTATTGACAAAATCCTGACGGAACATATACCAAGCATAGATGAGTAAACAAATCGGATATAAAACAAGCAGGTAGACACCCCAGGACATTGCCGAGGTTGGATTGACGTGCAGAAAAAGATTGAGGGCGCGACTCGGCTGCTCAAGATCAAAAAGCAGGTGTAAGGGCGCAAAGAGCAAAAGGACGATAGCCATTAATACACCGACTTTGGACACCTTTTTATATTTCTCTATCCCAAAAACAGTTCCCAGGCTGGTCAGAATAAAGGAACCGGCGCTCATGCCAGTGTAGTAGAAGTATACGGCAATGAGTAATCCCCAGTAAATTTCGTGATTCGTGTTAAATAAATGCACTGTCGTCATTACTTCTCACCTCCCACAATATTTAGGAGATTTGGCCGCAGGGCTTTGTCGTCAGCCCCAATGTAATATGTCTGTGGTCGATTGTTCGTTTCCGGCTTACTGACATTCACGGGTTGAGTGGCCACGAGTTTAAAGACTTCGCTCGTCGGATCATTTAGGTCCCCAAATACCCGAGCTCCCGAAATACAAGTATTAACACAAGCGGGTTGTAACCCGGCCTCTAGTCTTTCGTGACAATAAGTGCATTTTTCGGCGGTTTTTCTCACCGGATTGATAAACCGGGCATCATACGGACAGGCCGCAATACAATACTTACAGCCGATACAACGATCATAATCAATAAGAACAGTGCCATCTTCGAGTTGATAAGTTGCTTTAACCGGACAAACATTGAGGCAGGATGGATTTTCGCAGTGATTACACAGTCTAGGCAAACGTTGACGGGATACAGTGGGGAATTTACCCGTCTCTAATTCGTCGACCCAGTTCCTAAAGACGCCAAGAGGTACATTGTTTTCGCTCTTACAGGCCACTTGGCAAGCGTGACAGCCGACACATTTGCGCAGGTCTATCACCATGGCGTAGCGTTTTCCCATTATCTCATCTCCTTCATATAATAAGTGCTTGCCACCTTCGCCAAATACGGGCAGGCGCAGATTTCCGCACCCTATCGGTTCCAACTTGAAACAGCCGGAACTCGGAGGCAGATGAACTCTTTCATCACTATAAATTTTAGATTAATTTTAGCTATTTACTAGAAGGTAAACACCTGATTTATTTACTCAAAATCCCTATGAGGACTGATTGCTTTGTAAGGGATTTACCTTACAAAGCGGTCTCCTTTAGCTAATAAATAAGTGGATGTGTAATAAATCAGTCCTCAGAATTCCAAGTGGTTATTTCGAGCAAACAAAAAGCGTCCTCCTTTTCACTTATCCAAGTGGAGTGAGAACGCTCATGTTTTATTGTGCAATCTTTTAATATTACCCTTCTTATACGATAGTTTTAGCGTTATCTTTTGCGTTATCTTTCTGAATTCCAATAGTTTCAACTATTTTAATAGGTTCTTGAGATGCATTCTTGAACTCGTTGATTCCTCTGCCTAAGGATTTTCCTAACTCCGGCAACTTGCCTGGTCCAAAGATGATTAGAGCCACAACCAGAACAACAATCAATTCGGTTGGCGCTAGAATACCGAAAGAAATTAACACATATTCTGCCTCCGTTTCTATCAGATGTGTTAAGCATAAACGAAATTAGGCGAATTGACTATACGTGAAAACCCCGACAAATTATCCGTCTAATACCATGAAAGATCCTGCCACCAAGAATCTAAACGGCTAAAAGATAATTATAGGTTAACTAACCTGGTATAGGTATATTAGGGTACCCCTTATTCACATTGGACTTTGAATCGCTAACTATTGTCTCATCCAAGTAAGATTAACGAAAGTTAATGCTCTACTGGCTCCAACGATTAAATAAAATAACTTGACAGCCATCTCCATCATTTAAAACCGCTCCGGGTGCTAGATCAATTACACCATTAGCCTCCGCAAGTGATTTCAAGACACCCGATTTTTGTTTTGGGGATATCTTTGCTATTATCCCCTCTGAAGTCTCCACAATTTGCACTCTTATCATTCTGCGTGTTGAAGCTGGTTTACGGATATCCCCACGGACTCTCGCATAGCACCTTTTAAGATTCGCCTCACGGTGTCCTAGAATCATTCTAATTAAGGGAGCTAAAAATAATTCTGCTCCAATCATGGCGGCAGCAGGATTCCCGGATAAGCCGATAATGAGTTGATCCTTATAAAGACCGATAACCATCGGAGTGCCTGGCCTAATGGAAACTTTCCAAAATAGTATCTCACCTCCCATATGAAGAATCGCTTCTTTTAGTCGATCATAATCTCCAACTGACACCCCACCGGTTGTCACTAATAAATTCACTTTTTTTAGAGCATTTTCTATTGCTAATGAGGTTTTTTCGAGGGAGTCAGAGACGATACCTAAATCTAGCGCTTCTCCCCCTAAATCCTCTACTAAAGCAATAAGAGATGGTAGGTTGCTGTTAAATATCTTACCCGGAGTTAAAGGCTCACCCAAGGCAACTAATTCGTCCCCCGTTGAGAGAACCCCGACCTTTGGCTGTCTAAAGACAGGGACTTTAGAGATTCCTTGGGCTGCCAGCAACCCAATATATGCTGGTGTAATAACTGTCCCTTTACTCAACAAAGGTTCACCTTCAGTTACATCTTCACCACGTAAAGCGATATTATCTCCCGGCTTCCATGGTTTTTTAATAACTATTTGTTCCCCTTGGACACACACATCTTCTTGGCGGATGACCGCTACGATTCCCTTAGCAACCGGAGCACCTGTGAAAATCCTTAGCCCATTGCCAGGGTTTATTAGATCTTCATAGGTATAGCCTGCGGGTGTTTCCCCTATGATCTTAAATTGATTGAGACCCGTATCTTTTGAACTTATCCCGTAACCATCAACTGCCGAACGATCAAACGGCGGTATGTTTGTTTGGGCTGTAAGGTCCTCTGCCAATACTCTTCGGAGGGAATCCCTAAGCAATACGTGCTCAACACCTAATGTTTGGCCATATCTACTTAGAATATGGTTGGATTCCTCAAGCGAAATCAGTTCAAGCATAAACACTCTCCTCATCTGGTTTATAAAAATAGAAGTTGAATTTATTGTGTAATCTGATTAAAGAAATTTATCAGCCGATGTATTGTTGGATGCACAAGCTATGCAAAGATGCGCATCATTATTCTCAAAAATTTGTTTTCCACAGCAGCTGCAGTTTAGCGGAATCCCCTCGTGCAACAACACTTTTCCAGTCAAATACTTGTATGAAAGATGTTTCATTTCTGATTTCATCGCTTGGGGGCGGCAACTATCGATGCAACGGTTGCATTGAACGCATTTATAGGGTTCTAATATTATCTTGATCGAATCCCCGTTTTCCATTTTCTGCAGGGCATTCTGAGGGCAGATTAAAGTGCAAATACCACAACTCGTGCAACAATCAGATATCGTTGGTACCTTAAACGGAATTTTAATGTCAGTTCTGTCTTGGAGTAATTGAATTAATCTTTTCCTTGATTTCGGTATGAGATATCCTTTTGTATTAATTAAACTTGGCAACACATCTTCCAATTTCCTTTTGTTTTGATTCAACCACCCAGTGAGCTCCTGACGTCTTGATAACCCAGATTCTTTATTGCTGTTATCCTTTGGAGGTTGTGCTTTATTCAAATCATCCCCAGAATCTGAGGAGACTCTGATTTTTAATGAAGTATTCAATAATTGTTCTGAGTAATATTCCTTTAATGTTTGGATACTTTTTTTACATGCTTGTTTGTCCAGGCAGTTTCCGCATTCACCTGTGTAAATGCTAACCGGTTTTTCCCGTGCCATAATAAGCAAACTTCCCCAGCTATCCTTATCAAAGATACCTAAACATGGGATTTCGAAATCCATTCTGATTGCCTGAGGACAATTTAATGACACACTTTGGTTTAGAGTTACATAATTCAAAAGCTCATCATACATCCTGTTTACAAATCCATCGCTTGGACAAATCGACATACATAGACCGCACTCTGTACAATGATCCGCTTTAATTTGCATTGAATCTTCAATTGCTTTATGGGGACAGGAATCAAAGCATATACGGCAGGGATTGGCAATTGGCCGTTTTGTATTAAGACAATTATCCTTGAGATAAATTACATCACATGTCACTTTAGCCATTGTAATCTCCTTAAGTCCTCGGGGGTATTAATATTGCAGAATATCCTATCCAAGTTTCCAAATTGAGAAAGTGCCTGTTCGGAAACAACGTTAACAGTACAGTAATGGTAAAAATCAAGAATCTTAAATAGACCCTCTTTAATATTCTTCTCAATAAATGGAATACACTTTTTGGAATAAAAGGCATGTAAGGGATGCAATCCCCTGAACTGAGGTACAACAATATCAGCACATGATGTACGTTGATAAAGCGTTCGGATAAGCTCAGAACTTAAAAACGGCATATCACAAGCAACAAAAAATAGTTTATCGTAATTTGCTCCCCTCATGCTACTGTAAAGCCCTCCTATAGGACCCTTATCAATAATCTCATCCTTAATAACCCGTACATCATACTTGGAAAACAAAGATGGTTCATTACTGCTGATTAACACTTCTGAAAAGACACGTTGGAGCACTTCAAGGCTTTTGTCAATAAACAGACGTCCATCAAGTTCCAGAAAAGCCTTATGTCTCCCCATTCTTGAGCTCTTCCCGCCTGCTAGTAGTACACCGGTAGCCTTAATTTCCAACTTATCGACCCTCCATTTTTTGTTATGCCTTCCCGAACGGGCATATTGGATATTTACACTCCGGACATTGTAAACATAATCCACCGTGTGATAATTCGACAAGATTCTGTCTGACTAAACGTTCTCCACATAAAATCCGAGGAAGCACGAGATCAAGAATTGAAGCCTTACTATACATCACACACCCTGGAAGGCCCATGATCGGAATGTCTCCATAATACGCCAAAAGAAACATTGCCCCCGGTAAGACTGGCAGTCCATAGGTTACTATCTCGGCACCAGTTTGCCGAATTCCATATGGAGTTACATCATCAGGGTCGACTGACATTCCCCCAGTCACTACAATAGCCTCTGCACCTTTACTAATAAGGCTCTTAATAGTATCTGAGATTTTCTCTGAATCATCCGGAACAAAAACTTGTTCTAACACTGAGCTGCCTAACGCCTCAAGCTTTTTAGTAACCACCGGCCCAAATTTATCCTCAATTCTTTTGTAAAACACTTCATTGCCAGTTGTTATCAACCCGACCTTAAACGATTGAAGAGGTAATATTGTCACTAATATATCCTGATGTAATACTGCTTCGGCTTCGATTATTTTGTCTTCTTCGATGACTAGGGGAACCACTCTTGTTCCTGCAACTACATCGCCTTCATTAACCAAGGTATTATTATGCCTCGATGCAAAGATGATCTGATCGATTGAATTCAATGAATATAGCAAGTCCATGTTGATTTTAAGCAATCCTCGTTCTTTGGAAATAAGATTGACTTTTCCTTCAGAAGGTTCAGTTAAGGTTAAATTTCCCCCACAGGCTGCGCTAGCAAGCCGTAAGGCTGCTTCATTTTCATGGATTGTCCCCTTTGTTATCTCCCAAACATAAATATGCTCTTTTCCCATGCTGAGAAGAACCTCTACGTCCTCTGGGCGTATTATATGCCCCTTTTTAAAAGCGGCTCCTTTGAATTTACCGGGAACAATTTTTGTGAGATCATGGCAAAGCGCACTGCCTACAGCTTCTGACACATGAATCATTTTCATAAATCTCGCCTCCATTTTTATATTCGTAAACAAACAATAAAAAATCCTTGTTTGGAATATGTCAAACAAGGACTGTGTAAACACAACCCGAATTCTCCTTTCCAAAAACGCGGAGGCACGGTTGTTTCCTTCCGTACCCGAAACGGCCAAATCACCCTGCTTTTATCAGTTTAGGTAAAGAGGCTCGGAGATTCTCTATAACTTTTACGAAAAAATTCACTTCGAGTTATCCTATGCTTATTAAGGTATCTTGTCTGTTATCTTGTTTATGAGTCCACTTCTTTTTCATTGTCCTCATAGAGTCTTTAATACCCTGCCCCTCAAGAATAACGACTATAAATTCAATTATAAGAAATGATATGATAATTGAAAACTAGGATAAATGCTAGTCCCTGTAAGGGAAAACCCTAATATTTATAAATACTACTAGAATCAAAAAGCGTCCTCCTTTCACAATCAAAGTGGAGTGAGGACGATTGTGTTTTTTTATGGCGATCTGTTAATGATTACCCTTCTTCACTATCTTTAGCGGTATCTTTCTGAGTCCCTATAGATTCAACTATTTTAATAGGTTCTTGAGAAGCCGTTTTAAACTCATTGATTCCTCTGCCTAAAGATTTGCCTAACTCCGGCAACTTGCCTGGACCAAAGATGATTAGAGCAACAACCAGAACAACAATCAATTCGGTTGGAGCTAGAAAACCGAAAGAAATTAACACATCTCCCGCCTCCGTTTCTATAGATGTATTAAGCATAAACGAAATAAACCTTCTTTGCTATACGTGAAAACCCTGACATTTATCTGTTTAATATCCATGAAAATTCCCGACACCGAGAATCTAAGCGAAGCTAAAAAATAATCATAGGATACCTCTTGTTTTTAAAAAATAAAGTGATAAAATTATTATATTAGAATTTACTAATATAATAATAAGGCAAATGCCATGTAGTTCTTCACAAATACTCTAAATTTATGGCATTAAAAAAAGAGGAGGCAAAACTCATGTCAACAGTAAAGCTTATCCAAGATCAAGAGGCATCCCCAGAAGTAAAACAAGTGTTTGCGAACCTTGAGAAAGAAAAAGGGATGGTTCCTCCGACGTTTCGCGCTTTAGCCAATTTTCCCGATTACATGAAAGCGACGCTCATGAAAATGAAAACAGCAATGGCTCCCGGGAAAATCGACGCTAAAACAAAAATGCTGATTGCCTTAACTACATCCATCAACAACGGCTCAGATATGTGCATTGCCAACTTCAGCAAACAGCTCAAAAACATGGGGGTTACCGATGAAGAACTCTTAGAAGTTATCGCGGTCATTGACAGTGCAACCGGCATGAACCGAGTTAATACTGGGCTGCGCATCTTCCCTCAAGAGTAAAACCTTCCGACCCAACCCAGGAATGATCGACATTTTCCAATCATTCCTGGGTAAACTACAGTCTTGTAAACCATAAAAATTTAAAGAGGTGTATTTATATGTCAGACAATAATGTACGATGCTCCTGTCAAAGTGGAGAATCTCTCCAAGATAACTTAGTGAAAAATCTCCCGAACACAAGCGTTTCCGACTCCTCCGGCTCACCTAAGCCTGAGGGAGACAAAGACACGAATTGGTACCTTCCCTATATGAATGCCATTACAGAAGGAAAAGAAGTTGAAGAGAAAAAGAGCCCTGTTGCCCTGTTTTATTGCGCAGGGGCTTCAAATGTTGGGCAGTCCACCGTCACAGGCTGTGTGGAAACAGCTGATATCTTAGGCTATAACCGTGTCGCACTCCTTTGCCTAGCCAGTATATCCGCCGGCTTGAAAAATATGATGAATGGTGCTAAAAACGCTCGAGGAATTGTCGCCGTAGATGGATGTCCGATGTCCTGTGCTAAAAGAACCTTAGAAAAGGCCGAGCTCAAGGTTGATCAGCATCTTATTGTCAGTAAAGATTTAAATGTTCCTAAAAACTTTCGGCTCAGTGATTCGAGCGCAATTAAACAAGTAACGAATGCTGTGGTCCAAGCCGTTCTCAGCATTGACTAAGGAGGTTAGGAATATGTCTTCTCCTGTATCTCCCTTACCGGCAGCTAAACAAAAACGTTCCTATGTATTAGCCTGTGTTGCCACAGGCGCCTTTCTCTCCACCTTTGACGGTGGAGTCGTAAACGTCGGACTCCCACGTATGGCTGCGGAATTCAAGGTCAGTTTGTCCATGATTCAGTGGGTACCCTCCGTTTATTTGCTCACCATGTCCGCGCTGCTTCTGATTTTTGGGACTTTAGCCGATATGTTCGGCCGGAAGAGAATTTATAACGGCGGGTTTGCGTTAGTTGGCATTTTTTCTCTTCTCTGCATAATCAGCAATAATGTCTATCTCTTGATCTTTACCCGAGTCTTGCAAGGAGTCGGGGGAGCCATGATCATGGCTAACGGCTTAGCGATCGCCACGGAAAATTATCCCCCTGAACAACGCGGGAAAAACATTGGTTTCCTTGGCTCAGTAGCAGCTATAGGGAGCTTAGCCGGGCCTTCGCTCGGCGGGATTGTGATCGGACTTTGGGGATGGCGAATGATTTTTTTGCTTATCGCTATGGTTGCAGCCACTGGTTTCTTAGCCTCGCATTTTATTATCCCGGCAGATCATGGTAAAACCCGCAATAGTAAAAAGTTTGACACTTGGGGAGCTATTTACGTCATCATTGGGATGGTTAGCTTTATCTACTGTGTTTCTAATCTCAATGATTTTGGTTGGTTCTCTACACCAATTCTGACGAGCAGTACAATCTTTCTCCTCTGTCTGATCGCTGTCTATTTTCAGGAAAGAAAAGCGCTCAACCCCATTTTAGATTTCGAGCTCTTTAAAATGCGTATTTTCTGGACATCTATCGTGGCTGCACTAATCTCCTTCATCACCATGTATTCCAGTACGGTACTCCTTCCCTTTTATTACCAGAAGGTCTTGGGATACACGCCGCAGCTGGCAGGACTGTTTATGATGGCCTTTCCTCTTGGCATGGCGATTATGGCGACCTTTGCCGGGCGGCTCTCTGACAAAATCGGCTATACGTTTCTAACCAGCAGCGGCATGATTCTTAATGCCTTCGCTTTGGTCCTCTTGGCCAATGTCGGCGAAAAAACTCCGGTTATTCAAGTTATCCTCGCTGTCTTTGGTATGGGAGCCTCCTTGGGTCTTTTCCAAGCCCCCAACAATTCCTGCATTATGGGTGCAGTACCCAAAAATAAATTGGGCGTAGCCTCTGGCATCAGCCAATTAGTCAAAAACTTAGGGATGGTCTTAGGGATCACTCTTTCGGTCGCGATTTTTCAGTATGGTATGAACTCCAGAACTTCCCTTCCTTATGTCGCCGCTTTTTTACCCAGCTCTGCGATCGTTTACTATATAGCTGCTGGGTTAAGTATTATCGGTTCCCTGTTCTCTCTCAATCGCGGTGACAAAAGAATTCCTAAGAATCAATGATACCTTATCAATAATCTGCGCATAGTGTTCACAATTTGAAACTCAAAATATCTGAGAGGAGGAGTCATTTTGAACTTTCTTGGCCATCACCACTTCTGCCATACAGATTGCCAAACTCCGCAACGTTTAAATGAGCTGGTACACTCTGTCGAACAGATTAAGCGAGTGACTCCTCTTTTCAACGCTCTGGCTGATAAAACACGCGTTAAGATTATTTATGCCCTGCTTCTGAAACCAGATCTTTGCGTCTATGAGATTGCTCAGCTTACAGATTTGACCATCTCTGCGGCTTCCCATCATTTGCGGCTGCTAAAGTCAATGGGTCTCGCCCGGTCTAGCAAAGAAGGAAAGCTTGTTCGTTATAACCTTTACGACAAACACGTCAAGATCATCTTAGAGAAAGCGCTCGACCATAGCAACCACCTTCCTACGTTTTAGGTGTTATATTTTTTAACTTTACATTCAAACGTATGTCTTAATATTCATATAACCTAAACATATTTATAAAAGAAACAATAAAACTAAAAATTTGATATTTATAGAGGGAGGGAAAATTGAATGTCAAAACCCAACAATTTCGATATTGGAACTCATAACCATAACCATAAGCATGAGCATGAGCACAACCACATTCATGACCATGACTATACTCAGAATCAACTTGATATTGGCCATGATCATCACGGACACAACCATGGTGCTCTTGGAGGGCATGTTCATGCCACAGGAACGAAGTTAAAATGGGCCTTTTTTGCTACTTTCTTAATTTTGGCTGTTGAAGTGATTGGAGGAAGCTTAGCGAATAGCTTAGCCCTGCTCAGTGATGCCGGTCACGTACTGACTGATGTTGCCGCCTTAGGTCTTGCTTGGTTTGCGGCCGTCCAAGCGCAGAAATCTCCGACTCTTGATAAAACGTTCGGCTACCATCGCACTGGAATTTTAGCGGCTTTAGCCAATTCTCTTACCCTGATTATTATTGCCTTCGTAATTCTTTATGAGGCTTTTTACCGTTTTCAATATCCCCAACCCGTTGAAAGCACCATTATGTATTTGAGCGCGGGCGTTGGTGTGCTCGTTAATCTAGCAATTGCTTTAGGCTTCCGGGGAGGGGAAGATAACCTCAATGTCCGCTCGGCCCTGCTCCATGTCTTAGGGGATGCTGCAGCCTCGGCCGGTGTCATCTTTGGTGCAGTGCTCATGCAATTTACTCACTGGTATGTTATTGATCCAATCATCTCCGTTTTAATTGCTCTTCTGATTGCTTGGAATGCCTGGAAGATCGTAAAAGAAACGCTGCACATTTTAATGGAAGGGGCTCCGAGCAATTTCGAATTTGATCGTTTATTATCGTTCATTCGCACCCTGCCCGGTACTAAAGATATCCACGATCTTCATGTCTGGAGTGTGACTCCGGAACGAGTTGCCCTTAGTTGTCACCTTGTGATTGATTCCAATAGCTCTCTGGATCAGAGCAGGGAAATAATGCAACAATTAAAAGCTTATATTCTTGAAAAGTTCGGAATTTCACATACAACCATCGAAGTCGAGTTTGAAACATTTCCCTGCGGCTGTAATGCACTCCTTTGTCAGGAAACTCTCTGGAGAAAAGCCGAGTAAACATTTTTGCGAACAATTTACTTTCATAGAACGCAACCGCAAGGGAATTTGGAATAAATAACAGGTGCATCTATACCAACTGTAAAGATGCATCTGTTCGCCGCTTGGGATGAATACTAATCATGCTATACCAATGATGTCGAGTATTCGCTTGCGACCTTTCTCACTACCTGCAGTACAGTTTCAAGTTCTTCCTCACTCGTGAAATGGGAAGGGCTAAAGCGAACAACTCCCTGACTTAGGGTTCCGAGCATCCTATGGGCATGGGCCGCACAATGCAGCCCTGCTCGGGCAACTATTTCTGCTTCTTCTTCTAAAGCAAAGGCGGTTTCCACGGAATCTAGTTCTCCAATGTTAAAAGCCACAATGGGTGACCGTCGCTCCACCATGTCGCTTCCATAAAGCTTAACCTCCGGAATCTCCTGTAAACCGTTCCATAATTTCCGGCAAAGTTCCTGTTCTCTTACCCGTATCCGATCGATTCCCTGGTCTAGGATGTAGCGCACGCCCGCCCCTAGTCCAGCAATTCCTGGACCGTTCAGTGTACCGCTCTCCAAGGCATCCGGCAGAAATTCCGGCTGACGGTCCTCTTCGGAGAGGCTCCCAGTGCCACCATAAATTAATGGCTCCAAGTGAATTCCCGGCTTGAAAATGAGCCCGCCAGTTCCTTGAGGTCCTAAAAGGCCTTTATGTCCCGGAAAAGCAAGTAAGTCCACGTCAAGGCGTCCTAAATCAATAGAAAAAACCCCTGCCGTTTGCGCAGCATCTAATAAATATAACGCCCCATGCTCATGAGCAATTTGACCAATTTCTCTGATCGGTAACAATGTTCCGGTGACATTTGAGGCATGTAAGGTTACCACTAACTTGGTATTGGGTTGAAAAGCTTTGTCGTAGGCCTCAAGATTGAACTCTCCTCCTAGCGTCCCGGGAATTTCGCTTAACTCTACCCCGCGATTTTTCAAGGAGAAAAGTGGTCTGGCCACTGCATTATGTTCGATCGAAGACGTAATAACATGATCCCCCGGCTGCAACAGTCCAAATAAGGCTTGATTCAAAGCATGAGTGGCATTTTGAGTAAAGACAACTCTCTTCGGATCATCTGTACCGAATAAAACACACAAGTCTTCTCTCGTCTGATAGATCAACCTGGCCATCTTCATTGCTGCGCCATGTCCACCTCGGCCGGCATTTCCCATTTTAGTTACAAGGGCCTCTTCGATAGCCTCCACAACTTGTTTTGGCTTCGGCCAAGTCGTTGCCGCATTATCTAAGTAAATCATGAGTTTTCAACTCCTTTCTGAACAACCGGATTTTGTATTTGCTTAAATCATCGTCACCATACTAATGAGAAAAATCCATCCTCGCGTGCTTCATACGCTCCCGTCAGAACGACTCCATCATCAATCACTTCATCGACAATTGCTTTGCGCTCCAAGGGAAAGCACAATGACGTATTACAGCCGGATCTTAAACTTCGTGGAGTCGGAATACTGGCAAAAGGACAATCGAACCGAGTGAGGACCTTCTCTGCTCCCAATGCCTCCGTTAACGATGGGAACGTGATTACAGCCCTATACTCTTTTAATTTTCCGTATAACATCATAATTCCCCCCTTACTGCGAAGAACATTTCCCCTTAGCTGTCTTAAGCAACGTTACCCGCCTGATCATAGATGTATTGCTTTTCTTTTTCATTAAGTATTTTGGCCGTGATATAGGCAATTAACATAATCCCCGGTATATCGATGACAAATCGAGTCATCATAAACTTCCACCCCATGGAAGAAGCCTCAAATAAAAGCATCGGTATTTTAGTGGTTGACCAGGCCCCAATAAAAATTAAGACGTTAGAAAACTTGCTCCCCTTCTGCAGGAGTACTCCAGCAATAGGAAACGCTGCATATAACGGTCCGGCCGCGGCCGAACCTAAGAAGAATGCGATGAGAATGCCCAGGATTCCTGATTTCTCGCCCATCAACTTGATCATTGTTTCTCGTTGTACCCAGACATCTAAGAGACCTAACAGAATAAATATGGGTGGAATAACCGAAAGCATTTCCACCGTATTGCTCCAAGTGATCTCAGCAGACTTTTGACCGACTGTTGGATACAAACAATAAACGACGATATTAATGACGAGCAGTACTAAGAAATACTTATAGCGTTTAAGCAGCATTTTCATCTCAGCACCACCCCGATTGCAATGGCTACGATAAACGAGAAGGCGAAGGCTAAGCTATTTCTGAGTAGTGCAGCTTTTCTACCGAAATACTTGATCTCTAAAGGGATGGTCACGATGCCAACCATCATGAGGGTTGAAATAAATACGGCAATTTGCATGAAACCAGCACCGTTTTTCAATAAAGCTGACGCTAAAGGAAAAGCTACAAATCCAGGTATCAAAGTAACAGAACCGACCAGAGAAGCCATCAACATCCCTAACCACCCGGATTTTTCTCCGATTAATCCCGAAATCACTTCAGGACTCAAAACCGCCAGCATGATCCCTATAATCACTAAAATAGCCAAGAACTGAGGCAGGATATTTTCAAACGATTTCCAGGCCTTTTTTAAGGCCATATAGGTCTTTTTCTTATCCTTTATAAAGGAAAGGACAAGAAAGCCGAAAGCTGCTATATACATCAAAATCGTAAACATAGTCCAACTCCCCTTCTTAATATTATTAAATTATAATATACTTATAATAATACTCCCATTACCTTCTCTGTCAATATCTGCATAGAAATAATCAAGGGTTAGCAACAAACATTGATGTTTGTTGCTAACCCTTGATTTAGATAGTTCAAGGTTGTTACATTACTTCTTCACATCGTACTTAACCATTAGGCAAACTTCTTAATCGGTACTTTAACCCGGGAGAGATCTCCTGCTTGAAAACTGACGCTGATCTGACCTTCCCCTATTACTATTGGCAAATCTTCTTAACCTCATCATAGACCCTACTGTGGCTGATTCCGCCATAAAAGCGTACCACCCCGTTAACCGCAACCAGTGGTAAAGCAAATCCGTTCTTAAACATTGTGTGCTCAGTATCGTAGCCCTTTAGATCATCTTCAAAAACATCAATGAACCGCAATTTTATGTTAGAAGCTAAATCACTTTCCTGACAAAACCGGACCAAATCCTCAAACATTTCCCCCATGGTCTTTTCCGTCGTTGACCCACAGGCTCCACCGCAACTGCACAAACCAGACGGAGCCTCTTCGCGGATTCCGAACACATCCACTTGAACCACGCGTCTCCCCTCCCCCGTTAATTGTTTCTCAGATTTGTTACGCAATAATATTATCATAATTTTGGAAATTTTGTGCTTCTGATAATTACCTATTGAAATTATGATGTATATTCACCGGATCACCCCTTTGTGTCTAAGCGAGAATAATTCAGAAGAATATGTTACCCATCATCATTCGTGATCAAGGGTATGGTATTGCTGCCGATTAACTCTCCTTCCTTTGGACCGTTTCTACAAAGTCGATAAATCCCGTCAAGGCCTTGGCACAAGACTAGGACTTGCGATAGCTAAGCATTTATTCGATCTACATAACGCCAAGGGTAAATTATCTGATGGTAATACCCTTCTTGGCCAAAATAGTGAGCAAGTTCACTTTCTAAAAATATCATTTAGAAACTGAATTAACCCGGGGAACTCGTGTACCGGTACCTCGGGTTAATTCAATTACCTAGCGGTCCTAATTCAGACAACAGTCGAACCCAATAATCGTTCGATCACTTCCTGAACTAAGGATACCTCTTCATCAATATTTAATAACTCTGCATATTTTTCGTTATTTTTTGGATCAAAATCCTTAGTCATGACGATTTCTTCATGTGGTTTAATTCTCGCTATCTCAAATTCCTTAGAAGCACATTTTGCCGGGCAGCCATTTAGGGCAATAAACTTTTCGTGAATAACACTTTCATTGTCAAGAGGTAAACCTACATGGGGTAGTACGCGTATTATTTCGTCATCTACGAAAAATTCAGCCACCGTTTTTGTCATCATACTGACGTTACAACGACCTTGACATGGGAAAATCCCGATATTCATAATTGTAACCATCCCTTTCGATGCACTCTAATGACGTGGCGCCCACAATATTATAGAAACACCAACTAAACATATTGCAGCCCCGATCCAATCGTAAATATCCGGTACTTTATGATCAATTCCCCAGCCCCATAATACGGCAAGAAAGATAAAAATTCCTCCATAGGCGGCATAAACTCTGCCAAAGTCAGGAAACCTCTGTAAGGTGGGTATGACGCCGTAAAGTATGAGAATGAGTCCTCCTAGAATTCCATACCAAAATGACTTGGCTTCCCTGAGCCATAGCCAAACCAGGTAACCTCCCCCTATTTCCGCTAAACCAGCGAGAATAAAAAGTATCATGGCGTTAAACATGATTTAGCTCTCCTTAGTAATTGACTCCAAGAGACATTTTACGTTACTGAGGCAGCAAGAACCCTCGGGGTTATTTACATCACACCCACATCGGCCAGCCTTCGTATGAGCAGTAATCTCCTCTAAGGCGGTAGCTCTGCCCGTTTCCTTAAATTCTTGCAGCACTCTTTTTTTAGTCCAGCCGAAACAGTAACAAACTGGGCAGTCTTCATCCTCGCTTTTTGTGTAGACTTCGACTTTGATGTCTATCGTTTTAAATACCCCTTGTCTTTCGTTAAAATAAACTACGGAACAAGCTTTGTTGGTACACATTTTGTAAGAAGCTGAAGGTTCTAGTTTAGCTAAGGCACTTGGTACTAACAGACTTTTCAACGTAATAATTTTTATGGGTCTGCCTTTATCACCGCACTCCGGGCAAGTAAACCCTAAGTCAAAGTTTATTGGTTCGATTTGAAGAGCACAACAATCCACTACTTTTTCACCATCTTTCTATCAGTCTTCAAACTCATTCCCTTCTAATTTAAGCAAACAAGCTGCATTTTTACTGTGCAAGGGGGATGGAGTCGGTCTTTGATTGCACAAGCTTCGAATGGGTTCAGCATAGTCTTTGAAGACAGAAGGTTCATCTTCAGGAAATAGTGATTGAAGAACATCGGCATTGAGAGAATAATAAACCCATTTACCTTCCTTCTTGGCGTTAATTAATTCTGCTTGCCTGAGGATTTTCAGATGGTGGGAGACTGCCGGTTGAGACAGACTTACCCCAACAATGAGCTCGCAGACACACATTTCTTGCTTTGTTAACATTTCTAGAATGGTTAGCCTTGTTTCATCCGCTAGAGCACTATAGAATTCAGCAATTTTCCTTAGTCGGCCCAAACGTTCCACCTCCTTGAACTTAGTAAATTAGGCTACGCCATAATGGCATTAAAGAGATAACCCACAAAAATAATCGTTACGGTCATAATCCCAATAAATATTCCAATCAACTTCGGCTTTAAGACTTTACGTAAAATAATCATCTCAGGCAAGCTCAGAGCGGTCACAGCCATCATGAAGGCGAGTACCGTGCCTAAGGCCATTCCTTTTTCCATCAAAACATTGACAATCGGGATGATTCCTGCAGCATTGGAATAAAGCGGTACGCCAATTGCGACGGCTAAAGGTACAGCAAACAGGTTGTCTTTCCCGGCATATTTAACCAAAAAATCAGCAGGTGCATAGCCATGCATAAAACCGCCGATGGCAATCCCAATGAGTACATATAGCCAAACCTTTTTCAAAATATCCTGAACATAACCCCAGGCGTAGTCCACCCTTTCTTTCCAGGTCAACTTAACTAACTCATTTTCCCCCATCTTGATGTCATAGACATAATCCTCAACCTGGTGTTCCAATTTAAGCCTGCCTATTATTATCCCACCGATGATAGCTACAAAAACTCCGGTCGAAATATATATTGCAGCGATTTTCCAACCAAACATTCCCCAGAGCATGATAAGAGCCACTTCATTGACCATTGGTGAGGAGATGAGGAAAGAAAAAGTTACCCCCAATGGCACACCCGCCTCTACAAAACCAATGAAAACCGGGACCGCAGAACAGGAGCAAAAGGGCGTTACTATGCCCAACAGGGCCGCCAGGATATTCCCGATAAACTCGCGTAAGCTGCTTTCTGCAGCGACGGTTACGGCATCGGCTCCGTCGGCTGTATTAACCCTTACCTCTCGCTTGCCACTGAGGATTTTCCTGGTCTTCTCCGGTGGAAAAAAACTTCGGATAACGGAAACTAGGAAAATGATTACCGCTAACATTAAAAAAATCTTCACAGTATCATAGATAAAAAAGTCTAAAGCTGAACCTAAATTACTCTTAGGAGATAACCCCATGACATGGTAGACAAAATAATCCACAAAAGCTTGCCACATATAAGTCACCTTCTTTAAGCATCTTCGCTCATAATAAGTTCTTTAATCGTGTTCTTGGGGGGCACTTTGCCAGCAATCTTCACTTTGTTATTAATGACCAAACTTGGAGTAGACATCACTCCGAAGGACATGATTTCTTTAATTTCCGTTACCTTAATTAGCTCGGCCGCAATTTTTGTTTCCTTTAGCACCTCCAAAACAAGCTGTTCCATTTCCTTGCAATTGGCACATCCGCCTGTACTTAGAATCTTGATTTCCATTGTTTTGCACATCCTTTCAAAAGTAAGGGTAGTAGTTTTATTAAGTCTTAGTCTTATCTTTAGTATACTTTTATATTTAGATATTTCAATATATAAATATATTTTTTTATAGATTAAATAATGGTACAAACCATAAAGATGACAAATGAACGCAAAAAAGAATTAACCAGGGATAAGTAAACGAGCCTTTCGTTTTAAGAAAGAAAAGAGAAAATGCGAAACAAGAAAATATGAGAGTCTCTCGCCAAAACGAAAAACTCTCTAGCAACTTTTGTTAAATCTTGAGGGAGCATCATAAAATTACAATGCTTTACTAAAGGCAGCACGTAATTCAGTTAGTTTCTTAATTGCACCAGCAGTCTCCGTTCCTGGCGTCAAACCCACTCCACAAAAATAAGTATCATTCACAGGGAAAATAATCATGGTCATTTTTGATGCTTCAACTATAAGTTTATCGGGTATTCCTCCATCAAGATTATTCAAGGATGTCCCTAACGTCTTCAATATAGTAGTACATTGCTGTGGGAAAAAATTTGCTGGATCACTTGGATCTGATTCTTCGTTGACTGCAGAAACACCCTTCTGGTAATTAACCAAGCCATGACAGATATAGCCTTTGGTTTCAGATAATTCCTTTATCCACTTAGTCATTTCGTCAGTAATTTGCATTAGTCATTTCCCCACCCTTTCTATAACTATTTAATGTTGTTTAATTATTACTATTTTATAATAACATAGTTGTAAATATAATCATAGTATACTATTTTATACCATTATTTCTTATAACTCTATACCTACATGAACTACCCTTAAAATCAGGTCAACCCGAGGAACTCATGCTGTTCCTCAGGTTGATTCGATTACCTAATGGTCCTAATTTCCATTCAGTTAGATTAGAGGGTAAGCAGCTTATCTCCTTTGATCTCCTCAGCACTCCAAGCGATAACGGCAAAATTCCCCTTCGAATGTGTATCAACTTTGTTGATCCACTCGATCTCATTGCTAGCCTTAGCGGACAACAGTTGATTCGTTGTCCCGGTATGATACAGCGAGGAATTGATAACCCACCATTTGGTGGCTATATCCGCCCGTTGCAAATCCTCCTCCAGACGCATTGCTTCATACACGGGTGTAGCTTCCGCAAGAGTAACAATGATGACCTCGGTTTCGTCGGCATTACGCAATCGTGGCAGCAGCTTGACCACAGATTCGGGAATATCCCCTTGGGAACGTTGGATCTCCTTGTGGTAGCTCTGCGTGGAGTCCAGCAGCAAAAGCGTATGACCAGTCGGTGCCGTGTCGATGACAACGACTTGATCTTCTGCCTTTTCCACAATTTGAGCAAAAGCTCTGAATACGGCGATTTCCTGGGTACAAGGAGAGCGCAAATCCTCCTCGATATAGGCTATATCCTCTTCGGACATGGTTTCTCTGGCCTTGGCAAGCACTTCCTCTTGATATTTTTCCAATTCTGCCTGCTCATCAATATGACTCATAGTGATGCCGTAGGTCTCTTCGATCACAAATTTGAGATGTGCCGCAGGATCAGTAGTGGTAAGGTGTACCTTTTTACCCCTAGCGGACAATCCCATGGCAATGGCTGCTGCAATGGTCGTCTTACCCACTCCCCCCTTGCCCATGGTAAAGATGACCTTTTTATGGGTATGATGGAGATCCTCAATAACATCCTTAAGCTGAGGGATTGCCTGAGCCTGTAACCGTTCCTCGCGGACGATATAATTATCCTTAGTCAGCAAGGCTCTTACATTCTCCATACCTGTAATGTTATACGCTCTGAGCGGCACGGTGAAAATAGTGAGGGATTGCAACCCCTGGGGCATATCGGCCAGCGCTTTCTGCTGCTTGTGATAGAGACTTTCAGAAATACGATCATCGTATGAGGTCAATACACCATTTAGGATCATTACCTGATTGTTGACACCAATATCCGCCAGCTCTTTCGACGCTCGTTCAGCTTCTTTAAGAGGTGCTGTTTCAGGACGGGATACAAGAATGAGGGTCGTCAGATTGCCGTCGGCTAAGGTTTCCACTGCCTTTTTATAAATCTCTTTTTTGTCTTCCAAACCGGAAAGCTGTCCTAAACAGGAGGCACCATGGGTGCTTTCACTGATAAAATTGCTCCAGGCCGAAGGTAATTGAAGCATTCTGAGGGTATGCCCTGTTGGAGCGGTATCAAATATAACATGGTCGAAGTCTAATTGTGTTTTTTCATCCGTTATAAAGTTGGAAAACTCATTAAAAGCAGCAATTTCCACCGTACAAGAACCGGAAAGTTGTTCCTCCATATTGTTAAGCACCGCATCGGGCAGTTTACCGCGATACGGAGAGATGACACTTTCTCTGTATTCTGCTGCCGCCTGGAGGGGATCAAGGTTAGCTACGATGAGATTCGGTACTTCCTTAACGGGAACCCCTTTATTCGTCAACTCCGTCTCAAAAACATCCTGCAAGTTTGAAGCAGGATCCGTGCTGATGAGCAGCACCTTCTTCCCACTGTCGGCAAGATTCACGGCCGTTGCACAAGCGGTGGAGGTTTTCCCGACGCCCCCTTTGCCGGTATAAAATAAATACTTTGTCAGCGTAATTTTCTGTGGATTGAAAATCTGCATTGTTTGTCACCCTCATTTCCGGAACTCACGATTTGAATTTACTGAATCAGCAGTTCCCGTCCGAACAACCACATCCTGAGGTTTTAGGAAGAATTGTAAACGTCTCGTCTTTTTCTTTCTCACTTAGTAAGGAAATTGGAATGTTGAGAAGCTTTGCGAACTCTTCATTACTGGGGTATCGGCCTGTAATCAAAATTTCCCCATCTAAGACCGTAGCCGGCAGTTGCTCAACCCCTTTAGTTTGGAGAAGGTCATTCACTGCCTTATTGTTGACAAATTCCATCGGTGCATTCGTAAGATTGAAACGGTCAACTTCAACGCCGTTTTTCTTCAATGAATTAAGAACGGTAGAAATCCGAAGCAATTCCGTGTCAACCCCTACACCACAGAGTCCGGTGGAACAACACATAGCAGGTTCAAATATTTGCATCTTTTTCATATCATTCGCTCCCCGTTTTAATTTATAGGACGGTTCAAATTTTTAACTAACGATTCAATGCATGATCCTATATTTTGTGTCATTCCTCTTATGTTTATTGCAAATCATGCACTAAAAATCGTATTACTAAGTAGGACATCCTTTAGACATCATAATCTTTTTTTCGTCCTCTTCTGACTTGGGCAACATAGGAATAAGCGGAGCCAGCAGAGAATTTTCCATATTCAGCGTATAATAGATCCATTGCCCTCCACGGCGTTCATTCACAAATCCCGCTTTATGCAGGCGTCTCATTTGTTGGGATACCCCAGGCTGGCTTATACTTAAGACTTCCGTCAAATCGCAAACGCGTAGTTCCCGACCTTGCAGTAGCACTAAAATTCTCAACCGTGTTTTATCTCCCAAAACCTTGAATCTTTCAACCATTGCATCAATACGCGGTTCATAAGCCAAAAGTCTCGACCCCCTCCCTTATCTATAACTCATTAATTATATAAGCATATTATTATATGTTAAAGTCTTTTGCAAGTAACTTTACCTTTAAGAATGTCCTTTATCCGCTTCATCTTAAAATTTATCGTCAGGCAGCAATAGTTTTAGTGACTAAATGCCGTAATAGTGAACTTCACAAGTACTGAGAGACAATGGCAGCTCGTACTAATACTTTTAGACATAATTTTTGAAAAAAGGACACAAAACTCAAATTCCCACTCTAAAATCCTAAATAAAACATATAAAACGCTATGAGCAGAATTGAACTACCCAAGACAATTCTCAGTACAACGGTGAATGTACCATAGCGATGGGTTGCTGTCATGTTTTTTACAAATCCGATTGATGTTCCTGCAGCCAACACCAAGGTACTATGACCGATAGAATAGAATAATAACAAGACGATCCCCCATAGCAAACTTCCTCGTTCTGCCACAACTGCAAGAAGTGTAATCAGTACCGGCGTTGCACAGGGGGATGAAAAAACACCCCCTAATATTCCTGCTATAAAGGCTCCAATGTACCCCCTTCGAGTGTTCTTGGCAATGAGGAAAGTAGAAGGTACGAAATTATAAATCTCCCAGGTTTGCATAGCCATAAACACCATGAGAACTCCCAATAAAAGATACCACCAGGATGATGTTGTTCCCATCAGTTTCCCAACAAGTGACGATACTGTTCCCAAGATTGTAAACGTAACTGCTGAACCCGCCGCAAAAGTAAGTGAAAGCCAAAAGGCCCTTTTCGTGTTATTGTTTCCAGTGCCGCCTACATAGCCTATGACAAGTGGAACACTTGATAAAGCGCAAGGGGTCAGGGACGTCAGTACACCGGCAAGCAAAGCAAGCACTGGAGCTATCCACATATTTTGAAAAATAAGTGTTGAAAGAACATCAAGCCATTCCGTGATCATTCCACACCCATCTCCTTCAGAACAGCTCTAAGCTGTGCTTCCGTCATACCTCCTTGATGTGCAGTATAAATATGTTTATTGGTATCCTTCGTGGAATACATCATCATTTGCATGGCTTCCGGGTCTTTGGGCACAAAGGGATTGCCGTCTTTATCAAAGTAGAACTGCGTTGGGATTAAGTCTACCGGGAAATTATCAGCTGCATTTTTATTTTTCCAAACGTCTACGAACTTTATAATAGCCTTGCCTTGCATCTCCTTATTAAGTTTCTTAAGTACGGGTGCCATTTCTTTGCAAGGAACACAGGAATCTGCACCAAAATCAATCACAATCGGTAATCCGTAAGATTTTAGCTGCTTTAGATCTATTGATGTTGCTTCAAGAGCGAATTCATCATTTGTATCTGCCACAAGCTTCTGTTCGCTACTTTTTAAGATAAAAATTCCCGCTATTACTCCGATAATAAGGAGAGGAACAATAAATTTGAGGACAAATTTGGTTTTATTGTCTTTATAATTCATTAAACTTTCCAACCTCCCACGTTTTTTACCGATACAACCTTCGGTGTCTGAGATAATATCATTAAATGACTTTTGCGGAGTCTTGGCGAAAGCAAAGCCGCTGGTAAAAGTCGAACCCCGAAACAAGCTGTTTCAGGGTTTGCAGAGAATATAAAGTGGATTCAAGGATAAAAAATAATGTACCGGTATCGTTTAACCATTAATACGTTAGGTGATCACGACGAAATAAACTCATTGTGTATTTGAGCCGCTTGATGTACCTGCGCTTGGCACTGTATTATAACCCCAAAAACCGCCATGCATACCTCTGCCGCCGCCCATGCCACCGTGCATTCCCATTCCTCCGGAAACAAAAGTACCTTTCTTAAGGGCATCTTCTTGCACCTTTATTTGGGCTTGCATGGCATCAGTCCAGGCTTTAACCTGATCATCCGTCATAGGTTGACCGTTATTATACATCATGCCGCCACGCATCCCCCCCATGCCCGGGCCAAAAACCTGACCACTCGCTATTGCTTGGGTACTGTATTGCTGGCGCAGGTCAATAGAGCTCTTCATAGCGTCAGCCTGTGCTTGAGTAATGATACCAGCCTCAACTTCTTTGTCAGCTATTTGCTTTTGAATTCCGAACACTTGCTGGGTTAAGCTTTTGATCTCATCAAGCTTTGATGAATCTGTGGCAGCAAACGCTGCCGTGGCTCCTCCAACCAATAACACAACACTTAGCACCCCTATGGCGAGTTTCTTTTTCATACAGTAATACCTCCTTCGTAAATCGACCTCAATTTATTTTTCACCGGTACAATAGTATCTTAACCAGCAATCGTGTCAAAACTGTTACATTTTCAAACTACGTGAAAAATATATGAGTGTTCAATATTTAAGAAGGAGGTTTGATAAAAGGAAGCATTAAAATCGAAATATTACAAGCAATTCAGTTGCCTATAGTAGATGAAAGAATTATAATCGAAAACCATTGTTAATACTAATTTTCATTTTTCCCTTCCCTAATTCTTGCTCGACCAAAAGAAGATGTTGTATTGGAGGCAAAGGCTCGCCATCCTCAATAATCTTATCAATGAAATATAGGCAGTCGGATTTCTCCTCATCTGAATTGCTCACCGTCTTGTATTTAAAACAGCTTATTAGGTCGTTGCTTGCCTCAATACCCAACCCACAATTACGACAAGTTTTCATGTTCTCACACCCTCCTACTATTTTCCAATCCAAGTCATCATCTTCTCTCTAATCAAGCACAATGTTAGCTACGGGTTAAGGCTAAATTAAAGATCCCTCTGGAATAGAACAATAAGTAAATCTATACAGGATGTTTTTTAATCTAAATCTCTGTTTCACTGAGCCATAGGGCTACATCTTTAATAATAAGCGCCTGATTTTCAGATTGACCATCCATCTTTATCAGACGCTCAATCATCCTGTCTTTCTTAAAAGAGCATCCTTTAAGGCCTTTTCCTATATCTCTGATTAAGCGCTCTTCAATGGCATCAGAAAAAACTTGCACTGAATCAATGCGGCCGTTTTTTAAACAAAACCCTAATTCCATTTCTCCCCAAGCAAAGCGGCGACAAATAGAAATGTCAAACTTCGGAGTGTTGCCAAACCGCCATTCCCAAGAGGAATACTTCCTAACCAACGGTTCAATATTGAAGTCATTGCGGTCCACAGCTATTTCTTGGGCGCTTCCCCGGTAATTATGAAAAAAGCTCTCTTTCATGCTTTGGGTCACATCGGATAAAGTGATAGCTCTTTTAACTTCCACTAAATTCACCACTCGGGACCGAACAGAATCAACCCCTTTGGAAATTATTTTTTCAGGGGATACCTGTAGGTAACGACTAAGTTTCGTCAAATCGCTGTTAATTAGGATCGTGCCATGATGCAAAGCCCTGTCGTGATTAAAATAGTAAGCGTTACCGGAAAACTTTTTTTCCTCAATCACCAAATCGTTACGCCCAGAAAACTCGGCCTTTATTCCAAGTTTTGTTACTGCCTGTAAAATTACAGTTAGCTGTTTTGATAAGTCATAATGCTTTTTATTCATAATAAAGGTGAAGTTCAGATTGCCCAAATCATGGAAGACCGCACCACCTCCAGATAAACGCCGGGCTAGTTTTCCGCCCTCTTGTTCCAAATCAAGATGCCGACACTCTTTCCAGGCGTTCTGATTTCTACCAATGACCACCGTGTTGTCATTTTGCCATAAATAAAGGATAACTTCATCCTCGGCTATTTGTTTTAATAAATATTCTTCGATGGCCAAATTTACCCACGGATCATACGATAATGATTCAATGACACGAATTTGAAGCTGCGTAATCATAGTAGTTTCTCTTTCTATATCTTTTTACAAATTTCTGATCATTTCCTTTGTTTCATTAGGTTCCACGACATGATCCCGGATCAAGACAAAGCTTAAAAGCAGTGTAATAACCAGGGCAAGCCCGTTAATCAGGAAAAGGTTGTCGAGTCCGGCGGCGGCAATCACCCTTCCGCCAATTGCCGTACCGATACCGCCACCACCCATGAAGCAAAAGGCAACCAAGGACATGGCTGCACCCCTAGCCTTCTGGGCAAACTCTGTAGCTCTTGTGAGAAGGGTAGAATGCGTAAAGATGAAACCAAGTCCCAGCAAGGCAATACCTAAGATCAGCATCCCCAGAATATCCCCATACAAGTAGATAATGATATCCGCCACGGCTGCTGACACAAGCCCTAAGCTCAATACTTTGCGCGCCCCCATTTTAGCCGCTAATTTACCGCTCATTCTCCCGCCGATAACGGACATGATTCCGAAGGCCGTCATAATTAAACCAATATATAAATAGTTAAATCCATAGGTTTTAGCAATGTAAGCCCCTCCATATGAAAAGCTTCCCACAATAAATATCCCTTCCAGTAAAACAATGATATACGTAAACAAACTTCTACTGGTCCCCAACAGTTTCGCATACGGTGCAAAAATTTTGTTGCCGGGGTGTTTTTCCGAAGGCAGCGACTTGTAGTTTTTCATGAGCAGCAACGTTGGAATGATGGCCAGTAGAGCATAGATGCCAAAAACCCCTCTCCAATTAAGGAAGTAAGCAATTGTGCCTCCAATGGCCATACTGAGTCCTTGACCCAGAAAGGAAATTCCCATAAACGTTCCTATGGCGCCCTGTCTTTCCTGGATCGGGAACATGTCTCCGATCAAAGCTAAGGATATTGGCATGACCGAGGCAGCAAACACTCCCGTTAATGCTCTGTATATCGCTAGGTTAGTCAGACTCGAACCTAACGCACAAAGTCCAGTCGCAATCGTAAACATGATCATCGCCAACGTTATGACCTTTTTTTTCCCATAGCGATCTGCCAAGGGACCAAAGATAATCTGAAAAATTCCAAAGGGAATCATATAGGCTGTGATTAAAAGTCCGGCTTTTGAAATATCAAGCGTCAAATTTTGAGAAATGGCGGGCAATATCGGAGATACAACCCAATTGTCTGCCATAACGATAAAACCAGCTAAACCGAGCAACAGGATGATCCTGTTCCCATCCCTATTCATAGCGTTTCACCCCTCGATTCTTAATAATGATTCTCGTCTGTTCTTCTATGCTTAGTGGTTATTTATGATACTGCGAAACTTGATCTTGTTCATGGCATCCCCACATCCACTCCTTTAATATATTAGTAATTTATAATATATTAATTTTATTATACTTAAATTTTATAATACTTCAAGAGGTATATAGAAATAAAGAAATGCTTGGCTGGCGCAGGCGGCTGCCAAGTTACACTTATGCATAATAGAACAAAACCTTGCTCTTCCTCCTTACCAAGTTAGAGTCTGCCCTTTCGGTTACCTTATATTTTGTACATAAATTTTTAGTGACTCTTGCATAGAAAGACAGAAAAGAATAAAATTAATATTATTATATTATAAATTTATCATATTATTATTTCGTAATAAACTTCTGTGTTACATATTTATTGTTAACGTCTAAACAAACTGATTCAAGGAGTGAAAAATAATGAAAAGATGGCGCTTAGGAACTCAGGTAACCGCCCTTATAGTACTCATGGCTTTAGCCGCTGGAGTGGTCGGCATAATTGGAGTTTTTGAAATGTCTCAAATGCAAAATACCTTCACAAAGCTCCAACAACAAGGGATACTTCCGGTGAATACCCTTTCCGATCTACGCTATCATTTGCAAGCCTATCGTTTCATCTCCAGTGTTCTCGTGGTCCTCGATATCATTGGCAGCCTCTTAATCGGAATCTTCCTTAGCCGGGCGTTAACGAAAATGTTGAGTTCTCTTATCCTTACTGCCAATAAAATCAGCGCTGGTGATATAACCCAAAGGAAACAAGCCCTCTGGAGACCTTGGAACCGAGAGGGAGAAGAGATTCAACAGGCCTTTCGTGGGATGATACAGTCGTTACGCACAACGATCGGGAGTGTCGGTGAATCGGGAGAGCAGCTTAAAAGTACCGCCGAACAGATTCGTCTTGGAGCCGAACAGTCATCCCTGGCGGCGGAACAAGTTGCAGTCACCACAAGCACCATTGCTGGGGATACTCAGCTTCAGTTAAATCACATGGCCGAAAACCAGGAACGAATGCGAAGGGTGGTTGAGGAATTGTCCCAAGCTGAAGCGCAGGCAGAACAAGTCAGTTACTCTTCCAATCGTTCAGTGGACCTATCCAAAGCAGGAAGTGAATCTCTACAAAATGTCGTTACTCAAATGGAGGCTATTGAATTACAAGTGAATAGTCTCAGCGAAGTCATTGGACAAGTTGACGACAAATCTGAGCGGATTGCCCAGACGGTTGAAATTATTAACAACATAGCGCAACAAACAAACCTGCTGGCTTTAAACGCAGCCATCGAAGCAGCGCGGGCAGGCGAACATGGCCGTGGATTTGCAGTTGTGGCTGAAGAAGTACGAAAATTAGCTGAGCAGGTTCAACAGAGCCTTGGGGACATCACGGCGCGTATACAAGAAATGCAGCATGCCTCGCAGAGGGCACATTTGGAGATGGAGGCTAGTGTCCGGAGCGTCAATCAAGGCGGGACATACTTAAGAGGAATTTTTACTCAATTTGAGACTATCCAGTCTTCTGTCGAAGATAGTGCAGTTTTAGCGCAAGCAATTGAATCCTCTGTGCGTCGAATTCAAGTCGAGGGACAAAACATGAGGACTAGTACCAAGAAAATCGTGATGGAAGCTGAAAGAATTTCAACGGGCACACAAACAGCGGCCGCTGCTGCAGAGGAACAAAATGCTACTGCTGCCTCCTTATTTACTTCGGCAGAGAACCTTGATAAACTGGCTAAGGATCTTCAAAATAGTATTGCATCCTTCAAACTTTAGAAAATTGCATTATGGTTTTAACGCATTTTTTATATAAATGAACCCTCAATCGATTACCGGGTAATGAACGATTGAGGGTTCATAATTATATTTTAGTAATTTACAGCAGAAAGTTATTTCTCACCCCCAAAGACAATCTCCGTAGGAAGGCGCATTATCCCTGGTACAAAGAGACGTGCCCTAAGCACGTCTCCCAAAGGACTATTTTCGCTGTTCTTAATCTATTCCCTATGACTATTGCTATCAATAACCGCAGCTGCATGTAGTCTTAGGACCGCCACCATTATCTCCATAATACCGAATCGCTTCTGCCGGGCATAATGCCTGACACCCTGTACAATGATCAATACATCCCTCCGGATAGATGACAATTGGTTTCGTACTCTCTTTGTCATAGACACCATGTGAGCATTTATTAATACAAGACCCACATTCAATACAATTATCATAATTAATAATTGGATACCAACTCGTCGTCATTTTAGCCTCTCCCTATAATGCAATTTCTTTTTTACTTTGTCCCACAGCCGCAACCACAGCCTCCGGAAGGACCACTACCTACCATGGCCAGGCCTTTAGCCTCCAGGTCTCTTTGCGCAGCCCTCAGTACTTCATCAAACTTCACCGTTATCTCGCTGACCACCTTCTCAACCATTGCTGAGTGTTCATCCGTCAGGTTTCTGATGGACAAGGCTCCTGCTTCAGCTACTTCTTTTCCGATAAGATCTGAAACATCAATTACGGCGCTTACCTTGCCACTATATTTCTCAGTAGCCCTTTTGGCACAAGCTTTAGAGCAGCCATCCACGGAAATCGTCGGGAACTTTTCGGCAAATCCCCGTTCTTCCACCCCCCCTGCCAGAAATAGCGGCAGACATATTGTCACTGTCGTATCCGGCCGAATTTCGTCCAGCATTTTCCGAGTAGCAAGTCGAGAGATAGTCCCTCCCAAACAGTCCTCGCCGCTGCAGGATACTACTCCGACTTTCACCATATTTATAGACATTATTAACCCTCCTTGCTCAACAGTTTAACTTTTTCAGCAATTTCGCCGGCTATTTCATCCACAACCAGCCAGCCTTCTTCTGTGAGATCTGTCGCGGTTCCCGGCTTGGCTCCCTTGTGCTTGCGAAACGAATCGATAACCCTTACCTTTTCCGTGACGACACCACCTGCCAACTCAGCGTTTTTCGCCGCACACATGGCAGGACAGCCATCGAGCGTAATACACTTTTGCCCTTCGATCAATTCCTTAGCCTCTTGATCTCCTGTTACGATATAAGCAAGGCATACTGTGCTGGATTCCTGCGAGCACAGCTCCTGAACAACCTTCAAGGCACTTTCCCTCGCCACGAGACCGTAGACCTTGCCCATTCCGCTACAGGGGATTACTTTAATCCTCTCAGACATGAAATTCATCTACCTTTCTTTTTAAAATCGTGAAGTATCCCGCAAAATCAAGCAAAAGTTCTTTATCACTTTCCAAATCAGAGAGTTCGACTTCGGCGATCCAGCCCTTTTCATAAGGATTCGAATTAATAAGTTCTGGTGCGGCAGAAAGTTCTTCATTGACAGCGATGATCTTACCCGACACAGGGGAGACCACTTCGAAGACAGCTTTGCCCGATTCTACCGTGCCTAACTCTCCAAACTGCTCTATTTCGCTCCCAACAGTTGGCGGGGTAAAAAACATGATATCCGATAGGCTTTGCTGGACATAATCAGTAACCCCTATTCGAGCTTTATTACCGGATATATATACCCAACTGTCGTTTTCATTATATAAAAATCCGTCTTTGGGCACTCGGAAAATGAATTTATCCTTTTGATAAACTTCATAATCATGCGTTTCAGGGTAGACTATCTCACTTTCTGAAACCTTTTCTGTTTCTTTTACTTTTAGCAGTTCAGTTACAAGATCCTGAGCTAGTTTCAATTCCTTTTCCCTAAGCCTTAAGGAATCTCCCAGTTCAATTCCTCTGTTTTTGGCTTCCTCGTTTACCATAAGTTTTATGTTAACTTTTAACCCTTTTTCCGAAGCAAGCTTACTGGCACACCGTGTCTGACAACCGTCAATCACAAGCAATGGTTTCTCTTGAGCAATTTTAGTATATCTTGCATCAGCGATCCGATATAACACAGGGCAAATCATCTCGCAATCAGAATTCTCGACAATGTTTAACGCTATTTCTCGGGCGATACAGCCCGCTGCTTTGTCCAGACCATTGCAAGGTAAGACAGCAAAATTTTTACTCATCAGCTCCCATCCCCTTTCGAGTTTCCTTGATCTTCTTGGTTGTTTCCCCCTTGTTGGGGAAGGTTATGGCATCCACGCCACAGGTTTTTCCACATGCACGACAGAAGACAACGCAGTTGTCCGGATTTTTTACGATTAGCTTTTTCTCGT
Organism: Desulfosporosinus sp. FKA; assembly: GCF_002196785.1. NCBI lineage: Bacteria > Bacillati > Bacillota > Clostridia > Eubacteriales > Desulfitobacteriaceae > Desulfosporosinus > Desulfosporosinus sp. FKA. The sequence goes on along the minus strand of NZ_NAHZ01000029.1, from coordinate 118,599 downwards.
CAGTTTCTCGGATTTCGTATACTTGATGCGGACAAAATTTTACGCACTCCATACAATAATTACATTTGTCATAGTCAATAATAGGGCTCCAGTCGATGGTATTTCTCGGAACCCCCATAAACGTTTCTTCACTCATACTTACCCCTCCGCTTCGATTTGTTCTACCAATTCTTCCACCTTTTTGAACGCTGCTTCGTTGGTCATATCCCTTATGTCTAACATATAAGCGTCCTTTTCAATGTCCAAGCCTGCATCTTTAAATGCCTGTTTGAACATCTTTCGCTGCATATTCGGAGCACATGCACCAATGATGACCTTCCGGTGGGCTTTTAGGTAATCCGCCAAGAAACGGTCACCGTCTTCCTCGCATAACTGAGGATGGATAAATCCATATTCCACCGGCAGCTCGATTCTGACCTGATTGATGAAATCCCAGATGTCCATACTTTGAAAACCTGGGCATTTTCCTGTACATACGCACATAATAAATCCTGGTAATTCTTTTTCTGACATTTTTGTTCCTCCATTTATTGGAATGTGTAGGCTTCTATAAATAGAAACCAAAAACTAATGTTCATTGTCTAACTCCAACGGACTATTTATGAATGGCCCTGCCGATCGCATCCCCGCACGCTTCCATGACAGCTTCCGCTAAGGCTGGATGAGGATGAATCATGTCTGCCAAGACCTCTGCCTTAATTCCCAGACTGACTGCCAAGGTAATTTCGGAAAGCAGTTCAGAAGCATGAGGTCCTAGAATCCGAGCTCCTAAAATAACCCCAGTGCTCTCCTCCGTTATGATCTTAACGAACCCTTCCCGTTCTCCATGGCATAGGGCCCTGCCGTTATTACGGAAATCAAAACGTCCAACCTTGACTGAAATACCTTGTTCCTGAGCTTCTTGTTCGCTCAAGCCTACTGAAGCTACTTCTGGATTTGTATAGACGCAAGACGGCACAGCCTTATAATTTAGTCTGCTTTGAATACCCATTGCATTTTCAGCAGCAACTCGCCCTTCGGCAAAGGCTAAGTGCGCAAGTAAGCTGCCGCCGATGACATCACCGGCAGCATAAACTCCAGGGACATTAGTTTCCATCTGGTCATTTACCACGATGGAGTCTTTCGTTACCTCGATGCCAAGAGCTGTTATGTCGGGGGATACCCCTGCTAATTTTCTTCCCACGGCGACTAATACCATTTCTGAAGACAAGACAATTTCTTTCTCTTCTCCATTTGTGATAAAGGTCTCCAGTCCATTTTCAGAGTTAGAAATCTCTTGGACCTTGGCTTTAAGAATAAATTTGATTCCCTGCCTCTTCATGATTTTAAGGAGTTCCGTTGTTATTTCTTTGTCCTCGTTCGGAATGATTGTTTCTTGCGCTTCAACCACTGTTACCAAAGTGCCCATAGAGTGATAAAACGCGGCAAACTCCATGCCTATGGCCCCAGCTCCAATAATAGTAATGCTCTCCGGAATCTTCGTGAGCTCCAGGGCCTCATCGCTGGTGATAACTCCTGCCAGCTTTATGCCAGGTATACCTGGAATCAAGGGTTCAGAGCCAGTGGTGATAATTAGGTGGTTGCAGTTAACTGTCACTTCCTCTCCATCGGCAGTTTTAACCATCACCCTTTGTGCTGAGTCAATCTGGCCGTTTCCATTTAGAACTTCAACCCCATTCTTGGCAAGCAAATGCTCCACACCCATCCTAAGGCTTTTTACGACTCGATCCTTTCTAGCTCTGATCACATTAGCATCAATCGATGCGACCGTTGCTGCGATACCCAATTCCTTTGACTTGGTGAACAAGGATATGGCCTCAGCAGATTTAAGAAAAGCTTTTGTCGGTATACATCCCCGGTTGAGGCAAGTCCCTCCGACATCCCTTTCCTCAATAAGCGTCACTTTGGCACCAAGCTGAGCAGCCCGTATGGCTGCAACATATCCTGCAGGGCCACCGCCAAGAATGCAGATATCTGTGATTTGCTCCTTACTGTTGATTTGAAACGCCTCCCAAAGTTAGTTTATTATAAAATTATCATATTCTAATATTATTTTACTATTATTCGGTTAATATTTCACTAATTTTAATGTGATTTATTTCGACAAATGTAGCCAATATTTAAACAAAACAAAAGAAGCAAAGAGGTGCTTCATGCCCCTTTGCTTCTTTGTCATGATGAGTGGTTCGTTTATCAATCACCTATATCGTTAAACAAACTAAGTTCCAAGAATGACCTTCTTCTATCTCTAATTTCTCAATTATCAAATAAAATGAGTTTAATACTATTAACGGATAACTTAACAGCTTCTTCAATATAGTTTTTAATATCTTCAACGTTGAATATCCCTAAGGGATTGTCGTAGTTTCTTTTTCAAGGTTAAAATCATTTTTCAATTCATCAAATATATGCTTAAAAACATTCATATCAATTTCTTGAATAGAAAAATTGTCAAGAAAGAAACGTTATTTTCTAATTTGTAATATCTAAAAAGTATAGTTGTTAAACGATCATAGTCTTCATAATGGTGCCTATTAAACTCCAGCTTTTTGTAATATTTGTTAAACCATAATTGATCTGATAATAAATGACAATAGCTTCAATGAAGTCACGCCAACGTGCCTGGACGCTTCACAATGTCGTAAAGTGTCTCGAAGGAAAACACAGTGAGACTGAAAAAAGTCGGTTTAGAAAATAGTTGACGAATCGATGATCATATGCATAAGGAAATGCCCAATCAAGCTAATTTTAAGCCCGGAACTTTCATTTCCTTCAATTCCATAGCTATATTTCTGCAATAATTTCGCCAGTCTTGGATACATCATACCCCCCCATACCTTTCACTTCATCCTGAAACTCTATCGATCTAAGAACGGCCAGAAGCGTTTGGAAATTAGATTTTTCAAAATCCTCACGATGAAAGACAAGGTCATAGCGTTCTTGTTTCAGGGGTATAAACTGAACACCTGGCACCTGTAAGGCTGCCTTTTCCGTTCCAACTCCCACATCGGCAATACCTCTAGCTACGGCACTGGCTACAGCAATATGACTCATTTCTTCTCTTGGGTAACCTGTTATCAATCGAGGATCAACTTGCATATTTCTAAGCATCTCGTCAAGCAATACCCTTACACCCGACCCCTTTTCCCTGTTAATAAACGTTACTTCAGGATTGGTCAAATCTGTCCAATCTTTAATTCCTTTAGGATTTCCTGGTGCAACATAAAAACCTTGCATTCGGTATACCAGATTAATGATGACGGCTCGCTGCCCCGGAAGAAAACGCCTGACATAAGGAATGTTATATTCCCCTGTTTCTCCATCCCATAAGTGCGTTGCTGTAATATTGGCCGTTCCCCGGTATAACGCTAATAGACCGTCAATGCTTCCTACGTAAGAACGTAGTGACCGAAGCATAGGATTGCGTTTTTCCAAATGACGCGTCAAAAAGTCCAAAACTATATCTTGACCACAGATAATCAACCCTTGGTTTTCTAAAATCAGCTTTTCAACCGTAAAATGATTGTTAGAAGGTGTAGCTCGGTTTGTAGGATACGATGGATTCGTATATGCCTCCAAATCCGTCGGGCTGATCCTTACCTTTTTCCCGACATGGTAAGAGGGTATTTTTCCCTTCTTAAGTAAGTCGTACACAGTGCCTTTTGATATCTTTAATATTTTGGCAACTTCATCAGGTGTATAAAAAGAATGATCGGACATGCAAACACCTCATCAAAACTCTATTGATGTTAATTATAACATATGCTAGAATTCTAAGTAGCTTCATTTTGTATCATTTGGTGTCATTTCGTTTATTTTTATCATGTTTTGTTCAATCGTTAAAAATAAATGATAATGATTTTTGGAAGAAGTTATTACATAAGTTGTTTTCACTTTGACCACAATGCACGTGTAAGGCAGTCTTGTGAAGCTTTTAAAGATGTTCCGACTTAAAATACAGCTCAATGAACTAATTTAACAACTTAATAACGTCTACTCTCCGAGCCGATCAATCTAAAGAGAAATCCATGGTTAATCGGCCAGGGCTTTACGCCCTCAGGGTATGTCCAGAAATGGGCATGCCTTCACATTTTGAAAAGGAGGTGGTTGCATGGATTGACTTGGACAATTACATGACGACTCCATTTTCTTATGGGGTTTTTTTGTGATTTAGTTATAAAGGCATAATTTTTTCCGTAAAATTCAATTCTCAGAAAGAACAGTGATATTCCATCTAAATGCAGCTAGCGAATGGTTAATAAAGAAATAGACGGATATTAGCGAAGAAAGGATGTTCATTTTATTATGTTCAAAAGTATGAGACGCAATTTGAGTTTAATTGTGCTACCCTTAATCAGCCTTTTCTTACTTACGGCCTGCGCAGTTCCGGGTCAAAATACAACCCAACCTGTGCAGCAACCCACTTCGTCAGTCTCTTTAACCACTCCAAAGCTGCGAATTTCAGCTGCTGCTGATTTGGCGCTGGCCTTCAAGGAAATCGCTGCTCAATTCGAGAAGGAGACTGGCATTCCTACTGAGATAACTTTTAGTTCGACAGGAACCGCTGCCCTGCAGATTGAAAACGGAGCACCTTATGATGTCTTTGCGGCTGCAGATGAGTCTTATCTTAATAAGCTGAGTAAAGAAGGTTTCATCTTAGCGGCTACTCAACAACTCTATGCCCAAGGTAGGATCGGTATTGCCACTTTAAAAGGGAATAATATAGAAATTAAAGAGTTAAAGGATTTAGCGGATAATCCAAAGGTGAAAAAAATAGCGATTGCAGATCCGTCGCACGCCCCTTATGGCAAAGCCGCCAAACAGGCGTTTGAACATCAAAATCTATGGGATAAAGTCCAAAGTAAAATGGTTTACGGTCAAAATATTCAAGATACCCTAGCAATCCTCAAATCGGGAAACGTTGATGCTGCTATTATTTCTCTCTCGATCTACAAACCAGACGAAGTCAATTTTACGATGATTGATCCTTCTTGGTACGAGCCACTCAATCAAGCTATGGCTATCTTAAAAACGACGAAACAGGAAGAAAATGCTCGTAAATTTGTGGCTTATGTCAACGGGGAAAAAGGTCGTGTGGTCATGAAAAAATATGGATTCTTGCTCCCCGACGAGATTGCAAAGAAATAAAGTCTCTGAAAGTGGTTGGTAACGATGAGGATATCCGATTTATTTCCTCTTTATCTTTCCTTATATCTGGCATTGACCGCCACCTTGTTCGGTCTTCTGATAGGTTTGCCTATCGCTTGGTTCTTGGCACACAGCAAATGGAAAGGACGCGAGGTTCTCGATTCACTAATCAGCATCCCGATGGTCTTGCCACCAACCGTTCTCGGCTACTACTTACTGATCATCCTAGGCCGGAATAGTTGGCTTGGAAAACTAGCGGAACGACTGGGAACCCCTCTGGTATTTACAACCCGTGGAGCGATTATTGCGGCAACCGTTGTTTCAATACCATTTTTCATTAAAACAGCCCGTTCAGCCATCGAAGGGATTCCGTCAAATCTTTTGGATGCCGCCCGCGTCCTTGGAAGAACAGAACTCAGTATTTTCTTCTTCGTTATAATTCCTAACGCATGGAGAGGAATCGCTACCGGACTTGTGCTCATGTTTGCCCGGGCTTTGGGGGATTTTGGAACGACGCTCATGGTCTCTGGTGGCATACCAGGTGAAACGTTGACCATGCCTATTGCCATTTACAATTCCATGCTCGCCGGAGATCAGTCGACCGCCAATCTACTTGCATTAATTATGGCAGGTACCGCTCTACTGGTGTTGATCCTGATCAATATACTCAATCGACAGGTGGGGAGGAGAGGAAATCGATGATAGAAATTCGAATGTCTAAAACCTTGGAGCTCTTCTCTCTTCAAGTGCATATTGATCTGTCTGAGGGTTCCTCCTTAGCCTTAGTGGGGCATTCCGGATGCGGAAAAAGCATGACTTTGCGCATGATCGCTGGCCTGGAACAACCGGATGAAGGGTATATTAAAGTTGGGGACACAGTTTTCTATGATTCCAGCGAACGCACCTTTATCCAGGCTTACCAACGTCACGTCGGGTTCCTTTTTCAAAATTATGCTCTTTTCCCGCATCTCACGGTGGAGCAAAATATCGCTTTTGGCCTAAATCATTTAAGCAGACTGGAAAGACGGGATAAAGTCCATTCCATGATGGAACGGCTGAGGCTCATAGGATTGGAGAAATCCTATCCCCAATACATCTCTGGCGGACAGCAACAGCGGGTGGCCATGGCTAGGACACTTGTCACAGACCCTGCTTTGCTTCTCTTAGATGAACCCTTTTCCGCTTTAGATAGCCAAGTGAAAAAGAAGTTGGAAAAGGAAGTCATCGATGTAAGAAATGCTTTCTCCGGCACGATGATTCTAGTGACTCATAGCTTGGAAGAAGCGTTCCGGCTGTGCTCTACCATTGCCGTCATGGACAATGGTAAGATTATTCAGTTAGGCACACAGGACAAAATAATTCACCAGCCTGTTAACCGTACAGTAGCCCGGCTTACCGGGACAGAAAACATTTTTGACGGAACAGTAACCAAACGGAATGGTAAAACAGCCAAACTCTGGGTAGAAGAATTAGGCTGTCATCTTACCATTCCTAATACTCTAAAGCAAAACGACCTTTCCATGGGGATTCGGCCCGCTCGCCTAATTGTAGAGCAGGCGTATTTCACACGAAAGGAGGACTCAGTCAATAGTTTCTCTGGGCGAATCGTTCAAAACATTCCTACTCCTGATGGGCAAATTGTGTTTATACAGTTAATCAGGCAGCCAACTTCTCTTACTAATAACTTGGTGCACAGTCAACGTGACTATGATCTTCAGGCATATGTCCCGTTAAATCACGGAAGGTCTGATAACCTTGTGTTTCAACTTGGAGACCCCTGTCAAGTCATTTTTCCCATTTCCGAGATCGTGCTATGGCCTCAGTAAAGATCTTCACCTCCTAAATTTGTAAACAAGGATTAAAAATCCCTGCGGTTTTTGTCCGATATCTTACTTAGATTACAATAACTCTCCAAATTTTCTTACAAAAAGCGTTTAAATAATTTGAGCTAGTGCCATATAGGTAACTATTGTTGCGATTAGCCACGGGAGATAGATCAAAGGCAATGAGGACATCTTAAGATAACTCCCCACGGGTGTGAACGGTATGCTGGTTCCCACCGCGATAGCCAAATGGTAAGGAGCAAAACGGGTTTTGAGGCACGGCTTTGAATAAACGGTATTTTTTGGTACGAATCATATGGATCACTAGCGTTTGGAACCACAGACTTTCAATAAACCAACCTGCATTAAAGAGTGCCACAAATCCAGTCTGCGCATCGATCATCCATATTTTTCCATTGGATGGACAGGTAAGAAATATCGTATATCAGATTGAGGAAGAGAATTTGAATTGACAGCATAATAAACGTGTCTTAGAAAATGCCGTTCGAAGGTTTCCCAAACCCCGACCGTCAATCCTTTTATCACAGTACCTCCCTCACTTTAATACCAACCTTAAATATAAACGCCACCTCAACCATGGATTGCACTTCCACGCCATCAACGAACCTACAGATTCGAACTTTCTTCTTGTGCCAGGCTTCCGAGTAAAGTTATCAAAAACTCCCCCTTACTATCGTCGAGCGTATTGACATTTTCCTTTTCAAAAAAATAACTACTCCCTTCTCCTCGAGCTGACGAACATATTTCAAAGTATCGAGAGTATTCCGAGCAAAGTCAACTTTTTGACCAGTTCAGTCGCCGTAAAATATAGTTCCAGTTAAAGCATATCTATTTGTGTATTTATCTCGATTACTCTCAATATTGCCTTTCGATTTGGCTCTTTCAACCATCAATTCCTGAACTTTTTCAAAATCATCTCGGCTAATTATGGCTGGCTGACTATCTTTCACATAGTACATTGGGGCTTCGCCATTATTCTTCTTCCTATTAAAATAGGCCCGTTGTAATGGTTTTTTGCAGGCGGGCGTCACCACAGTATTTTTCGTTCTCAAGAATATCTAGAATGCTTGATTCGGCCCATTTAACATTCTCTCCAAGTGTAGGACATGATAGCTCTGTATTGAGTTGATAGCAAGTTAATTGTTTTTCGTAAAGGTTTTCCTTATCTACGGCTTCGAATTCTGTATTTTATCGATTTCAAGTATAGTAATTGTTCATTTTTTTAATATGAACATCTTTTCCACATACGCTTTATTTTTATAAGTATATCTTGATACGATTCAAGCAATTTTCTTAACGTCGAAGTATATATAAAAGCTGTCATTATAATATAAAGACCATGAAGTTTTGAACGGGTTAGGAGCCCGGAACAATCCTCCATGGTAAGCGTAAATAGTCCCCTCCTTCATAAAGAGGACAACTTTACGCTATTTTTTGCTTAACACTTTGGAGGGATTGTTTAGACAACGGTAACTGATCGTTTCTCATCTAAATTCTTTATTTTAGTTCCACAACATCAAAAAGGTACCAGCTGAAATAAGGATACCTGCTATTAAAGTTTTTATAGAGAATTGCTCTCCTAAAATAAAAAATGACAAAATCAGGGTGATAACAATACTCGATTTATCAATGGGGGCAACCTGTGATACTGGTCCTAACGATATTGCTTTATAATAAAATAGCCACGATAACCCTGTTGCCAACCCGGACAATAAAAGAAATGTCCAATTCTGCCTTGTTAGACTCGGAATTCCATTGAGTCCACCACTGACGCCGGCAACAATCCATGCTAAAAAAACAATGACAACTGTACGAATTGCGGTTACGAGGTTTGAATCTACCCCTTTAATACCTAGTTTGGCAAGAATTGCAGTAAGAGCAGCAAACAAGGCCGATAAAATGGCATATATCTTCCACATACTCTTTCCCCCTTTATTGCTAAATTAAGAAGTTCAAGATTATCTGTCAGCAAAATCAAAGTACTAATACAAAGTAAATTTCTTATACGTTACGAAATTAATGAAACTAACGATATTAATTAAATTAACAAAATTGATTTTTTTGCATAAACAGTAAATAGAATAGTAGTTAGGAGGGGCGTATCAAATGAACCTTTACGACATGACAAAAAGACTATGGGATTATTTAATAAATAAAACCATATGCCCTGAGGGTTTTTGGAAGAAGTTCATTGTAAACTTATATACTTAGACAATCCTTTAATTCCATAATGATATCCTTATGAAACGGTAGAAAAAAATGAACCAAATTCTAGGTTTCAACATACTCTGTTCTACGATAAAGTTAACTCAAAAAAGATTAGCAGTTTCAATGATTGTCATTTAACTATTATTTTCTTATAATCCAAAAAGTATTGCATTCGGATAGTTTTTAAACTATAGTGATTAATGAAGTAGGTAATTACCTTTTTGGATTACCAACTTGCGATGGGGCTCGCTTTGCATAATGCTAATGGCTCCTACTGAAACTATCTCAGTAGGGGTCTTTTAATTTTATCAAAAAAGGAGGATACGATGCAAAGTTTTTTAGTTATTGCTTTAGGTGGTTCTTTGGGAGCAATGTCCCGATATGGTCTTGGCTTATGGATATCTACTAAATGGGGCCAAAGTTTTCCGTTAGGTACTTTTATCATCAATATAACCGGAGCCTTTTTATTAGGATTCCTAAATATATTGTTTATAGAAAAATTAACCGTCAGCCCGTTATGGCGTTTAGGAATTGGTATAGGTTTTTTAGGTGCATATACTACATTCTCGACGTTTGGTTATGAAGTAATTATGTTATTAGAAGGAGGTGGGTATATAACAGCAGGATTATATACTTTATTATCGATAATTATTGGGTTTGCTGGATCTGCTCTGGGTGTAGCACTAGCTCGTTTACTGTAGTAAAATATGATAACTAATCATTTTAGTGACAAAAATGCCTTGAGGGGAGGTATTGTAAAATGTTAGGTAAAGCAAGACTTCTTAAAGTATATATGGGCGAAAGCGAACGGTATAAAAATAAACCTCTGTATCAGTATTTAGTCCATTGGTTTAAAGAAAAAGGGATTGGCGGCGTAACGGTGAGTCGAGGTATCGAGGGTTATGGTCAGGACAAAATTCTCCACACTGCCCGTTTTTTGGAGTTATCTTCTGATTTACCGATGATACTGGAAGTTATTGACGTTCCTGAAAAAATTGATCCCCTAATTCCGGAGGTTTGTTCAATCGTACCAAAAGGCTTAGTATTTACAGCTGATATTCAGGTTTATAAGCACGGAAAAGAGTAGTAGCATTCAGAACAATAGCCTTATTCCCGACCTATTGACAATATTATTTGTCAGCAAATATAATGAACACAGGACGAAAAATAAAAATGATGATGGGGCTCGTCACAGCATTATTTTTTAGCAACATGTCGTTTTGCCTATTGGCTAATAGCTCCTACCTCAATGCGGGGTAGGAGCTTATTTATGTCCAAGCCCTTCCCTCACAATTGGGAAGGGCTTTTTAAATATATAAAAATCTAGGAGGTGTCAAATATGGACCCAACCTTTTGGATAGCATCCCAATGGATTCTCCTAGCCCTAGTAGCAAGCCTTCTTTCCATCCGCCTAGGAATTTCTGTAGCACTTGTGGAAATTGCTGTTGGTGTAATCGGTGGAAACTTAATGCATCTTGAAATTACAAATTGGGTCAATTTCCTTGCAGGTTTCGGAGCAGTCGTGCTTACATTTTTAGCAGGTGCCGAAATTGATCCGCATAGTTTAAGGGATAACCTTAAACCAAGCATTATCATCGGCTTCCTCTCTTTCCTACTCCCGTTTCTCTTAGGCATAGGCGTGGCGTATTTTGCCCTAGGATGGAATATTAATGCCGCCAAAATTACAGGGATTGCCTTATCCACGACTTCTGTTGCTGTTGTTTATGCCGTCATGGTCGAGAGTGGCCTCTCTTCAAGTCGCTTTGGGCAAGCAATTTTAGCAGCTTGCTTTGTCACAGACCTTGGAACTGTACTCGCTTTAGGCTTACTCTTTACAGGTTTTTCTATTAAGTTTCTAGGTTTTGCTGTAATTCTTACCCTTGCAGTATTTATCGCTACTCCGATAGCTTCCCGGATTTTCAAACTATATAATGGGAAAGTCAGTGAACCGGAAATTAAATTTGTCTTTCTTATTCTTGCTTTATTGGCTTTCCTAGCGGTTTATTCCGGCAGTGAGGCCGTCTTACCGGCCTACATCATCGGAATGGCTATGGCTGGATTTTTCCTCCAATATAAAGAGACTCTGCATAAAATGCGAGCCATAGCTTTTGTCGCTTTTACCCCATTTTATTTCATCAAAGCAGGAGCTTTAGTCTCACCAAAAGCTCTTGTCGCCTCCTTTGGGCTTATTATCATTTTACTCGTTGTCAAAGTTGCAGCCAAATTCATCGGCGTCCTACCGGCTACTAGAATTTTTGAATATAACAACCGTGACGGCATGTATACAACGTTATTGATGAGTACCGGATTAACGTTTGGCTCCATCTCTGCCTTGTATGGTCTAACGAATCATTACATTACAGATGCTCAGTACAGTGCCATCATTGCGGTCGTCATTCTTAGCGCTGTAATCCCAACCATGATCGCCCAACGATTCTTCTTACCAAGTTCTGAAAACAACTCAAGTGAATCTAAGAACGAGATCAACGCAATACCCAAAAGAATAAGGGAGGAATTGCCACATGAAAATTCGTAAAATTCTTGTAGCCTTTGATGGTTCTGCAAGCAGCAAAAAAGCTTTTCGTGATGCAGCCGATCTAGCCATTACGCTTAACGCTAAGATTACTATACTTTCGGTTATCCATGTTCCAGATTTTAGCCCAAGCATAGATGAGATCGCGGAAACGGTCGATGAGGCTGAGAAACACTTACATCCCCTTCTTAACGAACTTAAAGATTTTGGACAACAAAACGAACTGCAGATTAAAACGGTCGTTAAACGCGGACACGCCGCAGAAACAATTATTAAATATGCTTCGGATAATGAAATTGACCTAATAGTTATGGGAACCAGAGGCTTAGGCGGATTTAAAAAAATGCTAATCGGTAGTATCGCACAAAAAGTTGTTAGCTACTCCAATACTCCAGTGATGGTAATTCGACAATAGTTAATAATCATTTGTTATCAAAATACTATAGCGGCAATACTAATGGCTCCTAGTTATTTAGGAGCCATTGATCACCTATACCTTCCCAAACACCTTGGGCACTGGAAAAGTTATCTATCAAAATTACGTCCATTACTATTTTCCCACATTTCACCATCCACGACTATATATTTACCTTTAGTTAACATACGATTTATCTCCGGGAGCACTGCATTAATTCGATCAGCCTGATCTAAACATTCCAGAATAATAGGATAGTCTCCATGAATCGGCCAAAAATGGTTATCCTTAATAATACCATTTGGGCCCACTCCCATTCGGCCACGTATTACAGTGACAACTCCGATATTCTTTTCTCGCAATAACTGGGTTAAAGCAACATATAATGGTTTTCCTCTCCAGCGGTCATTCTCATGGATATAGATACATACTAATTTTGCAGTTTTTGGACTTTTCACCAGACACACCTCCTCAATGGCGTGCAATTGGTTTAAGAAATGTCCCACTCCCAAAATCTTTAGCCTGTTTACCCTTCTTCATCCGCTAATTAATTAGCCTTGTGATTCTTGTCCAAATGAAATAAATTATGATTATAGCTACATCAACACAATTATTCTGGCGTGCTTGTCTAATCTGTATTATTTCTTTCAATCTCATGATTAGTTTATGGTATAAAGTCATAAATGGTGAAAAATTTTAGAAATCTTTTTTAAGAAGTCTTCGCTCTAAGTAAGGTAAGCGGAGTCTATTTTGCATCACTGCAACTTCAATAATTGAGGCAAGATTACGTCCCGGACGAACCGAGACGGAGATTTTGGGAATCGTGATCCCTAAAATCTCCTGTGTGAGTGGAGGTTCAATACCTAAACGATTGATGATTTTTATCTTTCTGCCATTCTTGGGGTAATACCAGCGTAGCTGATACCATCTACAAAGTAAATGTATTTTTAGAGTATTCTATAGATACATAAGAAAATCTTCGTATTATGAAGATACATTAAGATCTGAATATAAAAATAAATCATACGTTGATAACGTTGATCATATAAAGCAAATATGAACAATTTTACTTGAAATCGATCGAATACAGTAATATAATACTAATGAACTAAATAACACTCGGTAGGTGAGGCTACCGCAGGGATACGGATTGCTGCCGCGGAGTAGTGGAGACACTATGAGAAGGTTAGCAGGATATGTCGAAACCAAGGCATATTCTAATGCAATTTCATCGCCTTGCGAAGCTAAAGCTTGAACGATGTCATACACTATTTTTATGTGTGTATGTAACTTGGGTAATATTCCCTTGCCATTGTTCATGCTTTGGCAAGGGATTTTTGCATTGGTTTATCAATATTTAAACTATCTGAAATTATTTGGAGGTGAGAGGAATGGACGAAGGAAGTAGTGGGGACATGAAACCTGACGGGCGAAGTAAAAAGAGGAACCGGTCCCAAAGTAATGATTACGTAGTCTTCGTTCTGTTCCTCTGCCGAAAATCTAAAATAATGATTTAAGCACACAGCTGCCAAAATTCAATTCAATGATTTGAGCACACTTTGCTTACGTGTTTTATGTCTTTACTTCCTAAGTTATTGGGCTACATGAAATTGTAGTCAGCTGTCTAACAGCTAAACTAAAATTTTAGGAGGTTAAGACCATGAAAAAAGTAATTCAAACTATACAAAGTAATGTATCCCCTATGTCTGAAAAATTGCTTGCATCCAGTAAAATGGAGACAGAAACACTTTTCAAGGAAATGGTAACCTCGTATAAAGGTCTCAATGAAGAAATGGTTAACACTCTACGAGATGAGTACGGTAGTAACGAAATATCCCATGATAAGCAAGAATCTGTGCTTAAAAGAATATTCGATGCTTTCATAAATCCTTTTACCATCGTACTTTTTGTCCTAGCCGTCATTTCTCTTTTTACTGATGTTGTATTAGCAGCACCAGAGGATCGTGACCCATCTTCTGTTATTATTATCTGCGTGATGGTAACAATTAGTGGATTGTTGCGTTTTATACAAGAAACACGATCCAATAATGCTGCCGAAAAGCTAAATGCTATGGTGCATACAACCGTTGCTGTTGAGCGTGACGGTGTTGGTAGAATGGAAATACCTCTTGAAGATATTGTTCCAGGTGATATTGTTTATTTAGCTGCAGGAGATATGATTCCTGCTGACGTTCGCATACTACAAGCTAAAGACTTATTTATTAGCCAATCAGCTCTTACGGGCGAATCCGAGCCCATCGAAAAATACAGCAGCTTAGTTCATCAAACCCAAAAAGCATTGTCACGTAATCCCCTAGAGCTTGAAAATCTTTCATTTATGGGAAGTAATGTGGTCAGTGGTTCTGCGGTCTGTGTTGTGATTGCCACAGGTGATAATACCTGCTTTGGCTCCATCGCCAAATCAGTAACTGGAAAACGTGTGGAGACGAGCTTTGACAAGGGTGTAAACTCTGTAAGCTGGCTTTTAATTCGTTTCATGATGTTTATGGTTCCAATCGTGCTGTTTATTAATGGCTTTACAAAGGGTGATTGGCTCGAAGCTTTTCTCTTTGCATTATCCGTAGCAGTAGGACTTACCCCTGAAATGCTACCCATGATTGTGACAACTAATCTCGCCAAAGGTGCAGTTTCGATGTCCAAGAAAAAAACTATTGTTAAGCATCTACACTCTATGCAGAACTTTGGAGCTATGGATGTCTTATGTACCGATAAAACTGGTACTCTAACGCAAGACAAAGTTATCTTAGAACTTCATCTTAATATTCACGGCAACGAAGACGTAAGAGTTTTACGTCACGCCTTTTTGAATAGCTATTTCCAAACTGGGCTGAAAAATCTTATGGACATTGCTATTCTCGCACATTCAAAAGAACAACCCTTTTACAATCTCGGAAACAACTATGAAAAGGTTGATGAAATACCTTTTGACTTCACACGCCGCAGAATGAGCGTTGTTTTAAAAGATCGTGAAGGAAAAACACAACTTATTACCAAAGGTGCCGTAGAGGAAATGTTGTCTGTATCAAGATACGCCGAATACAATGGTAAGGTTGTGGCTCTAACTTCCGAAATCCAACAGGAAATATTAGCAACTGTTGCCAAGCTTAATGATGACGGCATGCGTGTGATTGCAGTAGCACAAAAAACGAATCCGGCCGTAGAAGGTGTATTCTCCGTTAAGGATGAAGCTGAAATGGTGTTAATGGGTTATCTTGCTTTCCTTGACCCACCCAAAGAAACAACGATGGCGGCAATTAAAGCACTTAACGAATACGGTGTAGCGGTTAAGATTTTGACAGGGGATAATGACGCTGTAACACGTTGTATTTGCAAACAAGTTGGATTATCGGTAGAGAAGCTTTTACTTGGTTCGGATATTGAAGGAATGAATGATGAACTGCTGAAATTAGAAGTAGAATCAACCAGTGTATTTGCCAAACTATCTCCACAGCAAAAAGCAAGAATTGTGACACTGCTCCGCGAGAACGGGCATACTGTAGGATTTCTCGGTGACGGTATTAATGATGCTTCTGCGATGCGTGCAGCTGATGTCGGCATTTCAGTTGATACCGCAGTTGATATTGCCAAAGAATCAGCGGATATTATTCTCCTTGAAAAAGACCTCATGGTGCTTGAAGAAGGAGTTATCGAAGGACGAAAGATCTTTGGAAACATCATTAAATATATTAAGATGACTGCAAGCTCCAATTTTGGCAACATGTTTTCGGTTTTGGTTGCAAGTGCATTTTTGCCCTTTTTGCCGATGCTGCCGATTCAAATTCTTGTCCTCAATCTGATCTATGACATTTCTTGCCTTTCTATTCCATGGGATAATATGGATAACTATTACCTGAAAATTCCGCGCAAATGGGATGCTTCCTCCATCAGTAAGTTTATGCTGTGGATTGGCCCCACAAGTTCTGTTTTCGATATTACAACGTATCTGCTTATGTTCTTTATTATTGGCCCCCATATACTGGGTGGTGCCTACCACACCCTTAACCCTGATTCTCAAACTGGATTTATGACGCTGTTTAACACAGGTTGGTTTGTGGAAAGCCTATGGTCGCAAACACTTGTGATTCACATGATTCGTACGAAGAAAGTACCTTTTATTCAAAGCCGTGCGTCTAAGCCCGTTTTGCTTCTTACCTCATTGGCTATTGCTGTAGGCACAATTATCCCGTTTACACCTATTGGTGGATACCTTAAAATGTCATCGTTACCATTAATATATTTCCCGTGGCTTATCGCTACAATTGTTGCGTATATGGCACTTGCCCAAACTATTAAAACCCTTTTTGTCAAGAAATACGGAGAGTTATTGTAAATATACACGTAACACCCTTTACTAAAACCGCAAGGATGAGAAATGCCTGCGGTTTTTCTTTACCTTATTTTGAAATGGATCTTTAAAAGTCAAGCCAACATTATCCGTCAATGATGATGTATATTAACTTCCTAATATAATTTTGGTAATAGAACTTTATAGTATTACCCTATGAAGCTGCGATTAATATGCTAAAATAAATAATAAAGCACCAATACCACCCTTTCAGGAACTGTAAAAATCTTATACTTTATAGACATATACACAAAGTGGAAGCCCATATATATTGAGGACTTCCACTTCTTTAGTTAAGATAACTGTCACTACGCTGGTATTATAAAAGAAAGTATGCAACGAAGTTATACTTTCTTCCTGTAAAAAAAAGGGCCTGAATCTCTCAAGTGGACCAGATACAGACCCTTGAACTTGAATGACTCCCCTTCCATACGAGTCTCTAACCAAACCTCAAAACAAATCAATGCGTCCCCAGTCAATTTAAACATCAGGAATAATGAGAATAGTCTACGTTAAGCGAAATATCCGGATTCACTTAACTCTTTCGCCAAGACGTCTCCGCTCTAAGTAAGTATTAAGATAATCATACACGTTTCGAATATCTTCTGTTTTCGGAAGTTTATCGACCATCCGCTCCAGGTATTTCATATCCCGAATTTTCCTCAGAGTTAAACCGTAATTTATATCTAAAACCCATGACATTCTCATCAAGATTAGATCAATAGTACTTTTTACGCCCGAATAGGAAACTCCTTTTCCTTTAAGGATTGATTCAATAACTTCAGGAGATGATTCACTACGTTCGGAAAGACTTTCAATCTCATTAATTATTTGCTTAAAAATATCCAATTTATCAGCGTCCCTGATTAATTTGCAAAACATTAAGGAATCTGTGGATAGTTCTTGAGGTAACGAATATTTGTTATGGCATCTTATAGCAGTTTCAACGATATTCTTTTCCTCGTCAGATAGATCATTTAATAATTGATTATCAGCTAAAACTTTAAGTCCCAGTTCGGCATGGTCTTCTGAAATGTCATCTCTGTAAGTACCATATTTAATAAACTGTTCATATCTTCCTACATCATGGAGTAACCCAATTAACTCAGCGATACGTAGGTTATTAGCACTCAAATCTAATGAATGTGCTATGGCTATAATATTTTCCCGAACTCGGTCAGTATGATCTATCTTGAACTGAATATTTCGATTAATTTCCGGATTTCCAGACAGAAAGCCTTGTGAGTAATGGTCGAACCAAGAATTAAGGTTTTCAAGGGTTAACTCATTCATTCTTACTACTCCTTTACGTTACTAAATTATAATTTACTAGCTTAAAATACTCTCTACTAAGAGTATACTTAGCAAAGATTAAAACGATTAAATTAATTAAAACAATCTTTTAGGTTGGCAAGCCGCGCATATTGACTTTGTGAACAAAAAAGATTACGGGACGGAGGTAGCTGTATAACCCTGTTCGAAATTGAGAATCTTACTCTTTAATTTAGGCAAAACTAAATTAAAGGAGTGATTAAATTGTCAAAGATTGATGAAATTCAAGCAAGAGAAATTTTAGATTCTCGCGGTAACCCTACTATAGAGGTGGAGATTACTCTGGCCAGTGGTTTTTCGGGAACAACCCAAATCCCTTCGGGAGCATCAACCGGAATCTATGAGGCCGTGGAATTACGTGACAATGATAAAAAGCGCTTTAACGGTAAAGGTGTATTAAAAGCAATCCGTAACGTTACCGAAATTATTGCCCCAGCTATAAAGGGTTTTGATACGGTAGACCAAAGAAAATTAGATCGGCTTCTAATAGAACTTGATGGCACCGGCAACAAATCAAAATTAGGAGCTAATGCTATTTTAGGTGTCTCATTGGCCGCAGCAAAAGCTGCTGCAAATCTTCTCGACTTACCTCTTTATCGATACATTGGTGGAACGAATGCCAAAACATTGCCGGTTCCAATGTTTAACATTTTAAACGGTGGTAAACATGCAGCTAATAATCTGGACTTTCAAGAGTTCTTATTAATGCCGGTAGGAGCCAAGAATTTTGCTGAAGCGCTGCGCATGAGCGCAGAAATATATTATGCCTTAAAAAATCTCTTAAGCGAGAAAGGTCTTAATGTTTCCGTCGGTGATGAGGGTGGCTTCGCTCCTAACTTATCTTCTAACGAAGAAGCCGTCCGGGTTATTATTGCAGGTATCGAAGCAGCAGGCTACCGTCCAGGTGAGGATCTCTTTATTGCCATGGATCCGGCGGCAAGTTCCTTTTACCAGGATGGAAAGTATATTATTGCCAGTGAGAATAGAACATTGGATGCAGGAGAAATGGTGGATTTATATGAACAATGGGTAGCGAAATATCCGATCATTTCAATTGAAGATGGTCTAGCCGAAGATGACTGGGAAGGTTTTCACGAGCTAAATAAGCGCTTAGGCCATAAGATTCAGATTATGGGCGATGATATCTTCGTTACGAACCGAGAACGTCTCGCTAGGGGTATTAAAGAAGGTAGTGCCAACTCCATTCTGATTAAGCTCAACCAAATCGGAACTTTAAGCGAAACGATGGATACTGTTGAAATGGCACAAAAAGCTGGTTTCACGACCGTTATCTCTCATCGTTCAGGAGAAACGGAAGATACTACAATTGCTGATTTCGCAGTGGCTGTCAACGCTGGGCAACTAAAGAGCGGAGCCCCGGCGAGAACAGAAAGAGTAGCAAAATACAATCGGCTAATGAGAATCGAAGCGGATCTTGGCCAAGCGGCTTTATTCCCAGCTCATAATACATTCTACAATTTACCTAGCAGCTTTGAGCATTTTAGGAAGTAGTCTTTTACAACAGTTCCCACCACATTATCTATTTAATATTTTTCCATAAAATAGATAGTGTGGTCAGGAAACATGTGAATAAATGTACTCTCGTGTCCACGGGAGTTCGTTATTGGGGCCTTTAGTAAATATAAATTGATGTACATCAATATTCCCGGAATGAAATGAAGCAGCACATGCGTTTAAATAAAGGCGCCACATTCTAATAAAAGTTTCATCTTTATTACCTCGGATAATGGGTAATGCTTTCTCAAAGTTTTGAGCCCAATGTTCTAAGGTACGTGTATAATGATTCCTTAAACTCTCTACATCGAGCAAATAAAGATTGAAATCTTCCATAAACCTAATAAGTTCTGATACACGGGGAATATATCCTCCGGGGAAAATATACTTCTCAATCCATGAATTCGTTCCTCTTCCGTCTCTACCTGTTATAGAGTGAAGCAAAGAAATACCTCCCTCCGTAAGTAACCTTTGAACTGTAGCAAAATATTCTCCTAGATGTTTTTTACCGACATGCTCCAGCATCCCTACACTGACTATCCGATCAAAAGTCTGATTTTTAAGCTCACGGTAATCGAGTAATTGAACATCTACCAAATTGTATAGACCTTCATTGTTGATTCTTTCCCAGACTTTATCATTCTGCTCCTGACTAAGCGTAATTCCTAAAGCCTTAACACCGTATTTTCTTGCAGCCGTAATAATTAATTCTCCCCAGCCACAACCAATATCCAATAAACGTTGCCCTTGCTGAAGATTAAGCTTACGTAAAATATGATCTATTTTATTTTTCTGAGCCTTCGTTAAGGTATCTTCTGGGTGCCTAAAATATGCACAAGAATATGTCATAGTATCGTCAAGCCATAATTGATAAAAATCATTTCCAATATCGTAGTGAAACTGAACATTTTCTTTGCTTCTTTTAAGACCATTAGAAAGAAATCGGGCAAGTTTTAAAGAGGTTGGATTTCGATGTAAAAAACTATCGTTGTTGTTATACAGCAATTCAACGACATTCCGAACGCTTCCCTCGATTTGGATTTTACCGATGGTATAAGCTTCTCCGAAAGCTAAAGAAGAATCTCCAATGATCTCTGATTTAGGAATAGGCTCCCGCAAAATAATTTTGAATTTCCCATCACCATCACCATACCGTTCGGACTCACCGTCCCAATATTCCACAACGAAAGGATCAGTAAATAGATTCTTAAAGAGATTCTTGTAAAACACCTTGTCTAAATCCATAATTTCCACCTTTCTTTCAATGCTCTTCCTCATAACAAATATTACATTTAAAATGGTTATGGTAAAAAAATTCTTAACCCCAATTTATCGTAAAAACACAAAATGACCCCTACTTTAAAGTAGGAGCCATCAGCATTAGCCTTTATAAGGTGAGCCCCATCACCTAAACTACATTTTGTTACTATTAGTCATCTAAATAGACCTAACGAGTTTCATATTATTTTAAAACGGCTCCCAGATTAGCAGAAGTTACAAGTCGAGCATAACGGGCTAAATAACCGCTTTTCACCTTTGGTTCAGGTTTAATCCAATAAGATCTTCTTGCCTGAAGTTCCTCTTCGGTAAGATTTACGTTTAACTGACGTTTAGGGATGTCAATGGAAATTAAATCTCCATTCTGAACCAGGGCCAAAGGACCTCCATCCATCGCTTCCGGAGAAACGTGCCCAATACAGGCTCCTCGGGTGGCCCCGCTGAATCGGCCATCTGTGAGTAAAGCGACACGCAGACCCATTCCGGTAATAATAGCGGTAGGATTAAGCATCTCTTTCATACCCGGTCCGCCTTTCGGCCCTTCATATCGAATAACAACGACATCGCCGTCAATAACCTGATGCCCAATAATAGCTTCTATAGCCTCGTCCTCAGAATTAAAAACTTTTGCAGGGCCTGAAAATACTAACATATCTTCAGCAACGGCACTTTCTTTGATAATTGCCCCGTCTGGAGCAAGATTCCCATTTAAAACAGCAATTCCACCCGTTTGGCGATAGGGTGCTTCAACACTTCTTATGATACCCTCTTGTTTGATTGAGGAATTTGCCAAACGTTCAGTAACTGTACCACTGACAGTCAAAGCGTCACCATGGATCACCCCCAATTTGGAGAGTTCCTTCATAACAGCAGGTATTCCGCCCGCTTCATTGAGATCTTGCAAATGGTGGGTTCCGCCGGGACTTAATTTTACGATATAGGTTACTTTAGAACTAATTTCTTCAAATAGACTCAGAGGAAGATTAATTCCAGCCTCATAGGCTATAGCTGTCAAATGCAAAACGCTATTTGAGGAGCCGCCGATCCCCATATCGACAGCGATAGCATTTTCAAAAGACTGTTTCGTTAAAATATCACATGGTTTTAAGTCTTTCCGTACTAACTCAACCGCTAAGGCCCCAGCTTTTTTAGCTAACATTCTGCGGGCACCTGTATAAGCAGCCGGGATCGTTCCGTTACCTGGTAAACCCATACCTAAAGCCTCTGTTAAACAGTTCATCGTGTTCGCAGTGAATAGCCCTGCACACGAACCACAGCCTGGACACGCAGCCATTTCCATGGATTGCAAATCTTCCTCGGTAATCTTACCGGCTTCAAACTTTCCGGCCGCTTCAAACATATTACTGACGCTAATATCTTGTCCTTGATAGCGCCCGGCCAGCATTGGTCCTCCGCTCACTACGACAGTAGGGATATTTAGACGAGCAGCAGACATCAGCATTCCGGGAATAATTTTGTCACAATTAGGTATCATTACCAGGCCATCAAAGCCATGAGCAGATGCCATAGCCTCAATCGAATCAGCGATTAATTCTCGACTTGCTAATGGATACCTCATACCATCATGCCCCATTGCAATTCCATCGCAGATCCCTATAGACGGAAATTCAACAGGAGTACCTCCGCCGGAGGCTACTCCTAACTTGACGGCCTCGGTTATATCGCGCAAATGAATATGCCCTGGAATAATGTCGTTAAACGAATTTACAATACCAATCAATGGTTTCTCCAAGTCTTCCGGAGAATACCCCATGGCATAGAATAGAGCCCGATGAGCAGTTCTAGTAGAACCCTTTTTAACGATATCACTTCTCAATCTAAGTTCCTTCCTTCTTTCTTAATTATTATTTACGTTAATGATATAACCAAGATGAATAAAGTTATTTTATTGAGAATTACTTCAAGATGCGGATTGTAAATTTAGATTAACGATAATTGCAATTAGATAAAGTATATGATAATTTAAATTTATATGCAACGATAGTTACAGAAAGGACGATGGCTTTAGTTATGGAGGAATGGCTATTATTATCATACAAAGTTCCGCCCGAGCCTTCCAGTAAAAGGGTTTCTATATGGCGCAAGATTAAAAATTGTGGTGCTATTTATATTCAAAATGGTGTTTGTATGCTTCCTAAAAATGATGAACATCAACGGCAATTTAAAATTATCCAAAACGAGATTATAAGTATTGGGGGTGAGACACTATTACTTGAAACAGTTGGACTTGATAAAAAAGAAGAAGACAATATTATTACACGCTTCAATGAAGAAAGAAATGATCAATACCAGGAGTTTTTAGATAAATGCGCTGATTATAGAGCAGAAATAATCAAAGAAACTGAAAATAAGCATTTCACCTATGCTGAGCTTCAAGAAAACGATGAAGACCTTAAAAAGCAAAAGGGTTGGTTAGAAAAAATAAGGAAATTGGACTTTTTTGGTGCACCGTTACTTGCTGATGCGGAAAAACAACTCCTTATCTGCGAACAGATGTTAGAAGAGTTTGCCCAGCATGTTTTCAATGCCGAGGGACAGTAGTGTTAAGTCCCTCGGCCGTGTTTTTAAAAAAGAAGTCTACATTTCCTCGTTAACCTTAGCGGTTTGTACAGCAAGAGCTACGCAAGCGCCGACGATCGGATTGTTCCCCATACCGATAAAGCCCATCATGTCAACATGCGCTGGAACAGAACTTGACCCCGCAAACTGAGCATCCGAATGCATCCGACCAAGTGTATCGGTAAAACCGTACGAGGCGGGACCTGCTGCCATATTATCAGGATGCAGGGTTCTGCCAGTACCACCTCCGGAAGCTACTGAGAAAAAAGAATGATGATTTTCTATAGCCCATTTTTTAAACGTTCCTACAACCGGATGTTGAAAGCGCGTGGGATTCGTTGAGTTTCCGGTAATAGATACATTGACTCTTCGAGCTTTCATAATGGCTACCCCTTCATCCACCGAGTTAGCGCCGAAGACTTTTACAGCTTGTCGTTTATCCGTAGAATAGTGTTTCTCATTCATGACAATCAGTTCATTTTTGGGAAAATCATAGTCCGTTTGAACATAAGTAAATCCAGTCATCCTCGCGATAATCTTCGCTGCGTCTTTTCCAAGACCAATCAAAACAACCTCTAAGGGTTCCTTACGCGCCAAATCAGCATATTTGGATACGCCCAAGGCCCCTTCAGCTGCCGCAAATGATTCATGTCCTGCTACAAACGCAAAAACCTTCGTCTGCTCATCTAATAGCATTGCAGCTAGGTGTCCATGTCCCAGGCCAACTTCTCTTTGGTGAGCAATAGATCCTGGAATGGTAAATGCTTGTAAACCTTTCCCAATCAAGCGTGCGGTTTTTGTAGCATTTGAGTCTCCAGCTTTCAGGGCAAGTGCCGTTCCAAGCGTAAACGCCCAAATCGCATTGTCGAAAGCTATAGGTTGTATCTCCCGTATGGTTTGTTCAACATCAACCCCTTGTTCAAGGGTATAATTTTTCACTTCTCCAAGATCTCTCATTTCCAGTAGTTTGAGCACTTGACCGATTCCTAGTTGACGATGTTCATATCCAGAAAACACGAATATACCCCCTTAAGCTTTTCTCGGATCAATTATTGTAACAGCTTCACGAAATCTGCCATATACATCCGTAGCTTTCTCATAAGCACTATCGGGTGTTAAGCCGTCACGGATTAATGCCATCATTTTTCCTAGGTTAACGTACTTATAGCCGATAATTTCTTCGTCAGCATCTAAGCCTAGCTCCATGACATATCCTTCTGTCAATTCCAAATAACGGGGACCATATTGCCTTGAACTATAAATGGTGCCTACTTGTGAACGCATAAATTTACCTAACTCCTCGGAACCTTCCCCAACCGGAATCCCACCCAAAGAGAAAGCGGTTTGGCTTCTTCCATAAGCCAGTTGTAAAAAGAGTTCACGCATCGCTACATTAATTGCGTCACATACCAAATCCGTGTTTAAGGCTTCCAGCAGAGTTTTGCCGGGGAGAATTTCTCCTGCCATAGCAGCGCTTTGCGTCATACCGGAACAACCAATGGTTTCAACCAAGGCTTCTTGAATAATCCCATGTTTCACGTTTAAGGTTAGTTTACAAGCCCCTTGTTGGGGAGCACAAGCCCCTATGCCATGGGTAAGGCCATTTAGGTCTTTAATTTCTAAGGCCTTAGTCCATCCACCTTCTTGAGGAATCGGGGCAGGACCGTGAATAGCGCAACTGGAAACTTTTTCTCGCATAATAGTTTCTCCTCTCTCCCTAACATTAACGAAGTCAACAATCTGTAATGGGGTAATCATTGATTAGTCTCATTTCGCCATTAAAATATAACAATCATCTGTGAATCATGCCTCCTAAAAATGAACAAGCTCCTACCGGATATTTCAGTCCGGTAGGAGCCATTAGCATTCCAGCATTCGGTGAGCCCCATCACCTAAAATTTTTCTTTTTTATTCTACCGTTTAATATAAAAAAATACAAGGTAAAATTCAATGTTAATCGGGCACAAACGTCTCTTCAGAAAACAAATAGTTCCTAATGACTTATTTATAAGAACTTCAACATAAATCTAAAAATCCCGCATATTCCTACAGCAAGTAGGACAGGCCCATGAGACTCATCAATGCCTCATGGGTATTGTTTTTTTATAAAAGGTAACGATAGGTTGTAGCAGAAACACGACAAGGAGATCAATCAATGGAATCAGATATACAAGCCGATACTTTACACGCCTGGGGTACGAAGGACAAGATAGAACAAAGATTATTGGTTGGAATGCATGGAACACCGGAATTGAAACACAGCGAGAAAATACAGTATCTTGGAGAATTTCGGGAACGTATTATCAAATGTCTAACTAAAAAACAGGCCGCTCAAACTTTTATATATTCTGAAATTGAGGATGCATTGAAACATCCTCAGGCAGAAAAAATGCTTATCGATGGCGAATTAAGCCCTCAATTTACCGATAAATATATTCAACTCGCCCGACAAATAGGAAAACCCTATACCTTGATTCATGATCCTGAACTTAAAGGGGAAACAGGAGTAGTTGTAGTGAGTAAAGATGCTGTTGACGTCGACGATATTGAGATAAATGACCGGTAAGATTTGGTTATTCGAGGCTTGATTAAGTGTTTTAACTGTTATTTCGGGAGATAACTACCTATCTGTCGTTTAGCTAAAAGAAAAAAGGGAATGGCCGCAAATTCTGTAATCAGGCAGAAACCAATTAATAATGGCAGAGACACGGTATAAAGGAGGCCAATCAGTATACTCCCCAGAAACCAGAAGATTCCATAACCGGCCGTAAAAAGGCCGTACGCCGAACCGCGTCGCTGAACGGACACCATAATAGCTACCGCTGCAGGAATAATCGATTCATGGACGCCCATACCTAGACCCCAGAGCGCAATTCCGACAAGTGCAGCCCAGAAACCTCCTAGGAACACCAGGGGAGCAAACAAGGCCGAGAAGATCGTTAAAGGGACTAGGATTCCAAGGCCATAACGGTCAAAGAGGCGTCCAAAGAGTAACGAGCCTACTCCACTGACCCCCATCGCCACAGCGTAGAAGACCGGAATCATAGAAGTAGATACGATCGACATCTTCTGGAAGTGATAAGCCATAAAAGGGAAATCGGCAAATCCGACGGCAACAAGAATTGCTCCGGCAAGATAGAGCCAAAAGACACGTGGAAGCCCCTTTGTCTCAATATTATTTGGGGTACTATCCATGTCCTCTGGATGAGGATAAGTCCAGCGCGCGACAGCCAGAAGAGAAAGCATAACCAGCGCTGGAATCAGCATCATGGCAAAGGCGAGCCGATAATCGCCGCGCCAGGCCAGAATACCGGCGGCTAACAAGGGACCGAACAAGGCTCCGAATTGGTCTAAAGCTTCATGTACTCCAAAAGCCCAGCCATACCCCATCTCCTTAGCGGCATGGGAGAGCATAACATCACGAGGTGGGTTGCGAGTTGCCCTGCCAAATCGCTCCAAAATTACAAGCACGGCTGCCATCTGCCAACTCCCAGCCAAAGCGAGCAGGGGCACAGAAGCCATCTGGACAATATAGCCAAAAATCGTAATAGGCCAGAACTTTCCAGTCTTGTCAGCCAAACTTCCCGAAACAAGTCGCCAAGCATACCCTAGAAATTCGCCAAATCCGGTAATAAGAGCAACTGTAAACGCGCTGGCACCAAGTAAGGCGAAATAGGGTCCGATGATTCCCCGCGAGCCTTCGTAGGTAAAATCCGCAAAAAAGCTCATGATGCCAATCAGCAGGACAAATTTAACAGCTTTGGATTTCACAGATAAAGTGTTCATACTTTTCCCACCTTTCAGATTGATTAATATCCTCCTGTTAAGTAAGCGATAGTTTAGATCATTTTGAGCCAATAATATTATTGAAAATAACAGTTGTAATTAAATATAGTGTATGATATCTTAAGTAAAAATGCAACGGTCGTTGCGTAAAAGGTGGTGTTCTTGTTATGCATAAAGACTTCTCAAAGATCTAAATTAGAGGATTTATTAATACCACAGAATTGGGGGGTAATTTATGAAAGTAATGTCCTATAACACTTTATTTGGTGGATTTGACGAAACTGTTGATCTTAGATTTAAAGCCCAAGCAACCCTTATTAATACCGTAAGGCCCGATATCTTATTAATTCAGGAAGCAAAGAATTTTCACCACCAAGGCGGGCAACTGCTCTTTCAAATGGAAGCTGAAATAAACATGCGTGGTTTTATTGCCGTTGCTCCTCATACGGGTCAAAATACAGGAATTTTTATTAATCCTGACTTTAAACCAATTGCTTTTGATATAGACTCCGAACACTTTCACCATGCTATAGGCATTCTAAAACTAAAGGTTCCTGGTTTTAATAAAGCGATTACTGTTATAAGTGCTCACCTTTGCCCCTTCGGCCCTCACGTTCGGTTAAGAGAAGCTTATTACTTAACAAACTACGCTGCAGCAGATGAATACGCCCTAGTTGCCGGAGATTTTAACTCAGTATCGCCGTATAACGAAGATCCCATTGGTCTCGATGATTTACCAACACATTTTAGAACCCGATATGTAACCCCTAATGGAAAAGAAGTTGACAAAACCACCTTAGAAACATTGTACCAAGCAGGATATATTGATATTGCCTATTTATTAAAAAAACATAACGAAGCCACGGTTCCTGCTAAAGAATTCATTGGAACAGAATTTGTCCCATTTAGGTCAGATTATATTCTAACGACCCAGGCTCTTTCACGTTTTGCAACTTCCTATCATGTTATCAAAGATTCTATTTCCGATTATGCCTCCGACCATTATCCTATTGTTGCGGAATTTAAAGTACTATAACTTACTTTGAATACCTTGCTTTTCAGAAGGGATGCAGGGATTTAAGCAAAACAAAGACCTCCATCCCTTCTAAATATTAATGTCAAAGTTTTACGCGAACGGAAGTGATTGTATGAGAATCTCAAGTGGAAAATCCCTTGAACCGATTAACAAGAAGAAACTCGCTATTCAATTTATTCTTCTCTTTGGAGTAATAAGTGCTTTCGGAGATATAACCTACGAAGGAGCACAGAGCGTCTATGGTCCCTATCTTGGATATTTAGGCGCTAGTGCCAGTGCAGTTGGAATTATCACCGGTCTCGGCGGATTCCTAGGCTATGCTTTAAGACTTGTTTCCGGTTATTTTATTGACCGTACTCAAAAATACTGGTTCATTACCATTCTTGGTTACGGAATGCTTATTACGGTTCCCCTTTTAGCAATTGCCGGAAAATGGCAATTAGCTGCTTTATTGATCATTATTGAACGTTCAGGTAAAGCAATCCGTAGCCCTGGCAAAGATACTATGCTTTCCCACGCTACAAAACAGGTGGGAACAGGTTTAGGTTTTGGGCTTCATGAAGCCCTTGACCAGATGGGAGCATTTATTGGCCCTCTTATCTTCACAACCTCTCTTGCTATAACGGGCGGATTCAAGCAAGGTTTTACAGTGATGTGGGTTCCGGCAATATTAACCATCGTTATCGCCTTCTATGTTCGGCATAAAGTTCCAGAACCCA
Source organism: Desulfosporosinus sp. FKA (assembly GCF_002196785.1). Taxonomy (NCBI): domain Bacteria; kingdom Bacillati; phylum Bacillota; class Clostridia; order Eubacteriales; family Desulfitobacteriaceae; genus Desulfosporosinus; species Desulfosporosinus sp. FKA. The sequence goes on along the minus strand of NZ_NAHZ01000029.1, from coordinate 89,839 downwards.
AAATATTGGAGGAAAACTTGTCTGACGCAAAATCCGCTAAGTCATTAACCAACTCCCAGGAGTCCCTTCCTAAAATATTTTGGGTATATGCTGTTTTTACGTTCGTCAGTGTCATGGGATTTGCTAATTACCAGATCATTTCCTATCATTTACAAGTTCAAAAGGTTATCCCTGAAGCACAAATACCTACGTTATATGCTGTGGCTATGGCAATTGCTGCAATCACGGCGCTTATAATCGGGAAAACTTATGACAAAGTGGGATTTGGGGCTTTAATGGTAGTACCGATTCTAACTTTACCAATAGGATTTTTAGGTTTTTCTCAAAGCTCTCTTTGGGTGATAATTGCAGTTGTGCTTTGGGGAGCAGTTACTGGCACTCAGGAAACTATTATGCGTGCAGCCATTGCCGATATAACAACCATTAACAATCGTGGAAAAGCTTACGGGATTTTTAATACAATTTACGGGTTAGCCCTACTGATCAGTGGGGTTGCCATGGGATTTTTATATCAATACTCTATTCCTTTCTTAACGGGTTATATCGTTCTTATTGAACTATTAGCAGTAGTTGCTTTTGCAGTTTTCTATCAGAGTATTACAAAGTACCGATCTTTAAATCCTTAATCTTTAAAATATTACTATTATCTTTTAGATTCCTTTCCTAGGTTCCCTTCTATGTAAATCTGCAATAACCTCGCCTTGTGAATTTACCGCTAAATATAAAACATCCTCTAAAGAGTTAGCACCTATTTTTTTAAGTTGTTCTTGCAACCATGTTTCATCATGCTTTGTGCTCTTTAATTTATCATTATCTATTTCCCCATCGATAATAATTTCTACAAAGGGGCCTTGTCCTTCCGGCGAAAGATCAGGCCCCTCTACTAGATCGATTTTAGAAACTGATTGGTTTTCTTGTTTGGGAAGAATGCTTAAGTTTCCTGTTGGCTCTAAAATAGCATATTCAATATCTGAATAAGAAAAATAACCTTTTTCCCGCAGTAACATCATTAGAACATCAAGATTTACCTTTGTTTTTCTCAGGTTTTCTCTAAACATAATTCCTTTATGGATAAGCACAATCGGTTCGCCATTGGCGATTCTGCGGAATAGCCGGTATTTAAGAGCAAGTATTGCCGCTAAGACTGCAACTATTGAAAATAGTATAAGAGTATAACATGAGAAAAACCAATCCTGAATAGTTCGCGCCGCAATCATATTGGCTGCAAGATTTCCCATAGCCGCTCCTGCTACCCAATTAAAAAAAGTCAATTGTGTCAATTGTGTACTTCCAATGAATCGTACTAATATTAACAACACCAAAAATGTAACTATAGTACTAATTGATAAGAGTCCCCATAATAGTATCATACTTTTTATAGGCATCCTTCCTAAGTACATGTTTAGCTTTATGAAGCTTTTTGTACTGAGTACTCAATATTTACCGATCCCCATAGATTAGGATTTGTCAAATAAACTTTGTCCAATTTTCCATAACTCTCATTAATCTGTATGTCATAGGTATTGGGAGTTTCTCCGGTGATACTTATGTATTGCAATTGATTATTTCCTGGGGGGTAAGACCAATTGTGCCCGTCAGGATTGTAAGCGCGGTGGGATAAAAGAACTTTTCCCCCTCTTGCCGAGATTTTATAAATATTTTGTCCTTTGGGATTAGGTAATTCTATTGTAGACTTTCCAACTATAAACTGCCCCATAAGCACAGCATGATCTATCTTTTCTTCTTTTACGGAGTTATTATTAACATGAATTGAAATAGTAGGAACGCTCCATGTATTTCTATTATCGAATATAGGCGTCAATAAAGGTAGTATATTTACAATCGGACTATTTTGAACCCCAGATATATTGAAACATTTGGACTCTTGAGGATAGAGCTTTAACAAAAGTAAAGAGCTTAAACCTGTTAGTAAAAACAAAACACTTAATTTCATGATTAAAAACGTTCGTTTTTTTAACATTTGGATTCACCTCGAAATTACTATTCTTATAACTTAACTCGATATTACTATTATCATAAAAAAGAAATATTATGCGATACATAAAACTATAAATAATTAAATAACTCTCATTCAGTCGGGAGTTATTATTCGTTCTATTTTATTGCTAAGTTCTAAAAATCCTTTGGTATAGATCTTCACCAAAACTTGTCGCTAATGGCTCACTTTCAATTAATTAAAATGTTCTTTCTCCATCGTTGTGTCTTTCTGCATGCAAAAAGATGGCATTATTATTTATTTGATCAAATAAGCTGCGAGCAAAGTCATACATATGTGTTACGAAGAGAATCTTTATCTTTTTCTGTAATAATGCTTTGGTTATCTGTCGAGCAATTTCTGAACCTTCTCTTTCATTAGTGGCAGCAAATGATTCATTAAAAAGAATCATCGAGTTGGGCTTGATTTTGTCAACAATTTCACTCATTCTGTTAAGTTCTTAATCAAATTTCCCGCTTTTCATAGTGGTGTCTTCTTCCCGTTTAAAGTGTGTAAAAAGTCCATCACATATATTAGCACAAAACAAATCAGCCGGAACAAACAGACCGCATTGCTTCATTACTTTAGATAAGCCGATGCTTCGCAAAAAGGTGGATTTCCGCCCTGATTGGCACCAGTAATCATAACAAGCTCTTTGTTATCTGCCGTAACTTCGTTTTCCACAATTTTCTGCGCTTTGTTTAAAGCTAAACAGATATCGTATAATCCTTTTAAAGAATGTTTCCGCTCGATGGACTCAGCGGGCAATGGAAAAGTATTCGGCTCCCCTATCAACGTGAGTCTCTCGTGCAAATTCAAACATCCAACATAAAAGGCCAATTCTGTCCTCAGCATCTTGAAAAAACTAAGGATATAATCCTGGATTGAGCAAGTGCGTTGGCCACAAGGTTGATCCCTCTGACTTTCAACTCTGAAAAGGCTTTAGCACCGCTTTCGTCGCGTTCAGCCATTGTAATTTTATAATCAGAGTGTCCTGTTGCCATGATTCGTTCCAACCAAGTTTGTTCTTTGTAAGGTTTTCTAAGGATGTAACTTGTACCTTTATTTCCTTTTCCCAAGGCGGCACTTATTAAAACTCCGTTCTTAAATTTCAGCTTTTCTAAGGTGGTAAAATTTCTATATAGACATTGTATTTATAATATTTTTGATTTCCTGAAAACAAAAATGTATATTTTGGAATAGCGCAAAGCATTGATTTTCTACGAAAATAAAAGTACACTAACAGAAGGACAATAAATAGCGATGGGGCTCGCTGTTGCTTTAACTGGTTTAACTTTCTGTTATACCAGTTCGGCTAATGGCTCCTACCTTGCCTTGAAAGGCTGGTAGGAGCCTTTTTGTTTGCCGAAATAACAAAGAAATTAACACCAGGAAGAAAGGCGGTTTGTTAAGCCATGGATTACTCTCAAGTTAAAAAACTCTCTAAAACGTACGAACCAAAAATGATAAAGTTTTTATCGGATATGATTAATATTTCTCGGCAAAATAATCATGAAGAACAGCTTATTCTACGCATCAAAAATGAGATGGAAAAAGTCGGTTTTGACAAGATAACGATTGATCCCATGGGTAACATCTTAGGATACATCGGAACCGGTCAACACTTAATTGCCCTGGACGCTCATATCGACACTAGACATTCTAGTATTGACGAACTTTGGAGTCATGACCCCTACCAATGTGGTGATGATGATCAAGACGGAGTCATTAATGGGTTAGGAGGAAGTGGTCAGGAAGGTGGAATGGCATCGCTAGTTTATGCTGGCAAAATTATTAAAGACCTTAATTTAGATGAGGATTACACCTTTGTTGTCGTGGGATCCGTAAAAGAAGGTGAATGTGACGGTCTCTCATGGCGCTACATTATCGCTGAGGGTAACCTTCGTCCTGAATTTGTCGTTTTGACAGAACCGACGGGAGGTAAAATCCACCTCGGTCATCGCGGGCGAATGACAATCAAAGTTACAACCAAGGGTATCCATTGTCAAGATTCCACCTCAGTAAGTGGTGATAACGCAATTTATAAAATGGCTGAAGTTTTGCACGATCTGCGTGCTTTGAATGAAAACTTAATCGATCATTCTTTCTTGGGGAAAGGAAATCTTACCATATCGCAAATTTTCAGCACCACACCTTCAAACAGTTCCATTACCGATAGCTGTTGGATTTTTATTGATCGCTTCTTGACCGTTGGGGAAAATCCAGAAAATGCTCTTAATCAGATTAAAAATTTGCCCTCGGTAAAAGCTGCCCAAGAAGACGTTGAGATATCTTCGGACACGAAGTCTTTGTACACTAAGTTAATCTACCCACCTGAAGCCTATTTTTCCGCATGGATAATCGAAGAAGAGCATCCAATATATTTAACGTTGAAAGATGCCTATCTTGGACTTTTTGATGAAAAACCTTATGCCGGTAAGTGGACTTTTCCAACCAATGGGGCCGTGATTATGGGCCATTATGGTATTCCCTGTATAGGTTTTGGTCCTGGACATAAAAATCAAACAAACTCCTTTAATGAAAGGACATGGAAGAGTGAGTTAGCCGATTGTGCTGCAATGTATGCATCAATTCCATGGACGTATACAAAAAAGTATGCTAATCAAATGCCAAAAACTACAATGAACCGCACGACTGAATAAACAAATGTTCTCTGTAATTGAGATTTTAACCTCAGAAAATTCATCTCAGAACTGTTAGAAAATCTAAAAATCATAGATGCCATGTCCATGTCTGTGAATATGGACTTCCGCTGTAAATACTAAACTTCTGAGATGTAGGAGCCTTTCGCCAGCATTTCGGCAAATCTTAGGAAACTTCATTCCCATTAATTTAAATACTGTCTAATCTATTATGGATAGAATTTCAACAGAAATTAATGATATTGAAAAGAAGATTGTATTTTTGCTATAATTACTTTAGGGAAAGAAGTCCTCCCACGGCTATGCCGGAACCGCTTACAAAGCTGATGACTTCTGTTTTAGGCAGAAGTATCGGCTTTTTTGACTTTGGGGGAGGGATTTTAAATGTTTTACAGTATCCTATTTCCAGCACAGGAACAACACGAGGAACCGCGACAAACCGACGCGCCGTCCTGCTTCAAGGACTTGAACCTCGATCAAATCTTCGCACCAATTCTGAAAGCAAAAAAGGAATTTGATCTGGATAGTTTCTTCCACACCACGTTGCATGACCCAGAGGTCATTCTCTATCGGCAGGATATAATGCGAGAGCTGGAGAATGATGAACTCCGTACCCTGTTTACCGAATTTTCCAAAATTATTTACGATCTGGGCAGGAACATGGTCAGTATCAGGACTTCGCTGACCTCAGACAGTCGCTATGAGAACAACTATCTGGTGCGCGGACGGATGCTGGACTACGCAGACAGGTATTGCCTCACGATTTCCGCGCTCTCAGAAGGGCTTTTTAAACGGACTCTACGCTCTATGGGGCTTAGTGCTTTCGCACAATATCTCTCAACTTACTGTATGTCGGAATACTACACAGGGCTTCGCAGCCATTTGAAGCGGCTTCGTGAGGAACTCTCCATGGTGGAATACTGCATGCTTATTAAAAACGGAACGATTCGTGTCCGTAAATATGAGGAACAGGTCGACCACTCTAAACAGATACTCGCAACCTTTGAAAAATTCAGGCAGGGTGATGTGAAGGACTACCGGCAAAAGCTCCCGGAGGAACCTTACGCCGCTCATGTGGAGGCCGCCGTACTAAGTATGGTGGCAGATCTCTACAAGGATATTTTTGCAGACCTCAATAACTTTTGTTCCAAGTACTTTCACTTCGACAACGAAACTATTTTACGTTTTTCCCGGGAGATACAGTTTTACCTTACCTGGCTCGATTATGTCCGACCGCTTCAAGGGGCTGGTCTACCGTTTAATTATCCAAAGCTTTGTGATTCGGCAGAGCACCTTTATGATTTAGAAGGGTTCGATCTCGCGCTAGCCGCCAGTACCCGGGAAAAGACTGTAACCAATGACTTCATGTTAAACGCTCCGGAGCATATCATCGTCATTACCGGTCCCAATCAAGGCGGCAAGACCACCTTTGCTCGCGCCTTCGGTCAGATACATTATCTTTCCTCACTTGGCCTGTGCGTACCAGGCCGCGAGGCGGCTCTATACCTGTTCGACAATATTCTTACCCATTTTGGACGGGAGGAAGATTTGTCTACATTGAACGGGAAATTACAGGACGATCTTATAAGGCTTCATGAACTTCTTGAAAAAGCCACGAGCCGGAGCGTGATCATCGTTAATGAGATTTTTTCCTCCACAACACTTTCTGACGCGCTTTCCCTCGGCGGGCATATGATGGATGCTATCTCGGCTCTGAGAGCTCCCACGGTGGTCGTGACTTTTCTTGATGAACTTGCTTCCCATGGTGCAGATACGATCAGCATGATGAGTACGGTTAAGGAAGATGATCCGGCTCAGAGGACTTATAAAATAATCAGGAAACCGCCCGATGGCCTTGCCTTCGCTATGTATATCGCCGGGAAACACGGCCTGACCTACGAACAACTTAGTAGGAGGCTTAAACGATGAAAGCATATTTGATGTTTCGCGACAGGGACTTTATTATCAAGGCCAAGCCCTGCTTTGGCAAGGAGACGCTCACTGCCGATCTTGGGTTAAAACGCATGCTGGAGAAAATGGCACAAGAAGATAAGACAATCTACGACGCCTGTGAAGCCGCATTGTTTCAACCGCTGCAATCTACGGAAGAAATCGAATACCGCCAAAAGAACCTATCTGATACACTCCAAAACCCCGACACCGTTCGGCAACTCTATGTTTTAACCGTCGAGACGGAAAAGAAAAAAAGAAGCTCGTGGCACTGGCTGTCTTCCGTAAATCTCTCCAGCACCCTTTCCAGCTCAGTTGGACTTTTGAAGATATATTCCGAAATGCTTAGGGAGCTGCGTCTTATCGCAGACAGAAATCTATCCAACTTCCAGTCGGAAGGGTTTCAGAATCTGCTTACCATGCTCCAGCGGGAGTTGGATGACAACTATTTTGCCGAGGTACGCGCCCATTTGGACGACCTGGAGGACAGGGACGGTACGCTGGTCAGCGCCACGCTTGGAAACTATATACAGGGTGTCGGCTATGTCCTACGCCGGAAAAACCGCAAGGGCTTTTGGCGACGATGGCATTTCTCTCGGTCCTTTACGATCGCACCCCGCGACGATGCTGGGGCCACAGACCTTGGCAAACGCCGTGACCGCGCAATCAATGAGGCGGCAAACACGCTGGCGCAGGCCGCCGATTATCTGGAGGGTTTCTTCGCTATGCTGCGGGGCGAATTGGCATTCTATGTTGGATGCCTCAATCTAGCTGACAGCCTGCGGGCTTTAGGTATGCCGATCTGCGTTCCAAGCCTGCTTCCTTTGGGCAGAGATGACCGTTCATGGCGAGGACTATACGACGTAAGCCTCGCGCTAACGAAAAATGCCGCCGTTGTTGGTAACGAACTGGATGCCACCGGTATGCGGCTGTACGTTATCACCGGAGCTAATCAGGGCGGAAAATCCACATTTCTGCGGAGCTTGGGTCAGGCCCAGCTTATGGCGCAAAGCGGGATGTTCGTGGGAGCGGACAGATTTTCCGCGCCCATTCGCTGCGGTGTATACTCCCACTTCAAAAAGGAGGAAGATACCACCATGAAAAGCGGTAAGTTGGACGAGGAACTTGACCGCATGAACGAGCTTGCCGACCATTTAGAAGATGGCGCGCTGATGCTGTTCAACGAGTCCTTTGCTGCCACGAACGAACGCGAGGGCTCAGAGATTTGCCGTCAAATCACTCAAGCGCTTATCGAAAACGGCGTGGAGGTCTTTTCGGTGACACATCTATACACCTACGCCGCCACATTCCTTGGCGACAATGAGACGCAGTATTTACGGGCACAGCGGCTGGAGAACGGCGACCGAACCTTTAAGGTCGTGCCAGGTGAACCCTTGCAGACGGCTTTCGGAGAAGATTTGTACCAAAAGATTTTCGGTCAAAGCGAGGTGACGTTGTAAGAGAAAAGCTGAATAGGGCGATAACACTGATGGAACACAGTTCACTAGGTGGCCGGGGAAATTTAACCTCCAGCTCCGGGTAGAAAAACCTGCATCCGGTTGTCCTCCCTACTGTAAATTTCCTGCACCAGTCTCTTCGTCACTCGACTGCTGGCTAGGCTTTGTCAAGACGGTTATTTCAATCCGCATGTTCTTCTTGAGCTTAGCAAGGCGCAACGGCGGGTGATTTGGTATTGATGAAGTAATTGGAATACCGCTGATTGTATGGAGCCCATGTTTCCTTGGTAAAGATTCAATTTCCGCTGACCGCTTCTGTATTAAAAAAGGCTCAGAAGCTTTCTTACTGCTGAGCCTTTCTGTAATTTATTTAAGCGAAACGATTCCCCCAACCACCCACTCACGAAGCACTCCAATTGCCTCCTGTACCAAATTTTACCCCCATGAATCTCGAAGCAGTATCTTTCAGTTAAGACAAGTAGGTAGGCAACTCGATTGCAATATATTTATAATTCTTTATGCTTTACCCAAGTCAGTGATTAATTTAATTTTCCCTGAATATTTCTGACCTAAAATTTGCGAAATAGCCTGATAGTCTATTCCGTTTTTTGCTAAGTCGGACATTTCTTTATCAATATCTACGTTATTTCCATCATTTCGAAGGGTAGTAGTATTATCGATCACTACCCTAGCCTGGGCTGACTGCAAGTTTAGAGATGGATCGATGTGTCGAGGGTCAGTTTTGTGCAGAGATAGATTATCTTTGTTCATAGCTTGCTGGAGAATATCTTCAAACTCAACGTGTGATGCCTTAAAACCTGGAGTATCAACATTGGCCACATTATTAGCGATTACTTTTTGCCGTAGAGCAGAGACATCCAGTTTCTTTTCCATCATATTCATAAGTGGAGTAACAAGAAGATCCATAAGCCATACCGCCCCTTTTAAAGACTTTGTTATTGAACTTCTGTAGGATCATAATTTAAATATATCTCGACTTTTTCGATGTATCCTTAAGAATTAAGAAAAAACTCTTATTCTGAAAACCTTTAAGAGAGTAATTGGTTTTTGTAAATTCGCTTAAAAACGTTAGCACTGTTCCAGCTGCTTTTGGAAACCGCTAAGCTGCGGCTAAAAAAGAATTCCCATTCTATATTTCATTTTTCCATTTAATATCTCGTAGATACAATAATTCTCTATAAGAGAGTAAATCCCTCCTGCTAGACAAAAAAGTTAGAAGGCTTCTACAGTAGAGTCACCCGTGAATATGTAAATTTACTGTTGTTCAGGAAGTAGAGATTTGTGATATTGACCAAAACGGCATAGGCGTAACCCTAGTCATGTCAACGGTATCAAAAGAAAATTTACTTTCCAAACTAACTTGGCACTAAGGATACCCACGAGAGCAGACCCTAGAACATCGGTAGGCCAGTGAACACCAGTATAAACTCGTGCAATTGCAACTAGAATCGCAAAAATCGTAAAGCTTTTGCTTACCCACTTGCTACTTTTACCCCACGAACCCGCAGCAAAGCCGAAACTCCCGGATACATGATCGCTTGGAAATGAGGCATCTGGCGAGTGAGGAATGAGCTTGGTAAAGGTTCCTGGTGCGAGTGTTACAAAAGGCCGAGGGCGATACCAAATATGAGCAATAATTAAATTTATGATTAGCGCCAGGATACCAGATACCCCCATAACGACGAGCCCATGTCTACGCTTCGAGTCAACTTTTGCCAAGGTAAACCATGCTACAAGAAAGAGTACAGCATAAACTTCAAGTGCATACTGGGCAATAAATGCCATCAATTTGTCCAATATGGGAATATGCCCAGCCCATTGATTAAGCAGGTGATAGCCAAAAAGATCAAAAGAATTCAAGTCCTGTTTTCCTCCTTATGAGACAGATGTACACTCCAAAAAAAGTGCTCATTTAAAAGGACTACTATTTACGTGAAAAAGTTCTAATAAGATTTAAAAAATTCGTCTGACTTTTGACCAGAACCGAAATTTTGTCCATAGTTATTCTATCCGGAGAAATGTAATTAAACCTACTGCCGCAATGGCGCAAATTGCCCCGAAATAAAACGGCGCAGTGGGCGACACCGCATCCCAAAGGTAGCCAGCTATGGCGCTAGCCGGAAGGGCTAATAATCCGACAGAAGCATTATACAATCCAAAGGCTGTTCCCCTTTGATTTTCATCAACCAAATGAGCAACCAGGGACTTGGCTACCCCTTCGGTTGTAGAATAATAAACCCCGTATATAGCATACAGTAACCAGATCTGCTAAGGAAGTTTGGCCAGAGCAAAACCCAGGTAGGTGCCAGCATAGATAAGCCAGCCTATCCTAATAACATTCACTCTCCCGATACGATCCGACAATACTCCGCTAGGTACAGACAATAAGGCATAAAACAAATTAAATATAACAATGATGATTGGAATAGTAATGGGGTTTATCCCTACGTTTTCTGCCCGTAATATTAAGAATGCATCACTACTGTTACCCAAAGTAAAAAGAAGCATAACTACAAAAAACAACGCAAACTTGCCCTTGAGTAGTGAAGCATCAAATTTGAACTTTAATCCTACATCCCTACCCTTTCTCTCTTTTACTAATAAACCTATTAATATTATGGTTATAAAGGCCATTATACCAGCAAAAAAGAAAATCAGTCCATACCTCTTAACATCAGCATATTTACTCAAAACTACTAATAAGCCCGTAGTAATTAGAGGACCAACAAATGACCCTAATGTATCCAGCATCCTCTGATAACCAAAAGACAATCCCATGTTGTTCTTTTTAGCTGATTGAGCAACTAATGCATCACGAGGTGCGTCCTTTAGCCCCTTTCCCACCCCATCGAGTGCTCTTACACCAAATGTGCCCCATGAGCCATAACTGATGGATAACAGCAATCTGCCGATAGCGGACAAAAAATATCCGATAAAAACAATTGACTTTCGTTTTCCTAGTTTATCGGATATTGCGCCAGATAGTATCCTAAAAATGCTAACAATAGTGGTAACGCTGCCTTCGATAAGGCCGATCGTTTCCTTACTCAAACCCAGTACTTGAGCATAAAAAGTTGGTAAAATCGGGATTATCATGTCTTGACTTAGTCCACCAAAGAAGGCCACCCAGCCAAGGACAAGTATGTTCTTGTTGGCTTCATTTGCCCCATTATTTTTATTATTCATAAAGCTCTCCTTCTTAGTATAAATATGTACTCAAGGACCTTAATTCGATGACTACCAGCTCGCCATCAAAACGAAGGTTTACCTCGTCAATTCGACATTTGATGCCAATTTATAAGTTACTCATATTACCCTAATAGATTCTAAATGAGCAAATTGGAAAAGTCAATTAAAGAGAGGTACTTCAATGTTTCTTAACCTTATTATTATTTGTATGCTAAGTTTTCTCGCAGCAGTCGTGGACGCCATTGCTGGAGGCGGTGGGCTCATCATTCTCCCGGCCCTTCTTCATTTAGGCATTCCCCTTAATATTGCTTTGGGAACAAACAAGTTTGCCTCAACTGCTGCTACCTTCAATAGTTCGGTAACGTTTGCCCGTTTTGGAAAAGTCCACTTTCCCCTAGTAAAGTGGCTGATTCTCTTTGAAAGAGTACTTTTTTCTTTTAGCACCAAGGGTTTACGTAAACTTTCGCTCTGCGAAAGTTGAGATATTAACATATTAATTGTTTTCAAGTTAACTTCCGCTAATCCTACTAATACACTCAGCATCGATTATCGGAACCCATTAGCAAATTATTTGTTGTTCTTTTTCTGTCGTTATATTTTCTTAGAGTGATAAGCTCACCTTCACGGTTCATCATGAACCCTTCCATAGTCCAACAAGCAGACAGACCTTCCCCTCGGCGGGGAAGGTCGTTTTTAGCCTATCAGTCCGAATTCGTCTGCACTAAATAATACAGATTGCTGCTCTTGCCGCCGTTCTCCCGCCATCTTTGCTCCTTGTGCAGACGGCCGCTTTTTTCAAGGTCAGCTATGGCGCGTTTGACGGTGCTTCGGGACAACTTTAACTCCTTGGCGATAGTACCAATCGCCGGGTAGCATTTGCCGTCCTTATCTGCTCGGTCATGAAGGTACATATAGACAGCCCTGGCACGATGCGGAAGCTCCGAGGAATAAAGAGAAGAAAAATAACCCACAGCTTCAACTCCTATTCAATCCGAACAGGCGCTTTTGTCCTGACCGACGCTTCCGGCCCCTGAATCGGTGAGTGAAGTAATCCGCCAGATGCGGCTGCACCAGCTTCCTCCGTCACATCCACGCAGGCAGAGTGCCGGCGGATGATTTCTTCCTCTACTCTGCACCTGTCAGCATACTCCACCTCTCGGGCCGATTTCTCAGCAATCTCATAAGGCTTGCCGAAGGTTATGCCCCATTCCGTAAATAGCTTTAGCTTGGTACGCATGGGGTAGGCGCCCGTCTTGGTGACAATAAAATGCCCCTTGGGCATGGACTTCAGCTCGTCCGTCGTCATCAGCGGGCGCTCAATCATCTGCAGACTCTGCGAAGGATCGTTTTTACCCCGGCTGACAGAGCCGCTCATGACGGTCTTGCTTCCCATGGCTTTTGATAAAATCTGCGCTGATTCGCTATTGGGAGCAAAGCCGCCGAACACGGTATCCTGGCAGTTGTCTATGATGATGGCAGAGCCTTCGCGGCCATAGTTTTTCTCCAGCTGTGCAAAGCTCTGGATGATCGCTACTATGGACACACGACGGGATCGGGAAGCAGAGAACATCATCTCCGCCGACTCGATTTTGGGGATGGTTCCGATCTCGTCGAGGAACATCATCACACGGTTGGGGAGCTTTCCTCCGTGCTCGTCAGCCACTGACAGGATTTCACGGTAAAGTTGCTGGACGATCAGGCTGATGATGAAATACTTTGTGTTGTCTTCCTCCGGCATTACCAGGAAGATTGCACTTTTGTTTGTACAAAACTTCTCCGCATCGATTGCCGTGTCAAAGCACAGGATTTGCTCCAGCTCAGAATCCAGAAAAGCGTTTAATCTGGATAGAGCAGTGGAGAGGACACTCTGCATGGCCTGCTCCGCCGAATTGAGTGCCGCCCCGGCGAACCACTTGGTCTTGTGCTCATCCGGCAGATGAGCAAGGAGCAGCTGAAACAAAGTCCTGCCCTTGACGCCGCTGGGCGCAAGCAGATCCTGAATGAGCTTGAATACGGATACGATGTGCCTTTGCTTCGGTTCACAGTATTCCGCTATAAGCAGAATCACGGATGTCAGCAGTCCTTCCGCTGCGTCATAGAAGAAGGCATTTTGTCCAGCCATTGCTGTATCGAAACCTCCGGAGTTGATGATAGTCTTTGCGTTAATCTTAGCATACTTCTCCGCTCTGGCTTTAAACGCAAGATTCTGAGAATTATTGAGATATGCGTCCATATATCGGTTGACCAGATGGAGGAGATTGTTTCCGTCCGAGCGGGTGGGATTTCTCAGATCAATGACAGCAACATCATATCCGTACTTTTCTTTTGCGATCCCGGCATAATTGCGGTAGAGGTCTCCCTTTGTATCGGTAGTCACAAAGCTCATTCCGCAAGCGCAGGCGTATTCCAGATTCGGATATAGAAAGTTTGCGGTCTTGCCGATACCTGCGGCACCGATCATCAGACAGTGGATATCGTCATCGTCCACCAGCGCATATCCGTTCGAGGCGGTACCGTCAAACAGCGATGCTTTCCTCCAGCCGACTATCAGACCTTGCGCTTTCGGAAGGCTTTCGCCCTTTCTCCATTTCTCCGGCTCGTAGGGAACTTCAGTATAAGTCTTTTTAATCTCCTGCTTTTTTGCCCAGCGAGCCGTACCGTGCTGACCGTCGCCGACAGTTTTGGACTTGATGCCGTTTAAAGTGTAGTAATGCGCTATGAGCGATAACAAGCCGATAACCCCGAACATAGACAGTCCGGCGGCTGTTAGAATTATGATTTGGGATGTCTGCAACTCGATCCCTCCTTTACATGGTCATCGAAAAATTTACTGCCTGCTCCTGCGCCGGAAGCATTGACGGCAGCTCCTGCTCAACAAACATCACGGTTTTGACGCTGTCCATTGCGAGACGCTGATAGGTGGACAGGAGCTTTTCTTTATCCTCCAGCGTGCGGATACCGGATGTCTGAAGCTGACGGCTTATATCCGAGGCATCCTGGCGCAGCTGCTCCGCCTTGGTACGAAGCCAGCCCCGATCCTCATGGGGGCGGTAGCTGTTCTGCAGCTTTTGAATAAGCTGCTCTATTGTCACAGGCGGTTCCATCTGGCGCAGCTGCCTTTGCATGGCTGTCAGTGCGCCCGCTGCCATACACTGCAGACAATCCTGAACAGCTTCCGTATTCAGCGCCGCTGTTTTGCCGGAGGCAAGAAGCGGTTCCACCGTCTCGGCGCACTCTGCGAGGAAGAAGTCAATATCTTTATGCGCTGAAAGAGCTTTGCACAAATCGTACAGTTCTGCGTACACCTTAGGCAGAAGCTCCAGCTTCGGATGCTCCCGTGCCGGGATGGGAGCGACGCCATGCCTGGCTTTCAGATCCTCGTTCCAGTCCTTGTGCTGTGACTGAAATACAGAAATATTCGCATAGCCCTTCTCCTGCAGAATATCCTTCAGGCGGCCGCTGGCTTCGATGCCTGCCTCGTCATGGTCCAGGCACAGCACAATATTTTTCAGCCGTGGATTCGTATCCAGCTGACAGAGCATAGCGTGTTCCGACACACCGTCAAGCGTGACATAGCTGTACTGCTTCCAGCCATCTTTATTCAGGGTGATGAACGACAGCATATCCACCGGCGCCTCAAATACATAAAGTGCGACGCTCTCTCCAAGCCAGTGAAAGCTGTATTTCGGATCACTGCCTTCCTCATTGCCCTTGTATGGCTCTCCCTGGGTGTAGGTTCCGCGCTTGTGAGCATGACGGGGAACGCCGTTTTCATCCAGTCCGACAAACACAGCGTTGTGGTATTCCTTGTCCTCATAAATCAGCTTTTCATGGGCGAAGTGCGTCAGTACCTCCCGGTCTATGAAGCGCTGCTTGATCAGATAGGCAAACACTCGGCGCATATCCTGATTGGCTTCCGGCAGCGCAAAGGATTTTCGCGGAGGCGGCGCACTCTTGGAGGTCTGGTTCCATTCCACACCGGACTCGCCGCCGAGGAGCAGCGTTACAGCTTCGGGAAAGCTCATGTCATAGAACTGCTGTAAGAAGTCGATGGCATGGCCGCCTTCTTTCCGGGAATGGCGGAACCACTGACTGCCGAGCACGGTCACGCTGTCGAAGCGTTTCCAGCGCCACTCACGGCCGGAGCGAACGAGCTGTTCGCCCTGCCGTTGGAGGAAGTCCACCAAATCCACTGAATTGGCCCGTTGTTTTTGTTCGTCTGTAAAGTGAATATATGCCATACTCCACTACCCCCTTCGTCAGCGTTTACGCTTACTACACCGGCGAAAAAAAGCCACCCGCCGGTGAGCGGATGGTTTGAATGATGTCGGTTTGATTTTTTCGGGAATCGGTTCTTTTTTACGGAGCTGTTTTGGATATTGCATCTGCATGGAAACCCTCCTTTGTATTAATAGGTTGTTTGCTTGAGTTCATGATCGTCCCAGGCATGCCCTTGGGCGATCTTTTTCTCACGGATTTTTCGGCGCAGCTTGCTGTCCACTTCCGTCACCGGTGCTTTGAGAAGCTTTCTCTGTTCCTCCTGGAATATCCGGCTCAGATGATGCAGAAGCCTTGTTGCCGCCAGGAAGAGAGGAGGATCACGGAAGGCATCCGGATGGTTGAGGAAAAACTCCGCATAAATGTTGCCTTGTTCAGCCGATAGCGTAAGCCAGCGCATGGCGGCTTCCCGGTCGCTGGGAACATCCCTGCCCATAAGATACAGCTTGCCAAGAGCATACTGACTGTACTGGTTTCCCAGTTCTGCGGACATAGTCAGCCATTCGACAGCTGTTTCTACATCCTTGGGTACATCCTGTCCCAGCATGAAGAGCTTTCCAAGGTGATACTGAGCGAATGAATTGTTCTGCTCTGCTGCTTTCGTGAACAGCTCCACCGCTTTTGCAATATCCACATTCACATGACTGCCGTCACGATAGAGCTTGCCCAGGGCAAATTGAGCAGGGCTGCTGCCGTTATCCGCAGCCTTGGTCAGCCACAGGACAGCTTTCTCTGAATTTCTGTGTCCTCTGTCCTCGTCCAGATAAACCCTGCCCAGCATATACCGAGCATGGACATTGCCGAGGCGAGCGGCTTTTTCAAAATATCCGATAGCCGTATCCAGGTCCTCTTCCGTTCCAGTTCCGGTATAGAGCATCTGCCCAAGGCGGTATTGGAGTTTATCGGCATGGCTTTGTTCCTCGAGACGCTTAAAGCCATAAAAGGCTTTCTCAAAATTCAGCTCCGCTTCCTCGGCGTCCTTCTCTGTGCCGATACCTTCCCGGTACATTTTCGCCAGCTCGTAATTAGCATATGGAACGCGCTGGGCGGCAGATTTACCGTAGAGCCGGAACGCCATATCGTAGTCCTGTTCCACGCCCTGCCCCCGGCAGTACAGACCGGCAAGAGAATATTGAGCATATTTGTGATTTCGGGAAGCCGCCATTTCAAACCATCCTGCCGCTTCCACATAATCCTGTTCCGTACCGAGCCCAGCCGCGTGCATTTTACCGATGCGGCATTCCACATACCGGCTTTCTTTATTTGCTTCAATGTCCAGGAATGCTGAGAGGGCTTTTTCGTACCAGGCAAATGCGGTTTCTGCATTCATATCCACGCCGAGCCCATCAGCGTACATCCTGCCGAGGTCATGCATGGCTAGAACATTTCCGCCTTCGGCTTCCTCCAAAAACAAGCGGAGAGCCCGCTCAAAGTCAGGCTCCGCCTCATCGCTGCCATAGAGAAAGGTACGGGCCTTCATATATCGATCACTCCACTCGATGTACGATTTGCCGAAATCAGTCTCATCCGAATCCTGGAGGGGTGAACCCTCCGAAGCTGAGAACGGTATACCCTCACAGTCCTCCGGCGCTTCATCCGTGACCGGCATGTATTCATCCCCCAGCATTACGGAAATGAATTCTTCGGCTTCTTCAGGCAGTTCGTCTGCCGGGTTATCCCCCTCAAAGGTGAAATGGTGACCGCCAATGTTCATTGCTTCTGCGATCACCATATTCCTAATATTCTTAAATTCTTTCTGCTGCGATAACGGAACAGGATCGGGGAGCCTATCCGTATATGTGCGCAGCACCTCGCTGCGAAGCTCTGACCATTTTACATAGGCCTCCGCCACACGCGCATCCTTTGCCAGCTCATCCACGACCTGATTCACGATGGCCTTCAAGGGTGCTTTGAGATAGCCGTATTGTTTTTTACCGGATGTATGCCTGAGACGCTCTGCCAGATGTGAGAGCAGACTTTCAATGATACCGCTTTCACACACACCGCTCATTCTGCCGATGATTTCTTTCAGGGCTTCATGGCTCTGTTCATAAAGCGTATTTCTCTGTGCGGTCTGCTCTGCATAAATCTGAATGAGATCCTGTTGAAAGATCTCCCTAGCCAGGGTGCTTCGCATCTTTTCGATGGCGGGCTTGGTGACATACCCTTCACGGGGATTCACTGAGTACACCAGCATGTGGCAGTGAGGATGATGCCCTTCGTTATGAAAGGCCGCATACCAGCGAAGGTTTTCCGGTGCAATCTTCATCTGCTCGGCAAAGATATTCCGCTGTTTCCGGATTAGCGCCATCCATGCGGCTGCATTATCATAACCAAGCCGGGCGGCATCCTCCCGCCGCAGAGAAATGATAGGAGTCCAGACATTTCCGGTATGCTTGGCAACTTCCTCCATCACCTTTGACAGCACCAGCGGCGTTTCCTCATCGGAAAACAGTCCATGGGTCCCCAGCTTCTCAGCACGGGGACGGGTAGCGATGTAATTGACATAGATCTCCTGATGGGACAGTTGATCCAGATTCTGATCCAGTGCTGAGCTGATGAATTCCGAAGCATTTTCCGCAGTTGGATGTTTGAGATAGTCCTCGTACTCGAACACATCCGCGGTATCAGGAAACTGAGCGAGGATATCTTTGATGAGCATTTTCTGTTTCTGCGAGGCGGGACTGTCGCGGGAGACGGCAGGTATTTTCTCCACGCCGTCCCGCGTCGCTACATACTCCACAAGGTTCTCAAGATGAACCGCTGATTTTTTTAAGTACCGACATTTGAAGATAATTCTCGGCATGGTTATTCACCCTTTTGGAATTTCGCAACATCCTCGAAGGTCACAGAGCCCACCGATTTCTTTACGTCGTTCACGCACTTGCCGCGTAATCGGCGCAGAGTGTTTTCATCAACCTCAGCAGTAGAAGCAAGTATATTCATCATCATGGACATCTCCACCGCCAGCTTGAAGATGAGACGCGCCATGCGGTTTTCCAAGGTGTTGACGATACCTGTCATAGCCGAGGTGATGGCGGTCGGCAAAAACTTCATGCCATCCTCCGCCGAAATGTAGCCGCTGTAAAACCGGACGGCCTTTTCAATGAATTCGCTCCTGCTTTTGCAGTTATCCTTTTCTAAAAGCGCATCCATACATTCTATTGTGCTGGGGTAGAGCCAGAGCGGGATGCGGTCCTTTGTTTCCTCCTGCATAGTGAGTCCTCCTTACTGAAATTTTCCGGAACAACCTTTCGGGTGTACCCTGGAAAAGCCTGTATCTTCTGTGTTTAAGCCAACTTTTAGGAGCTTTTGACCACCTGAAGGGTGACCAAACTCCATTTCAGGTGTACCCGTCCAAACTCTCCGACCCGCGTTGCGGGGCGGTGTGAAGCGGCAGGAGGTCGCAAAGCGACCACCTGCCTTTAACCTGCATGGTTTTCGACCCCATGGTTCACCCCTCAAATTGGTGGTTATTAGGCATACTACCGAGATTGTTTTCGTCTTTCCCCGAATTCTTTTACATAGCCTCAACATGGGGTATTATCCTGCCCACAGGTGTTACGATGCCACCCCTGCCGTCAAAACGCGACACAGGGGCACACAGGCGGTAACATCCCGTTTGCAGGTTGTTATTCATCGCTGTCTGCAACTGGACTACTATGTCCTGCAGGAGCTGCCGGGCGTGTGCTGCGTTTAGGGACGTCCATCACGCTATTATCCAGACCTTCGATGTACTCCCGGACAGGAGCGGGAACGTGCGTCTCATACAGTGTCTGCAGCAATGTATCCAGTTCAGCCTGCAGTTCTGTTTCGTCCTTCATGTACTGGTGTATGGCACGAAGCTTTTCAGCTTCAAAGCTGATCTGTACAGTACCTTTTTTCATGCAGCTTTACTCCTTTCATTTGCTAAAATCTAATGAAAATATAACGGAAGCATTCTCCACCTGTTCCTGGGTAAAGGTTTCCGTCTTTTGAAATCGATCACTGTACTGCCGGATTTTATCCTCAGTCAGCGACACAAAATCCCCATCATCATTGCTGCCAACCACAAAAAATGTACCGGCAATGATGTCGTTTCCAAGAGAACGATTGCCAGGAAGCCCGATCAGCTTTCCCTCTTCATTGCAAACCAGAACAACATAATCATCCAGATATACCGTTTCAATATATCCTCCAACCGCCTTCTGCAATCCTTCCAAAGTGTTTTCAACTTCAGCAGGATAGGGTTCCTTCATCGGTTCCACCATTATCACTTTGATCGTTTTCTCCATGTTCGCCTCCAACATACTCTTGTCATATCTTGGGTTTCCTCCGGCTCTGCTGGCTGCTCCTGCTGCACAGGCTGTTGTTTGAGGAAAAGTGAGCCATGTTGGTGTATTTTCCACTCCTCCGTAAAAGGAAGACAGGAAAGTGAGCCAACATGGTTACAATTCCTCCAACGCATGGATCAGACTGCCGGGCAGATCGGACAGCTGAACATCAGTGTCCGTTTCCCCCGGCAGTGTGAGTTGAAGCTGCGGCGCAGCATTTCTTAGTTCGTCCCTGATTGCTTGCCGTACAATCTGATCCAGAATTTCCGACTGATGTGCCGTCAGAATGCTGTTGACCACATATTCAGTGCGCTGTCTGCTGGCCTGCCGTGCAAACAGCGCCTCTGCCTCCCGGTGCCTTGGGTTGTCCATATCGAAGGATAAATAATATCTTTTTCGCTCGGACATAGGCTCACCCCATCAGGAACTTGTAGCCGTCCGCGTTGGCGAACCGGTTTAGCACCGCCACCGTATTCAGGCTGTTTTCGTGCAGCCTGGGTTCCAGCAGCTCAGCGCCGCCGCCCGCAAACACTATGGGGAGCCGCAGATCCAATCCGCGTTCACGGAGCGCATTGAACAGCTCCTTGCAATAGGCGGTCACGGTCTGCTCTACAACAGCCCCAATCAACTTGCTGTCGGTATGCTGGATCTCCCCGCGTATAGCATCCGTGATGAGCCCATCTGACAGGAGAATGTCACTGCGCTGGAGCGTATCCTGAATCCGGCTGTATAGGGTGATGGTACCCATGCGGAGACTGGCACAACTCGACCTGTCAAGCCGGAAATCATGAAGCGTAAGAATATCCACCGTATAACCGCCGATGTCCACCAGCGTTATGCTTCGGTAATCCTTAAGCTGCGGATAATACCTGCACAGCGCCGCATGTCCCTGCGCGAACACCTTGCATTCCGCAATTCGGCAGCGGTAGAGAGCTCCCTCGAAACGGAACGAGATGTTGTCACGCAGGAAATATCGCCTGAAGGCTTCCTTCTGTGTGCCGTAGCTGTCGATGGGCAACCCTACGCTAAGGGCGATTTCAGCATTGGTTGTCCCTGCCTTTTTCATAGCGTCCGCAATTGCCGGGAGCGTCAAAATAAATGTATCCGGCTCCCTGGTCTTATCCTGTTGAAAACGCAGACGACGCTCACCGACGGCATAATACTTGCCCTCGAAAAAGAGCTGCATCTCTGGTACAATGAATTCTTTGTCGCTTGCGGCATGCCCGGAGGCATAGAGCATCCCCTCCGAGGATTTGGTGTTGTAGTTTCCGTTGTCCACACCAAGCTTTATCATAATCATCACCTCCTTCTTTTCTGCGGTTTACATGCTCATGGTCATGCCCTGGGCTTCTTCCTCGGCGAGGGTTTCAGCCTCTGTCAGAGCCTCCGGAGCGGAAGGC
Source organism: Desulfosporosinus sp. FKA (assembly GCF_002196785.1). Taxonomy (NCBI): domain Bacteria; kingdom Bacillati; phylum Bacillota; class Clostridia; order Eubacteriales; family Desulfitobacteriaceae; genus Desulfosporosinus; species Desulfosporosinus sp. FKA. The sequence goes on along the minus strand of NZ_NAHZ01000029.1, from coordinate 68,572 downwards.
GCTTCTGCCGCAGCCTGTTCCCGCTGTCGGCGGGAGGTTCGAGGCTGACGCTCTCTCGGAGCAGGAGCCGATTGGATTTCCGCTGTCTGTTCCTGAGTCGTTTCCGGCTCCAAACGGCTTTCCACATACTCGCGGACATTGGCAGGAACCAGCCGCTCGTAGGTCTTGTTGAGATAATCCCTCAGCTCCTGCTCTACGGTCTGATCCTTTTTCTCCATGAAAAAACGGAGGGCGTCCAGCCTCTCCGAAGGGAAGGGGATCTTTAATTCGGTTGTACTCATAGTGTGATTTCCTCCTTTATAAATTCATCTGCATTACAGGCGGTTCGGGTTCCGGTATCTCGTTTTTGTCGAGATTCGGGCAATAATCCAGATAGAAAACCATGTCGAAGCCGTTCTCCATCGGCCCAAGCTCCGCCAGCTCCGGCCTTGCTTCAAGGATTTTTTGGAGCATGGTGCTAACGCCGTTATTATGCGAAACGGGAACATGATACCGCTCCAGTATCTCGTCAAAGTAAACTGCCCATGTTCCGTTGGAGGTATTTTGCGTACTCTCACGGATGATTTGGTCAGCCAGCTGGTTCAAGCGTGCGGTTACAAATTCACGCGCTCCCGGCATGAAGCTGGAGAACCGGGCGTAATTGTATCCCTCCGATTCGATCAGGATGCCGTCAGATGATTCCTCACCCAGCACCAGCAGACAGTGGAATACCCCATTTTCATCCCGGTGCATGAGATCTGTATTCTCGGCAATAAAGGGCATATCCCGGAGTGGAGCGGATTTGAAATACTTGTATTCGGCTTCCGGAAGCTCGACGATTTTTTCGATTACACAGTCCCATACGGGATAATCGTCAGCCTTCCTTGCAAAGATTGCCTGCAGATTAAGCATGATTTTCACTCTCCTAAGTTGTAGTTGATGTAGGGAATTTCAAGCCACGCCGACCATGAACGGTCAGCGAGATTTGTTTTGACGACGCCATATTTTGTACCCATGGCTTCGATAACCTTGCCGTTTCCGACATAGATTCCGATGTGTCCGGACTTCCACACAGCAAGACCTGGGACGTCAGGCATGGTATCCATGGAGCCTGAAACCGCCGCGCTTTTATACATGCTGTCCGCGCTGATATCCGGCATGTCGTTGGTACCGTACTCGATTTCCATAGTGTTTGGATCAAGCCAGCCATAGCCTTTTATCAGGCCGACGCAGTCCGTCGTCCTGCCTCCGAGCCAGTTGTCACGAATGAAGCTTTCGTAATTACCAACGCCGTCAGGGTACTGCTCCAGCTTAGAGCTGAACAGAGATTCTGTAAGAACGTCGCCGTATGTACCCCAGACATAGCCCCAACCGGAGTCAAAGGCTTGCTCGGCATAGGCGACCAGATCCAGGTTGTTCTTCGTCGTCGGAACTGTGAACGAGGAGATATCCAGTACGGCACTTCCTGTACCGCCGCGTTCAATCTCTCCGTTGAACGTGCCCGCGCCGCCGAACACCATTCTCTCATAGATTTTCTGAGCGTTGGTTTTGACCTCGCTGTTAACCGCTTCACCTGACAGGGACAGCTTTTCATATGCGGCGTTCAGGCCGACCGGCACAGCAGCGTCGTCCTCAGAAGCTACAAAGCAATCGACAAAGGCGCGGGCTTCAGATGCGGACAAAGACAGATTTTCAGCGCCGAAATACAGAGAATAAAAAATGGATTTGATACGGATGTTGTCCAAGGCACCGCCTTCCATCTGGGCTTCAACCTCGGATATTGCTTCATCCAGAACACCTAAACATTCGCTCATATTGCTGATATGCGACGCATATTCTGCGGGCATGGCAGCAGGAATTCTTCCTCCGTTGAAGGACAGATCTATGGCGGCTTTGTTGTGGTCAGAGCCTGCCGAGAGGATGCTGGAGATCATCACAAGGATCAGGATGATGGGCATCAATATAGAGGCGACCACCATTCCTACCGCTTTCCACGTCCGTTTGTCGGTGGCGAAAGCGACGGCGGCCTTGACCGCAAGAGTAACTGCTGCGGGAGCTGCCAAGGGACATCACCACCATTTCAGATCGAACAGCGTGCCCTGATCCGGTTCCCGTTCCTGCTGCTCTCTCGCCAGACGGATGGATTTCTCCACGGCCTGCTCCAAAAATTCGGTGTCAAAGCCTGCCGATTGGTAGCCCTCCAGTATGGTGTTTAGGTAATAATCTGAGGGCGATCCGAAGGGATGTCCGTCATTCATGATGTAGACCATGGCGGGAACAGTCTTGCCTCTCAGTTCCACTTCAAGAATCTCCTTGCGGTAGAAAGACGGAAATCCCTCATAGCGGTCGAGCGACTGCAGATCACGTTCCTTCAGCTTCCACAGAAGAACAGGAACGCTGGAACCTTTGAGCGGCTCCACGGTTGCGACGGCACTTTTCCGTCCGCCTCGGAACAGCAGTTCATAACCCTTGATCTCGCTGGCGCCGACTACCTTTGCGGTCGGGCAGCGGAATGCCATCTGCGGCAGGTTGAGGTTGCTGCCGTAGGCGATGTAAAGGTTTTCGGATTTCATTTTTCTTCATTCCTCCTTGCTACATTGACATGGAAAGGCCGGGGCTTTCGTACATCACCCCGGCCTGTTCCTGTTCGTTTTCGGTTGTCTGCTCCTGCTGAGGCGATGCCGATTGTGCCGCTTCAGCCAGCTCCTTTTCTTTTTTCTGCCTTAACCGTTCCTTTTGCTGAAGGGCTTGCGCCGGGTCCTTCCAGGCAATACAGCCGTCCAGATGCTCCAGCAGATGAAGCCGGGCGGTTTTGAATTCGTCACCGATAAGCCCCAGCCTAAGGAGCCAGGTTCGGAAGGTATATTTCTCGTTGGTGCTTCGGGTTTTCTGGCGGCTGGCGCACCGCTGGTTGAGAGCCTGCGCGGAGATGGCAAGGCAGAGCTGGATGTATGCCTTGATCTTGCCTGCGTGAGTGGTGGAATTAAAAAGCCGAAACTCGATAGTGCCCTTCTGGAACACACTGTGCAGGTTGAGGCAGTGATACCGGCTGTTGTGGTAATGCTCGCGGTGACCGTCGCCGCCGTTGTACCAGATACGGCTGACCTCGTTCAGGGTTTTCGGCTTTTTACGGTTGATTTCATCCAGAAAGCTCTGCTCCACCTTCTTGCAATACTGCCGCTCCCTTGCCACCTCCACCTGCATGGCCTTGTAGATCAGATCCTCCTTGGAGGCCATAATGTTGGTGATGTTTCGCAGGGTGTTGGCGTTGTGGGGAGAGGCGTCCAGGTGGATGTGGATACCGCAGGACTTATTTGCAATCATTCCGGCCTGCCGAAGCCTGCGAACAATCTCCTGTATGGTTTCGATGTCCTCATAGCGGCAGATAGGACTGACCAGCTCCACGCTGTAGGTGTTATCTGCCGTTACAATCTGACGCCCTTCTTTCTTTTCTGTTTTTATGCTGCCGTCGCTCATGACCTTCCAACGGCAGCTCTGGCTGTCCAGTACGGAATATTCACCGTAATACCCGCCGTCAAAATTGGCAGGCCGTCCGAAATATTCCGATAGCACCTGTGCGGCACGCTGGCGGGACAATCCTGTCATTTCAATCTCAATGCCGAAGCGCTGCTCCTTCATGTCCATGTCATATCACCGCCTCCCATTATCGGCCACCTGCCTTTCCGAAGAGCTTTGCCTTGTGTTCCGGAGCCTGAACCATGAGATTGTATCGTTCATTTCCGCATTTATACAGACAAACGCCACGCTGGGGATAGCGGATCAGGTTGTATTCCGATTCCTCCAGCTGGAGGGTGTCCATATAGAACCGCTTATCGATATTGCCTGCGTTGAACAGAAAAGCGTGGGCCGGTATAGAAAACAGTGGTTTGGTATACTCCCTTATACCGTCGATATTGAAATCCTCAAGGTTCTGACTGGAGAGGATAACAGCCGAATCCTTTTTACGGACACGCTTCATGAAGTTCCTCACATACTCCACGGCCGTCAGATTGGAAAGGAACAGATAGAACTCGTCGATGCTGGCGGCGGTGTTGCCTGCGGTGAGAAGCTCGTTGCTCATGTAGGACAGTACGTTGAACAGCAGGGCGTTTCGCAAGTTATTGCTGGCCTGCAGAAGCCCTTTGACGCCGAAGGTCACGAACTCACTGCTTATGATGTTGGTGTGCCCGTTGAAGAATTTAGACTCCGCGCCCTTGCACAGGGAGTGAAGTCCAAGACAGATTTCCCGCAGTGTTTCTGCTGTATAGAGCTGGCGTTTTCTCTCGTCGAATTCCTTATATTCAGACTCAATCAACTCGTACAGGTCGGACAGGATGGGATAATCATCAGGCTTCAGCCGGTCAAAGTTGCTGTGATCGGTGATGCTCCATTTATCATAGAGCTTGCTCAGCATGATCTCGATAGTGTCAATCTGGCGGCCATCGAAATCCTTGTAGACTCGGAAAAAGTCCTTGAGAAAGCTGATATGCTGACTGAGCTTGCTGGTCTGCCGGAATGCCTGGGGCGCTTCGGTATCCTTCGGATCACCAGCTTCATCCCATGTCTTAGGTTCCAGAACATTGATGATGTACTCTCCGGTCATCAGGTCGATGAAGCAGCCGCCGAGGTTGTTGGTGAGATCCTCAAACTCCATCTCAGGGTCAAGGCAGATGATTTTCATTCCGGATTCCCTGAGATTGCAGAGAATGAGCTTTAACAGATAACTCTTGCCTTGACCGGAGTTACCGAGAATGAGTATGTTGGCGTTGGTCTTATCGTCTGCTCTCCGGTTGAAATCCACGAGAATATTGCTTCCGAATTTATCCCTGCCGAGATAGAAGCCGTTTGGGTCTGTCTTGCCGCTGTAGTTGAAGGGATAGAGATTGGCAACAGCGCTTGCGGGCAGCACCCGTTCAAACTGATCGCCGAACACATTCCAGCCGGAGGGCATAACCGAAATAAAGCCCTGCTGCTGTCTGAGCAGAAGTCTATCCACGTTGAGCTTGCTCCGTACCAGCTCGGTCAGCACCTCGGTCTGCAGCAGCTTCAGCTGGTCGGGGTCATGAGCAGACAGCTCGATGAAGACAGCCGCATGAAGGAGAGGCTCTTTGCTCCGATGCATCTGTGCGACGATGGTCGCTACGTCCTGCAGATTGCTTTCTGCTGTGACAGTCTGCTGCAGATCCTGGGTGCTGCTCCGTTGCATTCGGTTCTTGTTGGCGGCGTTTGAGATGATTTTTCGTTCCTCGACAGGACTTACATGCCGAGTGTAGATGTGCAGGGTCACTCCGTCCTTCTCCCCGAGATGCCGCAGGATTGCCTGTTCATCGGTGGCAGTTGGATACTCGCGCAGCGCCCAAACGGAGCGGTAGGTATTGCCGCAGATGAAGTGGTCGGTGTTGAATTTGATAATGCCGGGTGCGATCATGTCGAGGAATTCCTGAACACGGACATCCTCTCCCTGTGCCTCTTTCACCTTGCTTTGATGTGCCATAGGATTCACTTCCTTTTCTGATATAAGATAAACGCAGCCCGTCCTGTTTGAGGATTTTTACTCGTTCAGAATAGTCCAACGCTCTCCGTCGAAGTCCTCAAACCTTTCAGTGGTGACGTTCTGCTCAAAATAGATTGCCAGCATGCTCTTTATGTCCTCGCGCTCGGCTCGCCTGGCAGAGAAGCCCTGCTCCCGTAAGGTTTTTTCAATACGGTTCAAATAGGGGAGCACCTCAGCTTCTTTTTCACCCTTTAACCGGATAACCACGAGGAATTCTCTGGCCGTTGCCATCTGTACCTGTATCCGGTCAAGGTGGCTTAAGTCTTGCTCCAGAAGCCTGCGGACGGCATGATTGCTCTCATACTCCATGCGTCTTTTCAGGAACTGCTTATTATCCTCGAAGTTTTCACGGCTGTTCAAGCACAGAAATTCCAGCTCCGCCATTCCTTTAAGGACTGTCATCAATGCATAAATCCGTGCCGACACACTTTCCTCAGACAGGACGGAGATATTGGTGGGCTTGATGATGAAATACACCAGCTCGTCGTCCCTGTAGGTCAGAAGGCTGTATTCAGTTGTTCCTTTTGTATTAATGAGCTGGCGGGTATATTGCTTTTGCCTAGTCGTCTTTTTTCCTTTTCTGCTCATTGCTTTCCGTACCCCCATTCATAGGTCTGCTGCTTCGTTATAAAGAAGGCGCAGGCGTATTTAATAAAATCGAGAATGCTGGTATCGTCAAACCGAATGGTAAGGAAGGCATATAGAGCCGTAATGACGATGGGCGGCAGAAGCTTCAGCTGCGCCAGTGCAAACACAGATAGCAAAAGACCGACGCCTATGACGCCGATGTCCCTTAGCTGCCACAGCCACAGCACCGCCTTGGATTTTAGGTTGTCAGGGTAGATGTACATTCGGATTCCTCCATTTCTTCATAAAATTTGCGTAAAAAATATGCTATCCCCTGGAGTACATGTTCCACACAGGAAATCGCTACGCTGTTGCCGAGAGCTTTATATCTTGCGCTGTCCGAGGCTCCAGGGATGTCCGTCCAGTAGTCGGGAAAGCCCTGAAGCCTTTCACATTCCAGAGGGGTCAAGCGCCGGATGAGCTTGCCGACGCGGACGGGATGCAAATTGTTCAGGGAATACCCTCCGTCCGTCTTGGACTGCAGCGTTCCGCTCAGTTCTCCGTTTTCCGTACCGTTGCGGCAGTCCAAGCCTGCAACGTCAAGTTCACAAATAAGATCCGTAGAGTCCTTGTATTGTCTTGCGCTCTGGGTGCTGACTACATCGTTGTGAACATATTCGTCGCTCCGCTGCTGGGAGAATACACAATGGCGGTCAGCAGTGTTCAATGTGTAGCTGATATTCGGCTGGAAGCCCATGCCGTTGCCGCCGTTGTGATCCTGCCGATCTATAATGTTTCCGGCGATGCAGTAGGTTTCCGGATGCGGTGATTCTCCGCATTCATCCTCGGAAATAACCTGCATCTGTGAAATAAGCGGTACGTTGTTTCCGCCTGTTCCATACCTAGCGGACATCGTCGGCACCACCTTATGTGGACCGGTATATCTGGAGTCGATACCGTGATTTTCAAACAAAACCGGCTGATTCTTTCCGCTGGTACCTGCCGCCGATGTAATAGTCGGACACAGGTTTATGCAAATTTCCGCGCCACCTTGCTGGTTGCCCAGCACGAGTGGAGGGTGACCGTCCATCTGAGCGCGAAGAGTACCGGTAATATTGTGACTTACATTCATTATGCTTCCGCCCTGATCATTAAGGCACAGGACTGACGGCACCATGTTGGAGCCGTTTTCCGACGCCTTTAGGGTAGGAGCGCATTCCTCCTGATAGCCTATTCCTGCGGCCTTTTCACCCTGACCGACTGAGAAGGCAGTAGCTATAAAGGTCTGCTGCTTCATGCCGGGCTGGGCTTGAATGGCTCCGGACACATCGTGCAGATCCCGCACCTCGTCCCGCTGGTTGCAGGTAAAGGCAATGGGACCGCTGTCCGCTTCTATACAGACTGAACTCCTGCCTGGATCTCCAGCGCCTGCTTCAGAACAGGAGGCGGCTCCTTGCCGCGCTTCTTCGCCCGGCGCAGAATCCCCAAACAGGCTGTCTTGCTTAAATAATATTTGGGGTGCGGTGTGTCCTCCAAAATCTGCGATAAGATAGATTCTTTTGCGCCTTTGTGGGACGGACCAGTATTGAGCGTCGTATACCCTCCAAGCAAGTGAGAATTGATCTCCCAATATGGCCCCAGCAGGCTTCCATACCCCTCCTGGAGGTCGAGGTACAGATACGGTACAGTCAGCAATTCTGCAGGTTTCCTCAAGCACCGCGCGGAAGTCCTCTCCGTCTGCGGAGGAGAAAGCCCCTGGGACGTTTTCCCAGACCATATATCTGGGTCTAAGTCGAACAGGGTCAGCTGTTCGTTTGGTTCTCGCGTCATGCTCTCTCAGCTCCTTTATGACACGGATCTGCTCCATAAATAGGCCGGAGCGCTCGCCCTGCAGTCCGGCACGTTTTCCAGCAACCGATAGATCCTGACATGGCGAACCCCCGCAGACCACGTTCACGGGGGTAAGTTCAGCTCCTTTTAGCTTTGCAATGTCGCCAACATGAAGCATTTCCGGGAACCGTATTTTCGTAACCTCAATGGGAAACGGCTCGATCTCGCTGGCCCATACAGGGGTGAAGCCCTGCCGGACGCCTGCCAGCGGGAATCCGCCGATCCCGTCAAACAGGCTTCCGAGGGTCAGCGGTATGGTCATATCTGCAACTTCAAGCCGGGGGAAGGCGTTTCCTCCGGCAGTATTTCTCTTTCTCTATCATCGTAAGATAATTGCTTCATGTGACATCCTCCTTGAATTTGTTCTGCTGACAAGCTTCTGACGGAGATGCCAATCCGTTCTGCCTCAATGATTTCACAGCTCATGCCGTGGCTGATGCGCGATCCGCAGATCCACAGTTCGTCGCATGAGGCCAGTACCCGCAGCCCCATCTGAATGCCAATTTCCCGCTGGGCGGGTACATTATCATCCAGAATCTGCGGGTACAACAGGTGAACTGCCACAGGCGCACAGCCATGCTCTGAGGCATAGAGACACGCGGCTCTGGCAAAACGTATATTGTTTTCGACATCTCCGGCATAGGGAGAGCAGATATATACCATCTTCATTTCGCAGCCACCGTCCTTACCACGGTTCTTGTCATGTTGACGGCAGTCTGGGCGGTATAGGCCGCGCTCATGAGGTTGGTCTTGGTACTGGTATCAAGTCCGAAGGCTCCTGCAATTCGTGGAATCTCTCCGGCTGACAGCATCAGCCCAAGCCCCAGCAGGGCATGATCCTTGACCACCATGAGTCCAGCGATGAGGATGGTGGACTGCAGGAAAGCGGTTAGACACAGACCGATAATCTGCTTGCACCAGCTGACAAAACCGTCAAGATAGCCGCGCGGAACAGAAAACATGTACAGTGAACCCACGGCAATCTGGATGAGCAGGATGCCGCCTCTTTTCAGGTTAGCGAAAAACACTTTGATTACCGCATAACCCATAAGAATTAGGACAAAAAGAATCATAATCGGGCTGGTGATGGCTCCGAAGCCGAAAACATCAGTGCTGCCTGCGTTTTCTAGGCTGCCGGCCGCACTCAGCTCGGTGATGATGCTGGACGCGACTGTACCGATATTAGTGTCAAAGCCAGTGATTCCAGCCGTCAGACCGCTCTGCAGGGATATGGATAACTTATATAGCTCCACCGGCACGACTGAGAATAGGCTGACAGCCATGAAGCCCTTGATCGCGTTCATGGCTGCATCCTTGATGCTGCCCCGACCGGATTGGTACTCAATGCCGCATTCAAAGGCCGACACTACCAGTCCTGTGACGTAAAGCGCCCAAGCCAGATAAACAAAAAACAGGATGATGGACTGCACCCAACTCATTTCGAACAGGTCGGCGCCCATATTGCCCATCTCGGCAAAGAAGTTGCCGAGGAAGCCGATAAGCTGACCGTAGAGCCAGTCAACAATCTGCCCCAGCACGGTGTCGGCGACGAAATCCCATATGAACACGGACGGTCACCTCCTTTCGGATAAAAAATAAGGAGCCTGTCATTCCACAAGCTCCCGGAAAACTGTTTAGTTTACATGTCTTGCATTGTCAGACCTCTTTCGCTCTGGCCGGACTGTTCCAATTCCTGCGTAGGTTCACGAAATACGTTAAAGTAATCGTTAAGAGCCCCGGAGATTTTATCGTAGTCAGCTTTTGTCGGCTTGTAGACATACCACTCGATTTTGTCCCCGTACTTCCATATATACGGGGTGATGCCATCCCTGAAGTTTGGGTTGCTGACCATTTTCTTGCCGATCAGGTCGGCGAAGCGCAGGGTGAGGGCATCCACCGGGCCGTCGTTACGGTTTATTACGGTTGCCTTGACTGCCTCGTAATGGTCAGCTATAACCAGCGTGACGAACTCAATTCTGACACGGAGATTGTCGGTGAGCTTACCGAAGAAAGCCCTTCCGACAAACCTTTTATCAGTGATATTAGTGTCATTTCCGAACAGCCTGCGCAGCTCCTGTTCAAAGTAATTCATTCTCTTACCTCCTACTCTCCATTTCTTAACAGTCATGTAGGTGAGACTTTCAGTTTATGACATAAAAAAAGAGAGGAAATTTATTCCTCCCTCGCGTTGAGTATTTATTCATTTGCAAATTTCCAGATGAATTCTCCAGCTGTTTTTTTGTGTCTTTTACAACACTTAGTTATTCCCATTCTCATCTTCATAAAAAACCGCTGTAATGCTTTCCTCTTCAGTTAGTTATTATATACATTGCCATCTCCATCAGCTTTGTCGTATTGACCTCCGCCGACTATAGTAAATCTCATTTTGGCATTGCTAAATGTTGAAGAGCTTCCGTTTATTAAAAAGGAATAATATCCAGTTCCACTACAGTTAGTCGATCCCCAAACTGTATCACCGTACACATGGGGTTGAACAATCGCATATTGAATATTAGGAATATAACCCGAGAGTGGGTCTGTCGAATACTGATGCCCTTGAAGTAATGCCTGGTTGTAAACAGAGTTTATACTAAATGAATTTATGCTGTACATAGTAGTATATAATCCAGTAAATGACCAGCTACACAGTGAAGTAAGAGCCGGAGAGGCGACCAAATTCTTAGAAGTAGTTACCGGGGTAGTCTTGATTTTACCGCCAACTCCTGAAACTAGGTTTTCACCTTTTATTACCTTATACTTAGAATCTTCTAACGATTCAGGTGTCACTATAACCTTCCATTGTCCATTATCATCACTTAACGTGAACGGCACTTGGGATGAATCTCCATTTTTAAACGTCAATTCCGTTATGAATTTGTATGAGGTTGGCGAAAGTACTTCCTGAGTTAAAATTTTGTAGGCCACAAGTTGTTCTGATTGATTGGTAAGTATTTGAGTATAAAATTCAATGGCAGAATCGGGGGTTACCCGAGAATCATTGGAAAGTGCTACTATTTGAGTAATATCACTCTTTTGGGTTGCCTCCAAATATGAAGATAATACACTATTGGCTTCGTTAGTACCACTAGCTAAGGCATTACTTGGTAACAAAGACATTAACAGCATAAAGGTTAACAATACTACACTTACTTTAATTTTCATAAAAATTCCCCCCTACTCTTCTTTTTGTTGCATATCATATTTTTGCTTGTCTTCTCCTTTCCACAGGTTTTATAATCACTTACCTGACCCGTAAGTTTTGTCCAGTAAGTGGTTTATTAAGTGGAATTCTGTATATTACACTATTTGCTCTTTAGGATTTTTTGCCAAAATGAAAGTTGCCATTAGTACTTGAGGAACCAAGCATACAATAACGATGCTTGCTAATGCTTTAGGGACATTCTCAAACCCACCGTAGTTGCCATTCACTGCGTAATTGTATATATAACTATTAATTTGAGTGCCTACCACGAATAGTAGAAGTACAGCTAAGCTCGTCACTGTCGACACTAGGCCAATTTTAACACTTCTAGTAAACAGATATATGACGAGAAAGCTAATAACATTGATTACAACCAAGAGTAGAACAAACCTAATACGAGGGGATAGTTCCGATAAGTAAATAGCTACCATGATAAAACCTTGAGACCAAATAACAGCTTTACTTATTTTCTTTGGAACGAAAATAGCTACAAGTGAAAATACGATCAGAAACGCCCCGATTAGGTAAACTAGTTCTTCAAGTCTTGGAATAACCATTCCAAGCACGATTTGGTCTCCAAAAATAGTACGTAATAGGTCTGTGCCCATATTCTTTGTCCCTAAGATACCTATAAGTAAAAGTATTCCCAAAATAATAGTCGCGATGTCAATAAGCTTAGGTCTATGAGCACGGTCAAGCTGCACCCCGACAACGATAGGATCGCCCATCTCGGCAATTGCCTTGTCTGTTGCCTCTTCTTCATTAAGTCCATCAATTATAAAGGCATTCTTTTGATCGATTATGTGGTTTTCGATTTCCTCTAAAACAGAAGACTGCGCCTTTTTCCATCGTATCTGTTGGCGCACGGCTTCCAAATACTCGGTGATTTTACTCGGTTGCAAAACCAGCACCTCCCAAAACAGCATTTACAGCAGCGGTAAATGCTTCCCAGTCTTCTTTTTTTTCGTTCAAATGCTTGCGACCTTTTTTTGTGATACTGTAGTACTTTCGTACCCTCGCATTATCAACGGTCTCTTCGTAAGAAGTGAGCATATCCTTTTGCTCTAAGGTGTGGAGCAATGGATATAATGTTCCTGCTTTCAACTCAAAAGTATTGTTTGATTTTTTTCTGAGTTCTTCAATCATCTGGTAGCCATACATATTTTTTTCGTCAAGTAGCTTTAAGATAAGTATGGTGGTGCTTCCGGTTAAAAGGCTTTTATCGATTGTCATATTCGTGCCTCCATATATAGATAATCTATACAATAATAATATATAGAACATCTACATATGTCAATACAGAAAATACAGAAATGCTGAAACATTTCCTCTAACAGTAACCCTTTGTCGTCCAGAAGGTTTGTTGTTACCCAACTTATCTCTTTCCGTTTACCGTTTTTGTAGTACTGTAGATAATACCATTGAACTCTTTCAAAATAAAAACCCCCACACACTTTCGTTCTGAAAGTCATGTATGAAGTCAGGCCGTTTCGTGACCATAAAAAAAGAGCATAGACTACATTAGTCCTGCTCCCTGTGTTAAATGCAAATTACTCTTCAATTATTGGATGTCTTTAGCTTAAGTCACTACACCGCCACCATTTTAAACTTGATAACATTGAGCCAAGAAATGATTGGTCAGAGTATCTCTCAATTGTAATACTAAACCCTCGAAATGACCAGACTTCTTATAACTCTTCTTACCAACAATGTCCTCTGAATTACTCTCAGGTACAAAAGTCCTAAAGTCACGTATAATTATTACAGTTCCATCCTACATTCCAAGGATTTGCCAGATGTATAACGGAGCGGTCAGGGTGAACACAAGGCATGCGAAGAGAATCGCAGGAGCAGCCCACTCAAACTGACCCTGCTTCCGATAGTCGAAGTATGCCATACCGAGCTTGGCAAAGAAAAACACCGCCAGTATCAGGTCGATTGCCGGGAATACCACCTTGTTGACCACGGTCTTGATCTGCTCGGAGGCGTCGTTCCAGGTGCTTTGGATTGCTCCGGCAACGTCGCCTGTGGGCGTTGCGGCATAAGCATTCGTACATAGTATGAAGCCCAGCAGCAAGACCACAAGGAGAACAAGCAGGATTCTTTTGAGTTTCATGAGATTACCACCTTTCTGTTTTTGATTTTTCAGCATAAAAAAGACCGCAAAGCGTTTTTTGCTCTGCAGTCCCGTTTCCTTTTTCTGTTAGTATGGCTTGACCGGCGCGATGTGCCAATCATCCCAAAGGCTTCCCCGGATAGTCACCGTGTCGGTAAGGTTAGCGGAAAGCATACCCGCCGGAGTCCAGCAGTCGATGAGCCAGGTGTAAGGCGTATAGCTTCCATCGGGGAACCATACGGGCGTGAAATGCGTCCGGCGCTTATAGGTCGAATATTTGTTAAACTTAAACTCGAATTTTGAACTGTATCCGGCCTGTGTTCGCTCCAGCAGCCGCCAGTAGGTTTCGTACCGGAATTCAGGGAAATATGTCACGGCCGTCTGCGCGTCGGTCACCGCCGAGGATTGATTAGTGTTGACATTTGTGGTAACGGTCTGATTGATGCCGTATCCGCTTTTCATAGTTTTCCCAGATGCTGTGGGGTCTTTGGCGTCGGGAACAATGCTCATTGTGGCGGAAAGACTTGCACTATAGGAAATCCAATCGAACTCCCACCAGCCTTCGTCTGCCCAATAGCCGGTATCTTCACCTGTAGAAATCCATACCCAATTAGAGTGCCACCACGGCCGCCACACACCCCAGGAAGCTGATGTTTTCTGAGCTTTGTTAGGCACGGCGGCTGCAGAGTAGAAATCATTCCGGTCATCAGCTACCGGATTCGGAGGATCATTTCCTGAGAGATCCACAATCTTTGCAATGATGGTTCCCTGGCTTGCAGAGCCGTCGCCTGACACCGACACATGAATCGTCATAAGCTGCGGAGCCGCAGGCGTCCGCCAACGAACCCACACCTGCTGGCTGTCTCCCTCCGGATAATATACTCTGCTTACGGTATAGGGCTGACCGCCGATTGTAAACCTCACTGTTACTGGATGATCCGGATCTGACTGACCTCCGCGAACAGTAACTGATGTGATGACTTCAGTATTAACTCGGTACTCATAATCGGCTGCAGTAACCTCCGGCGGCTCCGGCTCAGCTTCATTAAAGCGCACAATACCAAGACCGAGGGATGAGATGATGTCCGCATCCGACGCGGCGGTGGTTGTAGAACCGCCCCATGCCGGATAACCAAGGTCCGGCGTTTCCAGGAACATCGCTAGCGGCAGATTCTTATGGCAAAGTGCAGCCATCTTGCTCCGCAGGCCGCCGTTCAGTTGACGGTCAAAAAGTGCTGCTTCGGTAGCTGTCATGGCGTACTTGATTCCGCCAAATGTTATATATGCAATGGGTTCAAGTAGAAGCTTGTATTCTCCGCTGATTAGAACGTCATAATTCATACCTGTCACGTCAGAGATATATTGAATTACAAGCTGGTCCGTGAAATAGCTTTTTATTTGATCAATACTGGCTGGTGATCCGCTGGTGCTTATAATTTGTGGCATAGCCTTGGATGGATTAACATAGGAGTATGAATTAGTGTTTGGAGCTAATGACCGGCCATTTGTGTAATCTAGCTTGCTGTTTTTTCCGAAGTGAATCTGTATACTATTCGGATTCCTGTTTGTAAAGTCTATAGGGCTGGTAACTGCGAGTCTGTCATTTGCCCGGACAACCGTGATTCTGACTCCCTCATCACCGGGGTTCCAGTAGTTTACGTCTGTGCCACTCCCTATTCCGCTTCCGCCGTTATCGATGTTGCCTTCACCCTCGGCATGGGCTGTAACTGGCAGAAGCAGAGAAAGCATCAGCAGAAGCACAAGAAAAATAGAAAGTTTTCGCTTCATCTAATACCTCCATGAACAGCAAAAAGCACCGAATACTTGGTGCCTTTACTGTTTATTGTTATTGACTTTAGTCCATAGAGCCGACCTTATTTCCGGTCAATTCATCGCCCGGATCTCCAACCGTTGTTCCCGAACCTCCGCCGCCATTATCGTCGATCCAGCCGAAACCGGGGACATAGATTTTACCGTCTTTCTTATCTCCGGATTTCGGTGTTGAGGATGATGTGCTGCTCTCCGGCTTTTTCGCTCCGTCAACTTTTTCTCCGTCCGGAGTTTTGGACGGGTCGGTCAATACCGCCTTCGGGGGTTGCGAGGACTTGGTAACCTCTGCCTGTATGCTCTGCTCCTTACCCGTGGAGTCGCCGGTATCTGTGGACTGAGCGGAAGCCGCTGTCGAGTCGATGGGCTGGACGCTTACCTCTGGAGCCTTGCTCGGCTCCGCGGGCGGAATGCTGGGGCTGACCGCGTCCGATACCGCGGAAGAGGGTTGGACAGTTAAATCTTTAGGCACCTCCGTTTTAAACTGTGAGGATATCGCTATGACAAAGACGACGCACACCACGCCGAGTCCGACAACAGTGAGGCGTTTTTTTGCTTTGTCTGTCAGTTTCATTTTCAGGATACCTCCTTTGTGTAAAAGGTTGATATGTCTTTTCAATGACACACCATACTACAAAAGCTTTCGGAAGTCTATTGCCAATCCGAAAACGCTAAAATATCGGCGTATATTTTGCCTTTACCCTGAGATTGATCACCATGGGCGGCAGGCTTTTTCCGCCAAAGGATACCGCAACCTCCAGCTTTATGGCTGCATCAGCCTGCAATCCTTTTGAGTTATCGGAACTTGCAGGAGCCAGGGGCATATTATAAAGGTCGACGGAGAGGCCGGACAGCCGGAACTCCATGTCATCCCCGGAATACTTTACATGATAGCCGTTTTCCTTGCGGAGTCCCAGCAGCTGATCCAGCCTACCATATACATCGCCGTAATCCAGACTTTCCTCAAAGTCGGAAGCGCTGGGCTGATAGGCTCCGCTGTAGCCCTCCCGCACACCATGATACACGTTGTCGTAATTGTCGTTGACTGTCGCTATAACGGCAGACTGAACCGCGTCACGAACACCCTGGGCGACAATCATCAGCCGTATGGACTCACTAACGCCGCAAAAGACAAGCACGAGCGCGAGGGTCACTGCAACGACAAGCGGGAAAGACGTGCCTTTTTTGCTTCTAATTATATCACAAATTCTGCCAAAATTCATTTCCAGTACACCTCACTCTTGCCGCTGGCCTCAGCCTTCAGTGTGATGGGAAAGCTTCCGAAGCCTCCGAACAGGCCGATATCCGCCTGCGTGGTGACAGTCACGGTGAATTCCTGGTTCAGCTGGAGCCTTCCGGTTTTCGACCATGAAATATTCGGGGCAAGTCCTGTCTGTTCAGTGAGGACCTGTGCCCGCAGGTTGGTTTCGCTGCCGACGCGCCCGGCAATCTCCGCCTGACGGCAGAGTTCCGAAGCGTAGGTATCCAGCTTGTTTTTTGTTACGAACACCGGAAGCACACTTACTGCCAAGGCGATAACCAGCATCACGCACAGCACCAGCACAGCCACGTCGATATAACCCTCGCCGCATTTACTTCTTAGCAGCTTCAGCACATCCGCACCCCCTGTCCAGGTGAGATATAGGCTTCATCCAGCTCGTAGTCCTGTTCGGCGTCCTGCTTATCGGCAATAGACCAAAGAGCATGAGTTATGTCATCGTCATTCACCATTTCAGAGCCGTTCTCCTCAATCCATTTATCACGTACCACCTTCAGCGGATTCTTGAATCGAAGAAGATATTGCAGATACTCCGTACTGTACCTGTCATCCTTTAGTTCGTTGTAGACCAGCTTTATGGCCGCAATTTCCTCCGCTTGTTCAATAAGCTGAAGTGGCTCCAGCTTTATCCACTCCTGCATAAAGGAGATATAGTTTGCCTCGAGCTTTTCCCAAAGCTCCGCTTTAATATCTTTATGTTCCATATCGCACCTCCTTCTAAAACATCCCGCCAAGGGAGCTTAAAATCTCCATGGCGATGATGACAAGATAGGTCAAGAGAAAGCACATTAGCATGATAAACGAGAATACCCTGATCTTCGGCGGTATCTTCTGCGCTTGTCCTTTCAGCCGTTGCAGTTCCAACGCCTTGAAATCATGGGCCAGCATCTGAAAATATACGGCACTGTCATCGCCTCTCAGGACGCCTATTAGTCCTCTGACCACATCGGAGAGCATGGGTGAATTGAGCCTTGCCTCAAACCGGGTCAGCGCAGCCTCATAGCTGGATGAGCGCATGTCGGCCGTCAGAACATCCAGCTCATGGGCAAACGCGGAACCGGCATTTTTCTTGTAGTTCTCCATCATTGCCAGCACATCACGGCTTGCCTTCAGGGTCTGCTCAATGGTGGAAACAAACCTAGGAAGCTCGCCTTCGATCTGCTCCCGCTTTTCCTTGAGCTGCTCGTCGGCCTTCCTGATTTCCTTAAAGTATGTCAGTACCGCAAGGATGATCAACACCGGCGAGAGCAGAGGGAGAAGAAACAGGCAGGGAATCACACCCAGCAGAATGGCTCCGGCTTTCGTAATGGCATAGGCTGAATAGACCTCCGGCGTCATGCTGAAGCCAGCCGCCTTCAGGATGTTTGCCATCCGGCTGCGCTTGTACTCGTCCATCCGGATATGCCTTGAGAGCTTGACTGCTCCCGACATGAGCCAGGCTTCCACACTTTTGGCGGCCTTTTTGTTCTTCCTTCCTGCATTCAGCATGGCCTTGGCCGTGCCCATTGTTGGCAGATTCAGGGCACTTGCCAAAATGAAATACAGCCCTGCGGCAAGAAGGCTTTCGGTAAAAAACAGTAGTGTCATTTTCTCCGTCACCTCCTGTACTCGATGGGCTTGGTCAGCCTGATGACAAAGCCCGTGGAGACAAAGATCGCCGCAGCGCATACCGCTAGGATGATCTGCCCCACTGCCGTATGCATCAGGGTATGGTACCAGTCCTTGTTGAGAAAATACATAATCGGTACATTACCGACCACCAGCAGGGCCATGATAATGAATTCTTTGCGGGGTTCAAACACCAGATATTCCAGCTCGGCGTTCACAATACGCATGTCTGAGAGTTTGCTGACAATCGGAGTCAGCGTGGTCTTAAGGCTGCGGTCATGCTGGCAGTCTGCGATGGCGTCACACCATTCCTGGAACACCTCATTGTCTATTTTGGGCTTCATGCTGTGGAGCGCCTTGTCCAAATCGGGATCTATGAGCTTTACTTGCGACAGAAACCCGGAGAATACGCTCCGCACAGGAGGATTAAGGTACTGGACGCTTTCCTCCACCGCTGTCAGAATATCCTCGCTTCTCAGGTATGCCGTGGTGATGATAGACAGAGCGGTTTCCAGCTCTGCGGCGATGTTCTTTTTGTAATACGTGGCAGTCAGCCGGATGTACCAAAAGGGAATAAACATCATGCCTACCGCCATTACCGGCACAAGGAACACATTGCCTATCAAAATGGCAAGGCTGGCGCCTGCTGCAAAAAACACCAGCGACGCTGCGCAGATCATAGAGAAGCGTGAGCTTCGTCCGGTGATGGCGAGGATCTGCTGCACCTCTGTTATCTCCCGGCGAAGGAAGGATAGCTTTTTACGTCGGGCGGCTTCGTTGATCTCGGCCTTGATGCTTCTGTTTTTACGAGTCAGAAAGCCGAACAGCCCGTCGGTAAATTCCTTCGGGGAAAGTCCGAGCAAAAGAAAGGCGCCGGTGATAAAACCGGCACAGGCTATTAAAAGGATTGTCATCATCAGGAAGCACCTCCCGCCACGAGTATTTGTTTCAGGGTGTCCTGAGGCATCCCATTTTCCAGAAAACGCTTCTGCAGGCTTGGCGAGATCCCCTGTACTGCGCTGTGGCAGCCATTGATAATGAATTTTCCGTCCTCCACGCGGTTCTCTGTGATCTGAAACTGGAACAGGCTGCGAAAGCTTCGTGTTCCGTCCGGCAGGATCTCGCATTCCATGATCTCCATCAGCCTGCGCTGCTTGTTCTCCAGCTGCTTGGAAAACACCACGATGGAGAATGCTTCTGTCACTAGATCCATAAGCGTGTTATCCGCCATGTCATATTTCCTTTTGCACAGGGTGACCATTCGGCGCCATGTGGCCTCACAGCTGTTGGAGTGGATGGTGGTCAGCACCGTGTGGCCGGTTCTGGCTGACTCTTGGGCGGCATAGGCCTCCGGTCCGCGCATCTCGCCTACGCAGATGATCTCAGGATTAAAGCGCAGAGCCATATCCAGCAGGATGTCCTGATCGATGTTCTGCTTCTCGTTTTCACTCATGCGGGTCAGGGTGTGGATGACGCTGTTGCATACCTTTCCGTCCTTCCGGCGTACCAATGCCAGCTCACGGGAGCCGTTTTCAATGGTGAATATTCTTTTATTGTCCGGTATGGTTGTCAGAAGCCATCCCGCCAGCGTTGTCTTTCCCGAGCTGGTGGCTCCTGCCACACAGACGGAGATGCCGTATCTTAGGCATTCTGCCAGAAAGTCCAGCATCGGTCCGGTAGCGGTACCGCCCCGGATGAAATCCTCTTTTTTCATGGATTGAGGATTTACGATACGAATAGATGCGGATACCCCTACATCCTCATCGACCAGCGGGGTTTTCAGCACAGCAATACGGATGTTTTTAGAGAGGTGACCTAAAATGGCGGGGCTGGCGTTGTCCAGCACCATACCGGATACATGGAGCATACGGCGCACTACGTTAATGGCATGTTCAGGGCTGTCAAAGTGTTCGTCCAGCTTTTTAGTAATCCCGTTGCTGTACTGTACCTCGATATCGTTCCAGGCATTGACGTCAATTTCCTCAATACCAGCGCCGAAAATATACTTTGTCAGGAACGAAAACTCCGCCATCTCGGTGTACAGGGCATCCACCAGCTGCTCTTGGGGCATGCTCGCAACAGCAATGCGGTAATCCTGAACATATTTGGTGATATACCGCTTGATCTGCGCCTTGACTTCCTCCGTGCCTCCATCGGTGATCAGCGCGGCATATTTACTTGAGATATACTCCTGCACCTCATGAAGCACCGGTCCGAATTCCCTGGCCGCCCCATCGGATGAAAAAAATAGGCCTTGATTGCCTGTCATGGAGATGGTCTGCTGTTTTTCTCCTGCGAGCGGCAGGATATTTTCTGCCTGGTTATGATTATTTTTACTCATACGCCGAACACCTCCTTTGCGAGTCTGACGATCTCCTTGCGAAAGCCTCTGCTGTCCTTGAGCGTCAGCTCTCCCAGCAGGTTCCCTGAAAGAGCCAGATTCTCTACCTCGTCCGAATGGGGAAGCTTAAAAGCGACACTTCCCAAGACCTGCTCGATATGTTCTCCAGCCTGATTGGATTTGATGTTGGACGCCACCCTGTACTGCTTGTCGGCATCCCATTTCTGATCCTTCAAGAGCGGCAGCTGTGACGAAAGATAGCTGACGGATTTCAGGTCGCAGTTGACCAGCCGGAGAACAGAATCAGCCTCCAGCAGCGAAACCGCCGACAGGATATCGTGGGCGATGGCACTTCCGCAGTCGATAATGATGTACGGGGCAATATCCCGCAAATGGTCGATCAGTTCGGCCGCAAGCTCCTGAGAGTACGAAGGGTACGTAAACACATTCTCACCTTTGAGCATTCCGATGATGGTCAGGTAATCCAGCTTCTTGTGGGTAACGCAGTTCTGCTTGATAAGCAGATCCGTCACATGGGTAGCGGCGAGAATGCTGCCGAGGGAACGCTCACACTCCAGATCGCTTGGGGGACAGATACAGGGCAGCATAGGTGTGGTCATGTCACACAGCAGTAAGGCCACATTCTTTTTCTGATCCGCCAGATATTTAGCAAGACGCACGCTCACGGTGGTCTTGCCGCTTCCGGGGCTGCCCCATACCGCCAGCACCTTAACGTCCTGCTCCGGTTCATCCGGCACAGACTCCGTCTGTTTGCGGGAGAAGATGCTCCCTTTCATGAAATTGAGCATTTATTTCCCCTCGCTTTCCGGTACAGTATCTGTAGGCTTAGTAACCGTACTCTGCGGAGGTGCCTGCACCGCGCCCGCATTTTGCACCAGTGGCTTCGGATACAGGGCTTCAATCACCTTATCCTGCAGCTCGAGAAACTTGTCGGCGTTCTCCTTGCTTCCGCGGTATACGAGGGACAGATGGAGCTTGCCGTCCGATTCCAGCTCCGCGATGATTTTAGCCTGCTCCGGTGACGCCAGCAGGGTAACGGTGGCTGGGAGCTGTTTTCCATTTCCATCCTTTGAGGATAAGTCGCTTCCGGTATTTTGCTGGTCGGTGTCATTTCCGGAACTGGCAGTCACACCGATGACTTCGACGTAGGTCAGCTCCGGAGGGATCACGGTAGAACCCTGCTTTTTGTAGTCGGGCGCGATAACTGATACAATGTCGCCGGAGATCAGCTTGCCGGACAGACCCTCCGCAAAGTTTTTAATACTGACGGAGATGGCTTCCTTGCCGTCCCTTAATTTATACAGGTAGGCGTTCTTCGAAGCCGGAGTTTCCGACAGCTTGGCCGGGAGGATATAGTCGCCGGGAGACAGATCCGCTGCGGCGTATTTGCCGATGACCGAGTCGGGTTGCTTTATTATGCCATTCGGCAGGTTGTAGCCGCCGACTTTCACTGTCTGAATCATGTCCTTGGTAATGGCGTCGCCGGTCTTAATGTCCTTGATGACACGGATGATCTGAGTCTTTTGCGAGACGCTCTGATTGAACAAAGGCGTGAGCGCAAAACAGATCAGTAAAGAAAGCACAATGCAGATCACTCCAAGCACCGTGCGGTTTTTTAGAAAGCTCATAGGGTGTTCCTCCTTAAGTTAAAAAGTAAGCTGCCAGGCAGCCGAGGGAAAGAAATGGCGCGAGAGGATATGCCTTTTGAGCAGTCCTCCCGCGCAGTTTTTGGATTATGGTATTGCCTGTATGGAATACCAGCAGGGCGGTTAAGCCTATGACCGCTGCGGTTATGCTTTTGCTGAAGCCAAGTACCAGCCCCGCAGCCGCCATAAGCTTGATATCCCCGCCCTCCATACCGCCAAAAAGCAGTGCGGCTATTAAAAAGAACACGGCGGTGAAAATTCCGCCCAGCTTCACCGGTTCAAAGGTGAGCAGTCCGGTCAGAGTGATCCCAAAGCAGATGCTGTCGGGGATGATTTTCTTTCGAATATCAAAGACCGAGGCCGACAAGAGCAGTGCAGCAAATAAGCCGCCCTGTACAAGCGGAGCCAGCTGTACCAAAGCGTCCGGATCAGTTCCCATAGTTGAACATATCGACTATGCGTTGTTTGAGCGTCGGCAGAACAGTTTCGCCGAACAGGGCGTAAAGACCGCCGAGGACGAGGGCGCCGATGACGACTGACATCAGGATTTTGATGGCGGTATCTACGAAGCCTTCTCCGCGCTGGGAGAGGAGAAGGGTCTGAGCCATAACCGCTTTTTCCATGATCTTAGCGTTTACCTTGTTTACGAATTTTTTCATTGTGATTTACCTCCATTTTTTATTGGCAATTTTTTAATTTACATACCGCCCATACGCAAGGAGCCGCTTTGCTCCGGCACTTCTTCCGAAGCGGGCGGATCTGCAGCCGCACTTTGCTCAAGGGGTTTTTGCCCCGGTTTATCTTCCCGCCTTCTTTGCTGCTTCTTATAGGTAAAGGCGGGCGGAATGCCTTCCAGGTTTTTGCACCGCTTGACCCTGTATCTTTCCGTGTCATTTTTGTAAAGGTAATACCAGTCCTCATCAAAGCTGTATACTCCCGCCACACCTGTGGCTAATCCGTCCCTGTAAATAAGCTGATACTTAAAAAGAGGGCTGGGATCGCATACGACTCTGATCAGATCCAGTTCAAGCTCTACTACTTTCGTGTTTACCACCTCCGTATGAGCAGCAAAAAACACCGGTGGTTTAGGCCGGTGTTAAACTGCGGATTAAAAAACAGCCTTTCGGCTGCAGCTGTTGGGGTTACATATTCATCTTCGGTCCTTGGTACAGCTCCTGCTCCTGCGGCTGAAAGGACACCTCCTTAAACCCGAAGCGGTCTACATAGTGAAAGGTGCTGCCGGATGCATCATATAACTCGATAACATCCGACATAGAAAGGCTGTGCCCCTCATAACCGGGTGGGTGGTCGAGATTGAATTGGGTGAAGAGCGCCTCCAGATCGTTGGTCTCCGCCTCGCTGTCGTAGACCACCCTGTAATTGTCCGGGTCAGGCTCTCCGAAATGCTCCAGCAGTTCGTCGTATCCGATGAATTTCATCATGGGATCAACATCGGGCCTGAGCTGCCAGACACGGCAGCTCTTCAGGATTTGCGCATTGCCCTCCGGGTCTGTCCTGCCTTCCGCCAGCCGTGCGAACACGTCGTCTTTCCATTCTACGTCCAAGCCCTGCTTTTCTATAAGATAGAACTTCAGCTCGTCGGTCTGGAACAGCGGATCGACAACGGCTTTGCCCTTTTCAAGATAGCCTGCCGTGTTGCCGTAATAAAGGATGCGGTTGTTTTTAATCTGAATACTGTTCATGAAACCTCCTTTCCCGGCGTTGAGATTGCCGTGTTATTCGAAGTAGAAGGTGACGGAATAGGTGATGTTGCTCTTGTTGTACATGCAGTCATGGTTGGTATAGTAGTAGAACTCCAGCTGACTGTAGATTCCCGGCGGCAGGGTGCGGCTGAAGGTGATGCCGTTGGTCGTCGGCGAGTAGTCCAGCTGATCCCACTGCCCGGTCAAAATGTTGTAGCCGCGCACACGTCCGAAATCCTGACCGCTGTGTCCGGAAACGGGAGGTACCGTGAAGGTATAGCTGGTAATGGTCGCCCCCGCGATACCTTGTTCCAAAATTACGGATTCAGGGCCGGTCAGCGTCATGCCGCCGCCTCTGTTTGGGTCAGCGATGAAAAATACTATGGCTGTCCAAGGCGATTCGGCTCCGGTAGAGTCCACCGCCTTTACGCGAACCACATTCTTGCCGAGAGGGTAAGCGGTGCTGGTCTGCGCCGGGCGGCCTTCCCATACATAGGTGATGGGGTCACCGTCAGGATCGGTGCTGGAGGCGGTGATTGTGATCGGTACGCCGGGCGCGATACTGTTGCCGTCCGGAGTACGGGTGATCACCGGCGTTGTGGGAGCGGAGTTGGTTACGGTGAATGTAATCGCCGTCCAGTCGGAATACATCCCCCAAGCGTCCTTTGCTCTGACATAGACGGTGTTTGTGCCAACAGGATAGTAGCTATCCTCACTGTTGCCGGAGTATTCTAGTGTCACGGCATCACCATCCGGGTCGGTAGCGTAGGCCGAGATGTTCACCAGAAGCCTGCCGCTTTTTGCGGTTCGGGTGACCGAGGCGCTGCCAGTCGGCTTGTTCGGCGCGTTATTGGTGACGGTGATATTCTGAGAATAGCTGAACAGCCTGCCTGCACTGTCGGTCGTACCGGCAGTCAGGGTATAGCTGCCGGTGGCGTTGATAGTGATGCTGCCGTCGCTGTTTGAGAGGCTCCCGCTGTAGCTTGCCGGGGTGCCTCCCTTGGTCAGCGACCATATGAGGCTTCTGCCCTCCAGTCCGGATGTGACCGGCAGGGTTACATTGATGCTAGAACCGATATGCACAGAGGATGGAACGGTGAAGGGGAAGCTGGCAATTGGCTTGATGGTCGCTGTGTTGGACGTGAATGTGAATTTCCTGCCGTTTGTGTCCGTCGCTTCGGCAATCAGCTTTACCGCAATGGTTTTATCCGTGCTGATGGTAAGACTGCCGCCGTTTGCTCCGACTGAGCCTGTCGCGTATTGGGTATAGGGCTTTGCTTCGCCACCATCCACAGAGATGAGCCAGTTGACGCTCGCTCCGTCAAGCTCTGAGCCGGAGGCTGTGACGGCAATTGAGTCGCCACTATAGATAAGCGACGGGACGCCGATGCTCATAGTTGGGATGGGAGATATTGTGAAACTCCGGCTCTTAGTAAAGGTACGGCCGGTTGGGTCCGTCAGCGTGAGAGTCAGTTCATACTGTCCTTTTGATGGGAAGGTAATTGTGCCGCCCGCTTTTGCCAGGTTTCCGGCGGCATAGGCTGAATATGGCTTTATCTCACCGCTGCCCTGACAGATCGTCCAGTCCGCTGTGAGGTTCTCCAAGTCCGTTCCGATGACGCCGACCGTTCCGGCTTCGCCAGCGTACCATGGCTCCGGAATATTGAGCGAAACGGACGGAATGGGATAAACTGTGAAACTGCGGCTTTCGGTGAAAGCACGGCCGTTGGTATCCGTCATCGTTAGGATCAGCTGGTACTGTCCTTTCGACGGGAAGGTGATTGAGCCGCCATCCTTGGCCAGAGCACCGAAAGTATAATCAGAGTAAGGCTTCTCATCGTCATCTCCTTGCCTGACTGTCCAGTCCGCTGTAAGGTTCTCCAGATCCGTACCGCTGACGCCGACCGTTCCGGCTTCCCCTGCATGCCAAGTCTGCGGGAGGCTCAGTGACATTGATGGGATAGGAAAAACCGTTAGGTTTCTGCTTTGAACAAAGGTGCGGCCGGTGGGGTCCGTCATGGTAAGAGTCAGCTCATACTGTCCCTTTGTCGGGAAGGTCAGTCTGCCGCCCTCTTTTGTGAGCGTACCGCTTGCGTAATTGGAATACGGTTCGGCACCGCCGTCATCTTTCACGACTGTCCAGTCAGCGGTAAGGTTCGCCAAATCTGTACTGCTGACGCTGACTGTTCCGGCTTCACCGGCATACCAGTCCTGCGGCGCGCTTAGTGAAATAGACGGGATCGGATAGACCGAAGTGGACGCACTGTAGGAGAACACTCTGCCCAGCGCATCTGTCATGGAGGCGGTGAGGGTATAACCTCCGACCTGCGTAAAGCGTATTTTCCCGCCGTAGGCGTTCAGGCTTCCCTCCATGACATCCGAAGGCTCAACCTGCTCGCCGTCCTTGGTGATTGTCCATTCCACCGGCAGCACGTTATTGTTGCCGCGTGTTCTCAGGTCGATGGTGCGATCAATATGAGTCGCTTCGGGAAGCTCAAAGGAAATGCTTAACACCGGCAGGACTTCGATCCTGCCGCCGTTCTCGAATAAAAATACCCGGCCGGTTTCATCGGTAATACGCGCGATCAGTTCATAGGTCCCGGCGTGCTTGAAGCGGATGGAGCCGCCGCTGTTATCCAGCGTCCCGTCGACATACGTCCCAAAATCCTGGAATCCGAGGCCGTTCTCCAGCAGCCACTCAACCTTCAGGCTGCCCAGCTCGGAGGTTTTCGTAACCACGCTGACGATGGTATCGGTGTGGGCGGTTTCCGGCAAGGTATACGAGATACTGGGGACAGGGTACGCCTTGACCGGCGCGGTATAGCTGTAGGTTCTGCCGGCCGGATCGGCGAAGGCTGCTTTCAGGACATACTCGCCCTTGTCTATGAAGCGGATGAAGCCGCCGTCGTTGGTCAGCTCGCCCTGAACCGCGTCGGCAAGGTCAACAGCTTCTCCGTCCTTGGTCAGCGACCACTCGATTGCGGCATTGCCGAGGTTCTCAAAGCGTGTTTCCACATGGACCGTTTCGTCGGTGTGGGTGATCTCCGGCGCATAAAAGCCGATGGAGCCTACAGGATAAACGGTGACCGTATCAGAAGCTTCGAAGGTTCTGCCGGTTTCATCGGTGAGTGTCCCAGTGAGCATATATATGCCCTTGTCCTTGAAGTAGACCGTGCCGCCGTCGTTGGTCAGTACGCCGCCAACCGTATCCGCAAGGGCAGCCGCTTCGCCGTTTTTGGTAAGACTCCAATTGACTGTCAGTCCGTCAGCCTCCGTAAGCACAGTTGATACGCCGAAGGCTGTATCCGTATGGGAGGCAGACGGGAGGTCAAAGGAAACTCTGGCAACCGGATAGACCTTGGTGCTTTCGCTGTGGGTGAATACGCGGCCGGTATTGTCTGTTATGGACGCTGTGAGTGTATATTCACCCTTATTCCTGAACACAAAGGTACCGCCTTCATTTCCGAGCGTTCCCTCCATAATGTCGGTCGTCTGGACGGTTTCTCCGTCCTTCGTTGCCGTCCACACAATGTCGTGGCCGTATAGCTTTTCCAACGGAAATGTAAGCGTGATTGATTTGTCCGTATGGGTGGTTTCCGGCAGGTCAAAGCTCTGGTCGATAACCGGATACACCGTGATTTGCTTGGACAGCACGGTTTCTTTTCCTCTTGCGTTTTTCGCTGTGGCGGTCAGAGTATATTGTCCGTCCTCCTTGAACTTAATCGTGCCTCCCTCCAGGTCAAGGGTTCCGCTGACTGCGTCCGCCAGCTCTACGGGCTTCTGAGAACCGTCCACAGTAGTTTTGGTTAGCGTCCAAGTGTAGCTTTTCATATACTTCCAGACCGGCATCACCTTAATTTCGCTGTCGGTGTGAGCGGTTTCGGGAAGCTCAAACCTTACCTTTGCAGGCGGATAATATGAGCTTCCTCCGGAGCCGCTGCCCGGATTACTCGGCGTAGGCGTAGGAGAAGGCTTATTCTCGTCCGGATTTGCCGGGGTGGGCGTCGGCTGCGGTGTGGTTCCGGGAGTCGGACTCGGTATCGTTGTGTCCGGAGTCTGTGACGGTGCAGTTGGCGTTGGTTCAGTCGGCTTCGGTGTTACCTGATCGGTCATATCCTCTGCGCCGCCCTTAGTCACTGGATCGTTAGGGTGGATTTTTTTATCATCCGTATCTCCAATGATTCCGTCCTCGCGGCCGATGATGACATATCCCTTGTCCACATCCTTAATGTCCGACTGGTCATCATAACCGCTGTTTCCCTGAGTGTTTTTTGCTTCCTCATTCTGTCCCTTTGCTCTCACCAACATCCTGATGATTTCTGCGCGTGTGATGGGATCGTCGGGATGAAAGCCGTCGGGGTAATCGGCGGGGTCAATAATTCCGGCGTCGACCAGCGCCTCAA
Source organism: Desulfosporosinus sp. FKA (assembly GCF_002196785.1). NCBI lineage: Bacteria > Bacillati > Bacillota > Clostridia > Eubacteriales > Desulfitobacteriaceae > Desulfosporosinus > Desulfosporosinus sp. FKA. The sequence continues at coordinate 40,436 of NZ_NAHZ01000029.1, read as the reverse complement.
TGTACTTCTCTGACCAGTGACCGTTGATGTCAGGGAAGCTGGGCGGATCTTTTTCGGCGTTTGATGTATCAAGTGAAAGATCTCGCGCCAGTATCGCGGCGTACTCACCGCGTGTGATAATATCGTCCTGCCCGACAAAGCGCTCCGGATGCAGGCGGTATGCCGTATAGATGCCGCCGCTTATGAGAAGAAGCAGAGCAAGGGCAATAATGACGATGCGCTTTCCTTTCTGTTTCATAGGTTATCAGTCCTTTCTTTAAATTTTGAAAATGAAAAACCGGAATCATCAATCTGACTCCGGCTCTCGATTCCATATTGATTTCATAGCTTCATCTCCATACCGCCCTGCTCCAGCCGCTCTTTGAAGATGGCTTCCAAGACCTCTTGCGACGGATGAATGAGCTTTCCGTCAATCATTTCAAATACACAGAAGTCATCCCTGTCGCATATCATCACACGGTGCTGGTAGTCCTTCTGCATCTCGACGTAGTCCTGCACCTCCTTGTTACTGCACAGCCACACGCCGGAGGTATATCGTCCGTCCGGCAGAAAGCAATAACCGCTGTACTGAGGCTCATGGTTTTTTAGATTCAACGCGTCAGCCGGACGGATCTGCGACAGCTGTAACCGGGCATGGTCAGACAGGATTTCAGGCTTTGCAATCCCAAGCACATCACTTCTGTTCCAGCGAACCTGCTCTCCGTTTGCAAGGGAGATTGTAAAGACGGACCGGCCGATAGGATTAGGATTACTTTCATTTCCTCCGGTGCAATAATATAGCTGATGCTTTGCATTCCGGTGTTCTGCAGGCAAGGAGGAAGGCCGGAGTAAGATAACCCTGTCGCTAATGGGCATATCATATCCTCTTTGCAGGCAATCCTCATGAGTAAACAACATTTTCTCATTCAAGGCGAATAGGCTCCTTTCTTTTTTCGATTATGTCCAGCAGCTTTGCAGCGATGGATATCAATGTTTCCTCCGGCATATCGCGGATGGCAGCACGCACGAATGCTTCTACAGCCTCCGGAGACTGGTCGCCGATCTCAATAAGATCAACCTTTTTTGCCGTGATGACACCCTTCTGGATTCCGAGGCACACGATATCTCCATGCTCCATTTCAGCGGCAGCACGCAGTGACTTCGGAATCAGTACACGCCCCTTGTCGTCTACGATTTTATAAATGGGCTTTGCCTTCATACGAAGTATCCCTCCTTTCTCATAACGTCCCGGACGGTGCTGGGGTCTACGCCGAGATCATCGAACAGCCCCCGCAGATCGTCCGGCAGACGATCAAGGATATCCAACGGAACAATGACAATGGCGCCCTCGGCACTAATAATATCCAAGTCGCTGTCTAATGGGATGTTCGCAGACTTCAGCAGTTCGTGGGGTATATGCAGTTCGTCCTCCGGGAGTTCATAATCCGGAGAGAATTCCCTGTCATCATCCTGCAATTCACAGAGAGGTACGGCAATCTCCACTCCCCCGGATGTGATAAGAACCAGAGGGCAGTGCTGCTTTGCTTCCTCCTGTACTATCATGGTGAAGCAGATCTCATCCCCAGGCTTCAGTCCGGCATTGCCTATGGCTTCTGCAGGAAGGACAATCTGGCCATTTTTGTCTACATCAGACTTCATTTTAATGATTTTCATTAGGGTGTTCCTCCTTTTAATTAACCCCTATAATGGGGCTATAGTTGTGGGTCAAATAGCAATTCAGAGTCGAAGAGATTCATCTGAGACGGCATGTCCTGCAGCCTTTCGCCGGTGTCGTAGTTAGAGATAAGGACTTCAGCATATTCGCAGCCGTTGTCATAGCGTTGGGCAAGGTTGTTGATTCGGCTGACCGCTTCAATGTTAAAGTCCTTGTACAGCTCTCGTATGAATTCGCAATCGTTATAGCTGACCAGCCATCTTCCCTGACAGTCTGCCAATGTATCCCGCAGGCGGTAGTGATCCTCTTTTCTGAAAATCACTTCGTAGTGTCCCTCCGTCTGATAATATGGCGGGTCGCAATATATGAAGGCATTTTCACGGTCATACTGCTTAATAAGAGCTTCAAAGTCCTTGTTCTCAATGACCGTATCCTTGAGCCTCCGGCTGCCCTGCCAAAGAAGATGAAAGGTTTTCCTGATATCGAAGGGCTGGCATCCGTAGCTGGTACATCCACTTCCGTAACTTAGCCGGATGAGACGATAGAAGACGGCGGCGCGTTTTACGTCATTCATCTGTGCGTTTTCCAGCAGGATCTGCTTGATTTCCTCAAACTGCGGTTCACTTAGAAATCTCTGCGCGATCTCCATTTCCTCCCGCAGGTACTCGTTTGTGAATTCCTCCTTCTCTAGATATTTTTTTATGACATTGAATTCATCCCGCCCATTCAGCGGAAAGAAATTCAGCTCCTTGAGAAGAGCAAAGGGACGGTCGCGGACGCAGCGGAACAGATTTGCCAGGTCTGAATTAAAATCGTTATAGACCTCCATAGCGGCATCCGGAGGCCGTCCGAACAGCACCCAACCTCCGCCGCCGAAGACCTCAATGTACCGTCCGAATTCCTTCGGCATACGCTGATAGATCATATCCCGCAGAGCCTTTTTGCCGCCCACCCAACTGATAATACTGTTCAATACATCACCTCCCTTTGCTCCGACGGCTCATTTTCTCAACGTCGGTTCTCATGCAGGAACCGTCAGGACTCCAGCAGATAAAGCCGACGCCGGGATAAGGACAGCCGGCACAGCGGGCGGTATCTTCAGGCAGAGGCAGGGAATGCTTTGCAGGGGGTGTGTTTTCTACGGCTCCTGTTTTTTCTTCCAGTTTTACATCATGCTTCATGGTTCAGCTCCTTTCTCGGAAAAACAAAAAAGGCGCTGCCTTTTTTATAAAAGACAACGCCTTCTCGTTATTTTAATTAGTTGTATGACTCACAGCAATCTGCTGCAACAAAAAAAGCGTCCTTCAGATTCATTAGAAACCAAATAGCGCTATTTGTCTGTTCACTTTTTCAAATCAAACCATCACCTGACCTCCGTATCCAAGGTCAGGCGAGCTGTTTTTCATCTCCTGCTCAAGCTTTAAGAAATAGTTTTCATGATTCCAAAAGCTGACGTAGATCTCGCCGTCAGGCGTTTTAATAGGACGCTGTTCCAGACCTTCGCCGTAGCCGTCACTGTTCTGTCCAGTCACAAAGTCAAGAAGCTCAGCGGTTTCCTCTCCTGAGAGGAACTCCTTCAGCCCAGCGGTCATGACTCCCCACAGCTCATCATCGACGATTTCCACTGACGGGTACAAGCTATACACCTTTTTATTCAGAGCTTCGTCATGGATGTATTCAGCAAGTCCTCGGTCGTTTTCAAAGAGACGGTTCTCTTTAGCGATAGCGGCAAGGATGGCGTCACCATACGTCACGGCCTCCGCAGGCGTAATCTCCACCGAATTGTCATCCAGTCCATATTCTCCTTGGGGATAAGTGATGATTCTTAAAGGAAAAAAGATACGCATTGTTTCGTTTGCCATTTCGGTTTCCTCCATTCTTTTTCGCCACATCAGGCAATAAAAAAAGGCCATGCTTCTCAAAAAAAGAAAAACATAGCCTTGTGTGCTTCCGCCTGATGGCAGTATTATAAACTAAATTATTTTAGGGTTATTATTAAAAAACAAAGGCATCAATTTATCATTCTAAACTGGCCCCCATGTTAAGGAAATTTAAAAAAGGGACTATGAAAATCTCTGTGAAACAGCTAATAGATTTAGGAGATATGCATTCTTTTTAATCTTCGGCTTTGAAATTAAGTTTTTAAATGACTTATTGCCTGAATAAGTTCTTGAGATGTTTTGGCCAAATCTTGGCTTGCAGAAGCTACTTCTTCCATTGATGCGGTTTGTTCTTCCATCGTAGCTGTCAGTGCCTGAATACGCTCTGTTGTATTATGACTCAAGATATTAATATCACGAATTACTTCATCGACACCCTGGCTATGCACTGCTATTTCTTGGACAAAGGTGTCAATTTGAGAAGCACTTTGCGCATTCTTTTCGACTAATTCTTTGAGGAAACTAAACAAGTGGCCTGCCTTTTTAACGTCATCTATACCTTCGTTGATTTTTTCCGCTTCAGCGGCATTTGCAACTACAACTTGTTCCAAACTTGCATGATTGTCTTGAATAACATTGACGATTTTTTGGGCTGCTTCTTGCGATTGTTCAGCCAGTTTTCTGACTTCTTCAGCAACAACGGCAAACCCTCGACCTTCTTCACCAGCCCGTGCTGCTTCAATCGCTGCGTTGAGGGCAAGGAGGTTGGTTTGGGCAGATATCGCCGTTATTATCTCCACAAATTCCCCAATTTCACTAGAACGTTGTTGCAGGATATGAATAAGTTCTTGAACACGCGCTGATTCATCACCGATTTCCTCCATCTGATGGACTGCACGGGTGACAGCTTCCTGCCCCTGTTGAAATTGATCAGTTGTTTGCTCGGCAATCGATAGTAAATCACGACAATCTTGCGCAATGGTTTCCATCTGTCCCGACATCTGGTTAATGGTGCCCGTTATGCGTTCAGTCGAATCGGACTCTTGCTCCGCAGTGGAGGCAACCTGGGAGATCACTGAGGAAATTTGGTCGGATGCGGAGGCGTTTTCTTCAGTAATGGCTGACAATTCCTGCGATGCCCCTGAAAGTTGTGTGCTTGCCTTCGAAATATTAAGGACAAGATTCTTAAGATTCGTTACCATCATGTTGAAAGCTTCTGCTAATTGGCCGATCTCATCTTTAGACGATATACTCAGAGCTTCAACACGAAGATCCCCACCAGCAACATCTTTGACCGTAGACATCATTTCGGTTAACGGCCTAGTAATCATTCGCGAAATAAGATATCCAATGAGCAGGGAAAGAAGCAGAGCGATTAACGGAAATAGGATTAAATCTCGAATCATCGCCTTCATACTCTGCATATCAGCCTGAATGGTGGATTGTGCTTCTTGGGTATTAAATGTAACGAGTTCCTCAAGAATTTGATTATAGCTATCTAAAAGAGGTTGGCCATTTTGTGAAAAATATGTATAAGCTCCTTGGGTATCTCCGTTTTGGGCAAGGTTAATGGCTTTATCTCTAATTTGCATATAGTTATTCATAACGTCATGGAGCTTTGGCATGCGCTCTTTCTCATAGGGTGCCGTAGCTATAGCTTCAAAGGATTTCATAGATTCTTGAACCTTATTCGTTGTCGTTTCCAACTTCTGCAAAAGGGGCTGCTTGTTTTGAATCGGAGCATAAAGCAATTCATTCGTAATCGCTTCGCCCGTTCTGGACTCTGCTTGCATGGCCTCAAGATACTGCACAGATAATGCATTATTAAAATACATATCATTAAAAACTTTCATCATCTGGTTGTTATAGGAATAGCCTATGTATCCGATGGTAGCCATAAACATGACCATGAATATAATTAATACCCTAATTTTCACAACAACCCTACTGTTACGTAACCATTTCAAATCGATCACCTTTTCCCTCTTCAAATGTCAAAAATTATAAAATTATAAAAAACGTGAGTTGTTCGAACTCTTTAGCAGAGTAATGTCCGATTCTTACCTTGCTGCTTTGCCATTAGCATTGCTTTATCCGAACCTTCAATCACTGTTCTAATATCCTTACCATCCTGCGGATAATTAGAAACACCTATTGAAAGAGTTATTTGAATTTTATTTTCATCTTTTATTTCACTTGCTTTTAGGCGAATTTTTTCGGCAATGTTTAGAGCATCTACTTTTTTACATTTTTTCAAAAGAACAACAATCTCTTCACCGCCATAACGATAAACCTTATCCTCTTGACGAACTTCATTTCTTATAACAGTTGAAACTTCTCTTAGAACCCTATCTCCAACTTCATGTCCGAATCTATTATTAAATTCCCTAAAATTATCAATATCAATGAATAGACAAGAATAACCTTTATCGTGTTTGAAACTATTCAAGTCGTATTCCAAAGCCCGTCGATTGAATAGTCCCGTTAACTTATCTGTTAAAGTATCTAATTCTAGAAGTCTATTAGTTCTTTCTAACTTCAGAAATCTCTTAAAAATTTTTAAGGCAATAAAAAAGTTGATAAGCCCAAATAACGCTCCCATACTCAAACAATGAATCAGTTTATCTGAAAAATAAGGCATTACAATCTCATGATAAACCAGACCAAAAAGTATCCCGATGAGCAACATTGTGCCTAATAAAGCTAATACATGATTACTAAAGTTTTTATTCAATTAAGTTCATCCTTTTTTCAAGTCACTATTAATTTAACTCTTAAATACAATCTATTCTACATATTTTTACTAATTCCTCTTCTAATAGATTCTTTTCTGTAATCAAAATCCATTCGAACAAGTGCTCTTTAATTTTTTTATGACAAAATACCCCTCAGATTTCAAGAAAGCAGCCTTTCGGCTGCTTTCTCGAAATCATTACCCCAGTTCTGCTGCAAGGTTCATTAATTTTTCTCGTTGGGAAAGTGCCTCTTGTTCCAATATCTTCGCCTCAACTTTTATTTCCAAGCCTTCAAGCTGTTTTAGGTCGGACTCCAGTTCCTTTATTCTTGTTTCCAAGTGACTTGCTTGCTCAAGCAGATCCTGTTTATTTAGCAAATGTTCTCTGGCCTTTTGCTCATCGATGGCGATCGTTCCCTCGGCCAACTTCTCTTCAAGTGCCATCTGGTTCTTGAGTTGATCACTGTTTTGGTTGAGTTCGCTGATTAAGGAACTCATTTGTTCCTTAGCCTTTGCAATCTCTGCTTTCTTTGAATTAAGCTTACTCACTTCTGAAGATTCCCTAACAGGAGTGCGTTCCTTTTGAAATTTTCTCGTACTGGATTCCTTTTCGGAAGTTCTTTCTCGCAAACTAGCCAAGTCATCTAAGGTAAAGTTTCCTCGATTCAATCGATCCAGGGCATCATAATATTGTTCCCGCTCAATGGTTCCTTCAGCATAAAGTTTTTTGATTTCACCTTGAATAAGTTCCCGATCACTTAATCGTTCAGGTGCATAGGAACGTGGATAAGGCTCGTAAGGCTGTTCATAGTGCCCTGTGCCACATCCTCCGTAACCAAACATTATATTCCTAAAACCTCCGCCGCACATATCAATTTCCCCCTAATCTACTTTAGTGATTTGAAGCCAGTTTCTCTCTTAAGCGAGCCAATTCTTCTTCTACTTTTGACGTTTTACCGATATCGTTAAGTCTTCGTTCAATATCATCGGTTTTGGAATCAAAAGCATCTGAAATAACCCCTTGTTCTGTCAATTCATCAATAGCCTTTACTCTGGCCTGCATATCCAAGATTTTCGATTCAGCCCTTTCGATGGTTTTGCCTACATCTTCTGCGTCAGAGCCGATGGAAGTCATCATCTCTTTAACCTTGAGTTGGGCTTGAGAGGCTGTATAAACGGCTTTGAGTTCTTCTTTTTTACTGCGGAAATTGGCAATTTTCCGTTTTAATTCGTCCTGGCTATGCACGGTACTTTTAAGCTGCTGTTCCATCTCGATAAGTTGATTCTCTAGGTCTTGGATTCTTGCTTCGGCTTCTGCTTTACGATTAAGAGCTTCGCGGGCTAAATCCTCCTGACCCAGCGCCAAAGCTTTCTCAGCATGTTTCTCGTAATTGGCAGCCGTTTGTAGTAATTCATCCCGCTGCATTTCAATTCGTTTCTTCGCCGTCGTTAATTGCACGGCATTTTGAGATATTTTTTGCAGAGATTCTTCCATTTTGCGTAAACTGTAATCCAACATGTCGCTGGGATTTTCAACACGATCAAGTGTCTGATCGACTTTCGTTTCGAAAAGTTGTTTTAAACGGACAAGTATTCCCATCTGAATCTAACCCCCTGTTTTTTTAGTTTATTGGATTGAGGAACAAAGTAACTAATTCTAGTTTAAGACTTCATTGAGAAGACTCCATGAATAACCTTTGAATTTTTTGTGAAGGTGCCTATTAGGATTTAGCTTTCCTCACTTATACGTGGTGACCGCAAGCGCAAAATTAACCCTGCGATAATTGCTACAGCAATCATGGCCACACTGCTCCATTGAGCCGTCGTTAAGGCCAGTACTCGTGGACTGTCCCCCCGCAAAAATTCCAAGCTGAATCGTCCGATTGAATACAAGATAATATAGGCTAAAAAAACATAGCCTGTAGTCCACTTGCGCCACTTGGCCATCATGAGGATCAGGGCAAACACGATCATATCCCATTGTCCTTCCCAAACCTCTGCTGGCCAAAGGGGTTGACTGCCAAAAACACTATAGGCTGGCGTTCCAGGCGGATAGACTAATCCATACCCGAGATTGGTCGGACTGCCATAGGCATCACCATTGAGTAAACAGGCGATGCGTCCGACAGATTGCCCAAAGATTAGCCCTGGGGCAGCAATATCTGCCAGTTTCCAGAAATCGATATGTTTTGTTCGTGTGTAAATCCAGCCTGCAACGGCGGCTCCGACAAGCGCACCGAGGATGGACATCCCCCCGCGCCAGATCATTATAATTTCCTGGAGATGCGTCGCATAGTAATCCCATTCATAGAAGAAGACCTGCCAGATTCGTGCCCCAATAAGACCGCCGATCAGTCCATAAATTACAATATCTATAAGATACTGGCGATAGTCCTTTTCCTTTTCATTGTTGGCAAGGGTATAAGCTACACCCAATCCCAGTAAGAGAGCTAGGGCCACAATAATCCCATAAGAACGCAGTGAAAATGAGCCGATATTAAAAAAGATTTGCCTCATAGTGGACTCCTTTCGTGTTTTTATATTGTCTTTAAATATTGAAATTCAAATTGGGAAAACTACACAAAAAACTTATTCTCTATGAAAAGGATGTGGTGAAATTGGATCAGGAAACGCTCCTCACTCGCAAACGCTATAATCGAACCTCCATCTTTTATGATGTCATGGATCAAATGATTAAATCCGATACGAGAAAAACAATTTTAAGCCAAGCGATAGGCAAGGTCTTAGAAGTAGGAGTCGGAACGGGTAAAAATCTTGAATTCTATCCATCGGATTGTCAAGTGACGGGTATTGACCTCAGTCCTGGGATGTTGGAAAAGGCCAGAATTAAAGCGAACAAGCTCAACTTACCTGTGAACCTTATTGAAATGGATGCTCAGCATATGGATTTTTCTGACCATCATTTTGATACGGTGGTGGCAACGTGTGTATTCTGCTCTGTTCCTGACCCAATTAAGGGTTTGAAAGAAATTAAACGGGTGTGCAAACGCAATGGAAAAATCATCTTGTTAGAGCATGTGAGAAGTGATAATCCAGTGCTCGGCAAAATCATGGATATTTTAGATCCCTTAACGGTTCGTATGATGGGACCGCATATTAACCGCAGAACCGTTGAAAATATTGAAAAAGCAGGCATTCATATTCAGAGTGTACAGAATCAAGGCATAAACATTTTAAAGCTTATTATTGGTGAACCCTGATTCGAAGATAACTAACCCTACCATAAAATGAAGGGGGAATTCATTTGAAAGCTCACTATTGGCTCTTTCTACTTTTTATTCTAGGTTTTGCTACGGCATGTAATAGAACTCCCCAGATGCCTCCTCAATCCCAGATGCCACAAGCGCAAGCCCCGCCCCAGGGAGCAGCCCCCAATCAAGGTTATCCCCCGAATCAATTTGGTCCAGGCATGATGTATAGTAATCAGGGACCCTACAATCAAAACCCTGCCCAAAATTTTAAGAGTAATGGCGAACGCATTTATTTTACAGGCCAAGATAATTCAGGGACTTATATTCGGGCCAACTCGATTGGTATGCCGATGTCTTCAATGACATCAGGTTGCTATGGATGTCACGGTCCTGAAGCCAAAGGCGGAACGATCGGTTTTATGATGGGAACCATTGACGTTCCAGATATCCGCTACAAGACATTGTCTGCAAAAGATCCCGATATGGAACATGAGCCGTATACCGTCGAAACTTTAAAACGAGCCATTACTCAAGGAGTAGACCCTGGCGGTAATCCTCTGAATCCACCAATGCCAAGATGGCAGATGAGTCCTCAAGATTTAGATGATATTGTTTCCTATTTGAAATCTCTTCCTTAATTATTTAAAGGATTTAGTTTAAGGCATTACGATGTGACAAGTTTAAGATTCATAAATTGCTTGATGGCGTCATCAATATCTGCTTCACTCATAAAATTCATGGCTGATTCAACGTAGCGTTGTGCTTCTAATAAAGCCACTTTATGAATCGCAGCACGAATGGCTGAAAGCTGTGTTAATACCTCTTGATGAGGCCGTTGGTTTAAAATCATGTTTTCTACTCCAGTTAAATGACCCCGAATCACTTTAAGCCGCTTGACAATATGATCTTCAGTAGTGGGTTGTGTCCTTAAAGCCATAGGACGCTCCTTTCATCAAATATAAATTGGTTGTGAAGAAGTGAGGCCACCAAAAAGGTGGCTCTCTCTACTTAATTTAATCTTGTTTTATTTGCTCGCTTCGATAATCTTAATCAAGTCAGCTTCAACTTGAGCTGCAAAGTCCTCTAGATTGGGATTTTCAAACGTTTTACTTAAGTGTGTCGGTCGAATCATGCTGATGATGATTTCCCCGTTTTCACTTTCATAAACGTTGATCCTGCACGGCATGAGTAAGCTGACCGTAATATCGACTTGCAAAGCTGTATTTGCGTATTTGGCATTGCATACTTCAATGATTTTGAGCGGTTTAATGACAAAACCTTTTTCGCCAAGGGTAGCCATGACATCATGGATGTGGAGGACTCGAAAACTATGACTAGCTGCTTGTTCTTTAACTTGTTCTACTGTTTCCGCAAATGATTTTGAAGCGGTTACTTCATAAACAGGATTATTCATGACGATTTACTCCTTTTCATTTTTGTTGAATTTAATGTATCAATGGATTTACTGGATTTATTGAAGGTCGTTTTTACGACGTTGGTATTCTTCGGCATCAATTTCACCTCTGGCATAACGCTCGCGAAGGATGTCTAAAGGGTTATTATCTCGTGTGTAGTGACCGACTGTGGTTCTTGAACTATAGTTTCGAAATAGCTTAACCCCTATCACAATTAAGGCAATCCAAAAGGCAAGCTGCAACGCCATACCGATTAATCCCATCCACCAGTAATTACCGTTTCCTAAAAGACCGTTACCATAACCACTATAACCCCACATATTGCCCCAACCCATCATGATAATTTCCTCCTTTTTAATACGATATTTCTTGACTATTAGTTTAGGGGTGAAGATTTAATTTAGGAAAGCACTTTTTTGCGTTCCATAAATTCCTGTTCGCTGATTTCTCCGCGGGCATATCGTTCACGCAGAATATCCAGCGCTTCCCTGGAGGGATCTCTTGAACTACGAAGATTTGTTGTAAAAACCGAATTCCTTTTATTTTGCTGTTGAAACAGATAGATTGCTCCTATCACTAAAAGGATCAAAATGATAAACATTTATTTTCCCTCCTTTCAAACATTAGTTTTTCCATAACTAAATTTTGTATGGCTAGAAATTTTTTCGTTTTCAATGGATTCAGTTTAACACCGTCTTGAGATTAACCTGTGAAAAAGTTATGCTTTTTTTATGAAGACCCCTATACCCAGCGATGGTATTAACGATAATTTTTGTTAACTTGGGTTATAAATTTCGGATTAATGACAAATAATACAGGAGATATTTTATAAAGGAGGTTCTACTATGCCAATTGCCACAAATGCTACCGCAGAGTTTCAAGCCTGTATCGATGCCTGTAACGCTTGTATGCAAGCCTGTGAGGAATGCTATACAGCGTGTCTTAATGAACCTGATGTGGAGGCTAGGCGTCGTTGCATTCAGATTCTTCGGGATTGCGCCGATATCTGTTCGATGGCTTCTCAATACATGTCCCGCAGCAGTGAATTTGCTAAGGCTATCTGCAATATTTGTGCTACAATTTGTGATGCTTGTGCCACAGAATGCGCTAAGATGAAGGACGATCACTGTCAGAAATGTGCAGATGAATGCCGCAAGTGTGCTGATGAATGCCGTAAAATGGCTGGTTAAATTAAACTAATTTTTGACCAAAAGTCTCTTCCTTATACGGATAAGAGACTTATGAATTTTTCCTCTCTATACTCTTTTGACTTTCGTCGTTGTTTCAAAATAAGTAAACAGACACGTTTATGATTCGTGTCTGTTTACTTATTTTTATAAAGTGTTTGTCCGTAAACGTCAATACAACAAAACAGTGTAGCAGAAAGATTATGCTACAGTAGAATATAGTAACTAAACATAAGGAGTGGGTTGTATTGTCTAATAGATACATGAATTATCCTGGGTTTAAACCAGGAGATGAAGTTATAGCCCTTGCGTTCCATCCGCCAGAGATTCGAAGCGGAACAAAAGCAACAATTCTATCACCACGGGTAGAAGGTCTTTATGCAGTTCAATTACCCGATGGAGAACTGCATCGGTGGTTTGCAGGCTCAGAGTTAGAGGCTATTGATCTAAATCCTCAATGTTTTGGAACTCATCAGGTTGGAGATCTTGTCAGAGTACTGAATAACCAAGGCCATCCGCCGAAGATTTATAAAGGTATGGTCGTTAAAGTCGTTAAGGTTTTTCCACAAGCTCTTTTTTATGATTTAAGATTAGAAAATGGTAAATATCATCGGTGGCTGGCTGACTTTGAAATTATTCCTTCGAATTTAGTCTAAAAAGGACGGACATTCTGACGTTACAATTTCTATAGCGAGAAAAGGCGGTCTATGCCGCCTTTTCTCGTTTCAGGTCTTATCTGCCTGATTGATACATTCCTTGAAGTTGGCCCATCATTTGATTCATTTTACCTACATTCTGGGCGCCAATTTCTTTCTTAAGTTCTTGGTCCGAATTCATGAGAGATTGCATACGACCAAAATCTTGGTTTTGCATCGCTTGCTGCATATCAGAGGAGTTGTGTAAATCCTGCATTGCAGGAGAACTCATGAATTGCTGTTGTTGTTGAGGGGTAAAGGTTTCATTCATTAGGGTTTGCATTTTGGAAAACAATGACCCATCGGAATTTGTAGTCGTATCAGCCAGAACTGGAAGAGCCATCAAACCAACTGCAAGAACAGCAGTTCCCACAGTTACACCTAATTTAGTTGTTAACTTTCTCATACTCAATTGCCTCCTAAAATTTTTAAAGTGTTTCTGACACCTCTTACAATACACGTGACTTACGACTTCTGAATGAATAAAGTGTGAAAATCTAATGAATCAAAAAAGAATATTTTGGTTAAGCTTTTCATCCAAAATTCATAAGTCATTCATTGTCTTGTCATGATTAGACAATATAATCTTTCCATGACAGCAAAGCTATAACAAAAGAAAGGAATGGATAAGGATGAGAAAAACACCATTGATTTTAGGACTGGCACTTCTAGCAGTCCTTGGGCTTACCAGTACTACATTTGCTTATATGAGTAGTTATAGTACAGGAGGCTTCGGGATGATGGGCGGATACGGTATGATGGGGGGGTATGGTTATACCAATAATAACGATCATGTCATTAGTTCGAATCAAACTGACGACATAATGAACAAGTCTCTCGAAAATGCAACCGTTGACAAAACAAATAATGTTATCTCGTTTAATCAACCCGATGTTAATCTTACTCTTTTAGGGGGACCAGAATATGCCGACGGCAAATTTGTTGCAGGGGGCTTAGTAAACCCAACGATTAAAGTTAAGAAAGGTTCCAAAGTTACTCTTAACTTTATCAATGAAGATGAAGGGATGCCGCATGGAATAGAAGTGATCGCTTCTCCTCCACCCTATAGCTATATGACGATGATGCAAGGACCGCTCTATCCTGGTGCCTATGTTCCTGTTATACCCCAGGCCGAAAATGAACGATATCCCAATGCTTCTGCTACGTTTGTAGCTTCGCAAAGCGGTACGTATTATTATATTTGTCAAGTACCAGGGCATGCGGCAAAAGGGATGTACGGGGAATTAATCATCCAATAAATTCAATCATGCAATTAATTTATTTTAGGCTTAGGCTTTTAAAATACAACATTTGTATAATTATATATTTGTAATCTAGAAACAAATGGCCCTCAGCACGTTGTGGCCTTTCTATTGAAGGGTATAAAAAATAGTAGAATTTATTCTAGTGAAAAGGCCACTAAAAAAGCGGTCTTTACTTCTAGTTTATCTTCCCTATGCAAACAGCTTAATTTTTGTTCTTTACCCTGTCATCTTCAAAAACACCGAATGTCATCTATAAAATGCGCCAAAAAACCGGGCCAAAAAATGCACTTTTTCAGCCCGATTTTTGCTCATTTTTTACTCCTTAACCACTATATGTAGTGGTTAAACCGTCTTATTTGCCCTTCTGACCACTATACGTCATCATTATTATACTCTCAACGTGCACCGTCCACGGAAACATATCCACCGGCTGTACCTCAGCCACTTGATATCCCCCATTCTGCAATATCCCAAGATCTCGCGCCAATGTCCCCGGATCACAGGAGACATAGATGATCTGCTCCGGCTTCAATTCCAACAATCGTTCTAACACGCTCTTGTGGGCTCCGGCTCGGGGAGGATCGAGAACTACAATATCCGGTTGGTCGATGATTTGACGGAAGGTATCCTCCACTTTTCCAGCAATAAACTCTACATTATCAATTCGGTTATACTTAGCATTTTCCTTGGCATCTTTCACAGCGTAGGGATTTTCTTCAATTCCCCAGACCTTTTTGGCTTTTGCAGCTAAAGCCAAGGTAATAGTCCCAATTCCGCAGTAAAGATCCCAGACTACTTTCTCGTTTGAAAGCTCTGCCCAATCCAACACCGTTTGATAAAGTCTGCGGGTCTGAGCAGGATTGACTTGCAGGAAGGCCAGGGGAGAGATCTTGAACTCAGCTTCCAACACGCTCTCGGTAAAATCCCCTCGACCTGCGATGCGCACCGGCTCTCCGGAACTGTTGATGCTCCAGACCCAGCGGAGTCCTAAGCCAATTTCATTATGTACTGTCCCCTTCCTTTCTTCGTCGGGCTCGGACGATACCCCAGACTTCTGTGCATCTGATAAAAAATCATCCCTTTCCCTCAGAGAAACATTTTCCATGGAATCCAAAATCAGCATTCCTTCTCCTTGAGAATTTTCCCTGAAGGTAAGCGAGGTAAGCCGGGAAAGGGATTTCTCGTTCTGTTTGCTCAGAAGCCTTTCCACTTCCTCTACCCAGCGATTCATTTTTTCACTGATCAAAAGGCAGTCACTAAACCGAACCGTCGCTTTACTTTTTTCCTGATAATAACCAATGCTGCCTGGTTCTCCCCAATGGAGCCGGGCTTTGTTGCGATAGCGCCAGGGATAATCCATCCCAATAGTTAGATGAATCTTAGCGTTATCCAGTTGTATTTTACCGATTCTGGCAAGAGCATCGGCCACCCACTGTCTCTTCCAGACTAAAGTCTGCTCATACTTAAGGTGCTGCAGTTGGCAGCCGCCGCAAACAGAGTAAACACTGCAAGGAGGGTTGACCCGGTCTACAGATTTCTTTAAAATCTTTAGCAATTTTCCACGCTGCCAGTTTTTCTTTGCTTCCGCAATCTGAACCTGGCCTATTTCCCCGGGCAGCAAGCCAGGCACAAAGGTAGCTTTGCCCTCATAATACCCCACAGCCATTCCGTCCGAGGAAAGACGAAGGCATTCCAATTCAATTACACCGATGGCATTGGCTTTCCCATTAACCGGATACTTTGATTTCACCTTTCTTCCTCCCCAATGTATTCCAGTTCATTGTAAATTCAGATATCCATTCTGTCCAATAACTTGTTCTCTGCAAAAACTAGAGCTCGTTCCTCTTTCGCATAATCATAAACTGGAGTTGGTATTCCAGAGGAAGGTTGATTCGCCCACAAGAGCGAATTCATCTATGGATGGTTGCTTCATCCTATCGACTTCTTTTCTTTCTGCCTGCAATAATTTCCACTTGAAAACCTTTCCGGCTCTGCCGAACGGTCGCCGCCATAAATCCAAAAAACATGGCCGCCCATATTCCGCCCGTAACGATAACTCCCAGAAAAACCCGCCAAGCGGTTGCCCACAAGAGGGGGCGGCTAAGAAGATAGATCCCATAAATCAGCCCTGACAGTAAACCTCCTTTATAGGTTACAACCGGAAGGTCTCTAAGAGCAGAAACCAACTCACTCGGCAAAAAAAGATAGGTTAAGCCCACAGCTAATAAAAGTATGAAGAATAAGTTTATCAGGTACATAAACAAGGAAGCGCCTGGGGCGATCCTTTGTTGAGGGGTATCGGGATTGTAACGGCAGTTATTAATTGAATAAAACAGCCCAATAGAACTTGATCCTAAAGAGAGGAATACCGCTCCCACGGCCAAAGCAACAATGAGGGTCTTAGAAACCCCTATAGCCAGTGCAGTCCCAACTAACAGTACTTCCATTAACACCAAAGTAGGTAAAATGGCAGCCAGTAACTTGCCCCATACGACCGGCCATCCGGCAAGAGGTACACTGTTTAAGAGCCAGTCTGATTCTCCCTCACGGCCAAACGATTGTAACGCCATATTTCCACTGAACATAATGGTATACATGATTAGCACGGTCATTAATGTGCTGTGTGAAGTCTTGACGGACGAAAATAAAAACTGTCCAATAAAGAAAAGCATAATAATCAAAGGAACTAAGTAGCCGAACCACTCCCGGGTATCACGCTTCATAGAGAACAGATCCTTTTTGGCTACGGCCCACATTCCTAACCAGGGAGATGCTGGAGCTGCGACGTCTTGCTTAAGCATAGCAAGGGAAGGGGCCTTCTGCAGTTTTACCCCCCTCTCTTCTGTCTGAGCCTTGCGCCGTTTTCCCCTTTCCCCTTGACTTAGGGAAATGAATCCTCTGCGGAATCCTTTCTCAACAAGATTAAAGGCAATTAAGAAGAGTAATACTCCGACCAACAGTATTAACAGACTCCAGCCTAAGCCCCCTAGGAAATTTTGTGATACACCCGCAACCAGTGCCGACGAACCCCAACCCCAGGGGAAAAATTTCATGACACTAAGCATTTGTTTTTGCTGTTCCAACCAAGAGCCAAGATCGAATTTGTTTCGACTGTTCATTAGCATATTGGGGAGCTGAAAACTAAGGGCAATGATAATTCCTCCCAAAGCCCCTATGAAGCCGATTGCTTCCTTACTGCGATGGGGCGGAATAATACGCATAACCAACAGATTAATCAATTCAGCGATCGCCGTTCCCATTGCCCATAAACCAAGTCCGACCAACAAAACCAGAATATAAAATGAGGCTCTTGCTTGAAAAAGCAAACCGTAAAACAGTCCGGGTAAGAAGGCAAACAAAACAGCTGTTAAAAAATTGCTGCCAATAATCACTACCGATTTAACAGCAAACACAGCTTTGATAGGTACCGGTGCCATAAACAAGAGCTCAAGATCGTCTGACATATAAAGGGCAACAAAGGCTCCTGTAATACCAAAAAAGATCTGTCCCCCTAAGCCGACCATAAATAACATCGAGAGGAAACCCTGGACCGTATCGGGTGACAGAGTTCTTAAAGACCCATAAGCGTAAATTCCCAGGGAAACGACAATCGCAATTACCCCTATTAAAAGCCCTCCCATGCCGATAAGGGCTCTTGCCGGCCTATGACGCAGTTTATTCCAACTAACTTGCAGTTGATTTCTAAGCAGCAGTATAAAATTTTGCCAAAATGATTGTTCCTGCGGCGGACTCTCCAAAGGCGGAGGCAATAGGATTTTCATTGTTTTAGCCCTCCTCCAGACTCTTAATCAATTCAGCATTTTCATGACTGCCTGTAAGCTCTAAGAAGATATCTTCCAGGCTTTCTCCTTCACGTCCTACTTTCTGCCGCAGCTCTTCAGGGCTGCCCTGAGCAATCAGTAAGCCATCTTTAAGAATGCCTACGCGATGGCACATTCTTTCGGCTATCTCCAGTATATGTGTGGATACAAAGACAGCAGCTCCTTGTCGAGCCATTTCCTGCAAAACATCTTTGAGCAAACGAGCACTTCCCGGATCAAGACCAACAGTAGGCTCATCGAGAAGAATTACCTTTGGCTGATGGATAAGAGCTGACGCCAAGACCACCTTTTGGCGCATGCCATGAGAATAGCCTTCCAGCAACTCATCCGCTCGTTCTTGAAGTCCGAACAAATTCAGCAGCTGTTCTGCTCTCTCTTTCACGACATCCTTTGGTACTCTGTAAAGGGCGGAAATGAGGTGCAAGAATTCTCGCGCTGAAAGCTTACCATATAATTTGGGCTGATCAGGCACATAGGCCATTAATGACTTAGCTTGAGCAGGCTGTTTGCTAATATCATAGTTACAGATCAAGGCCTCTCCTTCACTAGGATCCAGCAAACCGGTTAACATTTTAATTGTCGTGGTTTTCCCAGCGCCATTCGGTCCCAAGAAACCGAATATTTCACCGCTCTTAACATCTAAATCAAGCCCCTTTACCACAGATACCGCCCCATAGCGTTTCGTCAATCCATGAGTCTTGATTAAAACAGATTCCACAATTACAGCTCTCCTTCTCATTTTTCCTAGATTATATTGTAAAAGTTATTTTATCCAGTTTTTAAGGCCCCCACTTATAAGTAGTATTATACATTTGTCCAAGGAATTAATCCCCAAAAATGAATGATCGCTAATAACGCTGAATCCAGAGGGCAAGAGCCATCAGAATATTCCATGTCCCGTGAGCTACAACAGATGGCCATATACTAGAGGAGCGTTCATAAAGCCATGTAAGAACAATCCCCCCAAGAAATAAAGGTAAAAACCGAATTAAGTCAAAATGTAACATCGCAAAAAATATTCCTGTGAGAACTATTCCTCTGCCCTTACCATGAGCTTCCCGCAGCGGCGGGAAAATTAAACCACGAAAGAGCATTTCTTCTTTAATTGGTGCTATGACTCCTCCCAATAAGATGAGGAGAGCGAATTCCCAAGGATGGCTCGCCCCCTTAACAGCAATGGCAAAACTCTGTGGGGCAGGAATACCTAAAATTTTGGTCAATTCGTTCCCCAACAAACCAATACTGATAAACAAAAAGAATCCCGCCCCTAATCCTAAAAGCAAAAAACGTTTCTTGGCTCTCACAAAACCCAAATCTGAAATGGGGCGACGAATGAGGCGCATAAAGACCAAAATAACAGTAACGTATAAAAAGACATCTCCTAAGCCAACTCCCAGGAATCTTAACATTCCAGGTAGCGAAACGAGATCCTTAGGGGTCTCCAGCCAGCCAAGAGGAAATTCAAGAAGCGTGACTAGAGCTATCAAAAATAATCCTTGCCAGATGTTCCAGACTGGGTGTCTTGGAGGTATTCGAGAGTCTTTCTTTTTAACTTTATTAGCCATAGTGCTGTCAACCTCAATCTCATGATACTTGAACCCTACCTTTTTCAATTCTAAGGGTTCCCAGCTCTAATGTCCAGAGATGAGAAAAGAAGGGGTCCTAAATTAGGAAACTCCCCCTTCTTATGTTTCAGTACTGTTTCTGTATAGTAAACCTTAAGTAAATCAAAGGTTAAAAGTATAAGTGGTCACTTAGTGATTCTAAGCTTTTTTTCGCCAAATTTTAAGTTTCTTGGCCTCTTCTATAAGTTCCTCTCTGAAATCAGGATGTGCAATTGAAATCAGTGCTTCTGCCCGCTGCCAAGTAGATAGTCCTTTCAAGTTAACCTTTCCATACTCAGTAACGACGTATTGGACCGTTGGTCTCGTATCCGTGATTACAGAACCCAAAGTCATAGTACCTTTGATTCTGGAGTGAATGTTACCTTCTTTATCTTTGTAGGTAGAAGGCAAGCAAATGAAGCTTTTGCCACCTTTAGAATGGTAAGCTGCTTCCACAAAATCCAGCTGTCCGCCAGCTCCGCTGATCATACTTGATCCGGCGGATTCAGAACAAACTTGACCAGTAAGATCGATTTCCAAAGCACTGTTGATTGAAACAAATCGATCGATCTGAGAGGCTATAAAAGGCATGTTGGAATAGTCAACCGGGTAGCCCGCTAAAGACGGGTTATCCCGCATGAAGTCATAGAGTTTCTGAGTACCCGCAGCAAAGGAATAAACAATTCTGCCGCGGTCTAAGTTTTTACACTTTCCCGTGACCTTACCCGCATTCACCATATCTACAAAACCGTCAACCAGCATTTCCGTGTGAATCCCCAGATCCTTTAGATCTGACTCGGCAATCATTTGGCCTAAAGCATTCGGCATTCCGCCAATACCAAGTTGGATGCATGCACCATCATGAATTTCTGGCAGGACATAAGAAGCGATCTGTCGGTCAATATCCGAGGCAGGAGCTGAGGGCAGGATCGGAAGACCTCTGTGGCCGCCTTCAACAACATAATCCACTTTAGAAATATGG
Organism: Desulfosporosinus sp. FKA; assembly: GCF_002196785.1. Classification (NCBI taxonomy): domain Bacteria; kingdom Bacillati; phylum Bacillota; class Clostridia; order Eubacteriales; family Desulfitobacteriaceae; genus Desulfosporosinus; species Desulfosporosinus sp. FKA. The sequence goes on along the minus strand of NZ_NAHZ01000029.1, from coordinate 19,966 downwards.
ACCATGTGATCATAACCGCCATGAACCTTAGGCATATCTTCGTTTACTTCAACGATAACATTACGGGCCTTTTCAATCGCCGCAGCATAGTGTGAAATTGACACGCCAAAACTGAAATAACCATGTTCATCCATCGGAGCTACTTGAATAGCTACAACATCTGTTTGTAAGTTTTCACGTATCCAGCGAGGCATTTCTGAATATTTAAGCGGTATATAATAAGCTAAACCTTTCTGAGCCCATTTTCGTTCACGTCCGCCAAGATGCCAGCTATTCCAGGTAAAATGTTCTCCAGTAGGGTCACTCTCAACACAAGCTATCGGAGTTAAAATGACACCTCCACGCATATTTACGTCATGAAGTTCATCTTTGCGCCGTGCCAATGCTTCATCTAACAGAGTCGGCATGCTGGCAGCCCAACCAAATTCCACCCAATCTCCACTTCGAACCACTTTTACTGCTTCATCAGCTGAAACACATTTTTTCTGATACTCTTCCCTAATCAAATGCTGCATCCCCCTTACTTAATTCCATGAATCTCTCGCTCCCAGAACAAAGCCCTAAGTACCGCATATACCTGTCCAAGAATTAGTTAATTCGGAGAGTAATGAATTATCTTTGCAATTTCCATGCCAATGACTATTCAATGGATTCCGAATCTTTTGTTTAGTATACAACAAGCCTTTAAACAGGAAATATCTAGTTGAAAGTTCCGATTTATCAGATAACATTGTCCACTTTCGTGGACAGTTAAAAATTTCAATATCTTGTTGTAGGCTGACCTAGCTTTCATTTTTCCGCAATGTCTACTTACAGATACATGTGTAGAAAAGTTTACATTCATTTAAAAAGCAGGTTAAAGTTTTAATGCTTAACCTGCTTTTAAATAAGTTGAATTTTGTCATACTTTAGGCTATATATTAAAATCAAGGCGTTTTAGGTCGCTATTTTAGGAATTCAGACATATAATTATACTTTTTATGCTCCCATACTCTCAACAATTGCCAGAGCCATTTCTTGAGTTCCAGACATTCCTCCTAAATCAGGAGTAATATACTCTCGATGGGTTAAAACATTGTATATGCCTTTCTCAACTCTCTGAGCTTCCTTAACAAATCCCAGATACTTGAGCATTTCAACCCCTGAGAGAATCATCGCCAGAGGGTTCGCAATATTTTGCCCGGCAATCTGAGGAGCACTGCCATGAACAGCTTCAAAAACAGCTCCCATTTCTCCAATGTTTGCTCCCGGAGCAACTCCTAAACCTCCAACCAAGCCTGCGACGAGGTCAGATACAATATCACCGTACAAATTCGGCAGGACCAGCACATCGAACTGTTCAGGAACTTGTACCAAGTTCATGCACAAAGCATCAACAATCCGATCTTCACATTCAATGTCAGGAAAATCCCGGGCCACATTCCGGACACTTTCCAGGAAAAGTCCATCACTCAACTTCATGATATTGGCTTTATGGACAATTGTCACCCGTTTTCGTCCTTCCCGCCGGGCAAGTTCAAAGGCATACCTGCCAATTCGTTCAGATGCTTCGCGGGTGATTACTTTGATTGACTCTGCGGCATGATTGCCAACGTTATGTTCAATTCCGGCATAGAGGTCCTCAGTATTTTCGCGGACAACTACGATATCAACATCTTGATATTTTGAGGCTACATTCGGCAGATTGCGCAAATGGCGTACATTGGCAAAAAGCTGTAACTGCTGCCGCAGGGATACATTGACACTGCGAAATCCCTTGCCAACGGGAGTAGTGATCGGTCCCTTGATGGCAACTTTATTGCGGCGAATTGTCTCCAATACTTGCTCCGGCAAAGGGGTGCCATATTTGGCAATACAAGCCTCTCCTGCTTCAACGACTTCCCATTCCAAGGGTGCCTGACTCGCCGTAATAACTTTCTGGGTAGCCGCACTAACCTCAGGTCCTATCCCATCACCAGGAATCAATGTTACCTTAACTGTCATTGAATATACTCCCTTCTGTTGAAGAAAAACCAGCGTCTAAAGAGGCGGCTTACTTGCCGCCTTTTGAACTTGGTCTAAAGATTATTGTTTTTTTTGTTTTAACATATCCCCATAAATATAAACCAGCTCTTTGTCAAACAAGGAACGTTTCATATCAACTGCCAGTGCACGTACTTTTTCAAGCATTACGACGGCTTCTTCTTCAGTAATTTCTTTGCCATATTCTTTAAATTTAGCTTTAATCGAAGCAGTTCCGGAGTGTTTGCCAATTACAATCTGACGTTCCAGACCGACATCTTCCGGACTGAACGCTTCGTAAGTTCTAGGATTCTTTAAGGCACCATCAGCGTGGATTCCTGATTCATGAGCAAACATGTTGCTTCCCACGATAGATTTCCAAGGAGGAAGCATGCGGCCTGAAGCACGGGCAATATATTCAGAAAGTTCAACAAATCGTTCGGTAACAAAGCTTAAATCGGTGTCCAGCAAGAACTTAAGAGCCATAACCACTTCCTCTAATGCCGCATTACCGGCTCGTTCACCTAAACCGTTGACAGTCACTCCAACGTGAGAAGCGCCAGCCTTAACGCCTGCTAAAGCATTGGCTGTGGCCATGCCGAAATCATCGTGGGTATGCATTTCAACATTGATTCCTGTTTTTTCGATTAACGTTTTTATATTATCGTAGGTGGTGAAGGGATCAAGGATTCCGACAGTATCGCAATAACGCAGGCGATCTGCACCCGCTTTTTTAGCTTCTTTAGCAAATTGGACAAGGAAATCCATACTGGAACGAGAAGCATCTTCAGCATTGACAGAAATATACACCCCTTCTCGTTTGGCAAATTCTGTTGCCTTAATCATCCGCTCGAGAACATCTTCGCGAGTCGTCTTAAGTTTATGTTCAATGTGAATATCCGAAGTAGAGATTGAAATGGCCACTGCATCAACACCGCAGGCAAGAGATGCTTCAATATCTGAGATCACCGCTCGATTCCAACCCATAATACTTGCTTTCAAGCCAAGTTTGGTTATCTCACTGATAGCCTTTTTTTCATCCCCTCCCATGACAGCGACCCCTGCTTCAATCTGATGCACACCAACCTCATCGAGTAAACGAGCAATGCGCAATTTCTCTTGATTGGAAAAAACGACTCCCGCCGTTTGCTCCCCATCCCGTAACGTTGTATCTACAATCGTTAAATGTCTCAATTGGACACACTCCTCTTCTTCAACTTATAAATATGCTATATTACGTAATCAATATTTATTCTCTATACTAGCATAATACCTCTTAACTTTGAAGAAGCAGAAAATGCGTATATTGTATACTTTACAAATTAATTGATAGAGAATTTAGATTTAACTTTTTGCAATATTTTTTATTTTTAATTACCTATTTTTCTTATTTCCTTATCATTATCTTATCTAAGATAAAATATGACATAATTTTTAAGATTTTATTTTTAAGATTTATCCAGTTTTTAAGACCCCACTTCTTGTAAGTGGGGGTGGGTCGTTAAAAGGAGTTGACCTACTATAAATTATGATAGGCCAACTCCCTATGATATCGTATGCAGAACAAAATAAACCAGGTAGAGTCCATCCTTCAGCGCGATAGCATTTGTTATGGAAAAATGCATATTAGTCTGACAGTTTCTTTTTAAGCAGCTGATTGACAAGGCCCGGATTCGCTTGTCCTTTTGTCGCTTTCATAATCTGACCGACTAAGAAACCAATAGCCCGTTCTTTTCCGGCATGATAATCTTCAACGGATTGGGGATTAGCAGCAATTACCCCGTCGATGATTCCCAGCAGCGCGCCTTCATCGCTAATTTGGGCAAGTCCTTTTTCTTTAACAATCTGTTCGGCATCCTTGCCGGAAGCATACATTTCTTCTAAAACAGATTTAGCAATTTTGCCGCTCAGGGTTCCCTTATCAATGAGCTTAATCAATGCCACCAACTGTTGGGCCGAAACAGGCGAATCCGCAATTTGGCATTGATTGCTGTTCAGCAAGCGTGTCAAATCCCCCATAACCCAATTCGCTAAGCTCTTAGCCTCTGCACCTTGGGCTAAACCCTGGTCGAAATAATCGGCCATGGCTTTAGTTTGAGTAACTACTGCCGCATCATAAGCTGATAACCCTAACTCTTGCAAGCGGTTCCTGCGTTCCCGCGGGAGTTCCGGCAAAGTTTTGCGAATCTCTTCCACCCATTGCCGGTCTATGACTATAGGCACAAGATCAGGCTCGGGGAAATAGCGGTAATCATGAGCCTCTTCTTTGGAACGCAGAGCTAAGGTAATTCCCCGTCCTTCATCCCAAGTCCGAGTTTCCTGAACCACTTCTTCCCCGTCATCAAGGGCACGTGCCTGACGGGCAACTTCATATTCCATGCAGCGCCGGACGGAGCTGAAAGAATTAAGGTTTTTAGTCTCCGTTCGGGTTCCAAAGGTCGCTGAACCAATGGGCCTTAAGGAGACATTGACATCGAAACGGACTGAACCTTGTTCCATACGGCAGTCGGAAACGTCTGTATACTCCAGGATCTGAACCAATTGTTCCAGATAGGCTAAAACTTCCGGAATCGAACGCAAGTCAGGTTCGGAAACGATCTCCAAAAGAGGAACTCCTGCACGGTTATAATCGACGGAAGAGGCCTCTGAGGTTGTGATGGTTTCCCCGCTGTGGACAAGTTTCCCGGCGTCTTCTTCCATATGAGCGCGGGTAATTCCTATCCACTTTTTCACTCCGTCAACTTCAATTTCCAAACCGCCATTCTTACAAATCGGCAGATCAAATTGGGATGTCTGATAGTTTTTGGTCAAATCCGGATAATAGTAATTCTTACGGTCAAACTTGGAAAAATCGGCAATCTCACAGTTTAAAGCTAAGCCTGCTCGAATAGCGTAATTGACAACTTCTCGGTTTAAGACCGGAAGCGTCCCCGGCATCCCTAAACAAACTGGGCAGACATGGGTATTTTGTTCTCCCCCAAACTCCGTTGTACAACCGCAGAATATTTTTGTTTTCGTTTGAAGTTCTACGTGAACTTCTAAGCCACAAACCATTTCATAACGATCAGCGACTACCACGCGCAAGCACCTCCCCGGAAAGATTCGGTTTTAACGTGTGATAATTTGTAGTTTGCTCGAAAGTATAAGCCACACGATACAGTGTTCCTTCATTAAAAGGTTTGCCCATCAATTGCATGCCGATCGGCAGACCATTAACGAAGCCTGCAGGAATTGAGATAGCCGGAATCCCTGCCAGATTAATTGGAACCGTTGTAATGTCCGAAAGATACATAGTTAAAGGATTGGATTTTTCGCCAAATTTAAAGGCCGGTGTCGGTGCCGTGGGGCCCAGCAAGACATCAAATTTTTCAAAGGCCTGATCAAAGTCTTGTTTGATTAAGGTCCGAACTTTTTGGGCTTTGAGATAATAAGCATCATAATAGCCGGAACTCAAAGCATAGGTTCCCAGCATAATTCTGCGCTTAACCTCCTGCCCGAATCCTTCTGCCCGAGTCTTCCGGAACATACCTAAGACATCGCCGGCTTCAGCCCGATAACCATAACGAACTCCATCATAACGGGCAAGGTTGGAACTGGCCTCGGCAGTTGCGATCAAATAATAGGCCGGGATAGCATATTCTGTGTGGGGCAAAGAACATTCGCCCACTTCAGCTCCCAAACTGCGCAGGGTTTCGACGCATTTTTGGATTCCTTTAGCGACCTCCGGGTCAATTCCTTCCCCGAAATATTCACGGGGAAGGCCGATTTTCAAGCCTTTAATATCATCGATCAGGAATTTCGTATAATCAGGCTTATCATAGCGAACTGACGTGGAATCCATGGCATCATACCCGGCAATTGCATTCATTACCAAAGCATTATCCCGAACGGTTTTGGTTAAAGGTCCTATCTGATCAAGGGAGGAAGCATAGGCGATAAGGCCAAAGCGAGAGACGGCTCCGTAGGTTGGCTTCAAGCCAACGACGCCGCAAAAGGCTGCCGGCTGACGAATCGATCCCCCGGTATCAGACCCCAGGGAAAAGGCAGCCAAGTCAGCTGCGACAGAAACTGCCGCGCCGCCGGAAGAACCTCCGGGAACACAGTCTAAATTCCAGGGATTGCGCGTTTTCATATAGGCTGAATTCTCGGTCGAAGAACCCATGGCAAACTCATCCATATTTAATTTGCCTAAAAGAATGCTTCCGGCATCCTTTAAACGCGTTGTTACCGTAGCATCATAGGGCGGATAAAATTCTCGGAGTATTTGGGAAGCACAAGTTGTTCGTACGCCTTCCGTACACATATTGTCTTTCATAGCCATGGGGATTCCTTCTAAGGCTCCCAGTTCATCTCCCCGAGCAATCTTTTGGTCAATCTCTGAGGCTTGGATTTGAGCGTCTTTTTCTAAGACGGTTAAATAAGCCTGTAAATCTTGATCTAAATCCCCAATTCGCTCTAGGTAAGCGTTCGTTAATTCAGCAGCGCTAACTTCTTTATGGATAAGAAGTTCATGGAGCTCACTTATCGATTTCTCAACTATCATAAATGCCAGCCCCTCCTTTCTATGTGAGACTAATTCTGGGAACTCTAAAAAATCCTTCTTCGGCATCCGGGGCATTTCTTAAGGTTTTATCGTGGCTGATTGAAGGTTTTACTTCGTCCTCCCGCAGCACATTATGCAGAGGAACAGCGTGAGCCGTAGGGACAACCCCTTCGGTGTCCAAGCGTTCCAGCATTGCAGCATAATCTAAAATTGAGTTCAGCTGCTGGGTATAGTCTTGAATCTCTTGTTCGTTTAACTCTAAACGTGCCAATCCGGCGACATATATAACGTCTTCACGTGAAATTGCCATCAAATTCACCTTCCTTTGACTATTTTTTCGCTATCTATTTATAATAGCAAATCTGGAAGATTGGGGCAACATATGCAAAACATGCAAATAGGACGGTTCTTTGGGACATCCCACCAGGATGCCCCAAAGAACCGTCCCTGGTTCCTTTTCCATTCTTCTTCAACGTTTTATCCCCTAGTCCTGCTGTTTCAGCAAGGCCTCAAACTGATCTTCGGTTAAAACTTGTACTCCGAGCTCTTGAGCTTTGGTCAGCTTGGAACCGGCTTTCTCCCCGGCTATAACAAAAGCTGTCTTTTTACTCACCGAGCTCGCTGCTTTGCCACATAAGTATATTTTTATTTCAAGACTTTTGTTTAGAAAGCTATGTAAAGCATACTATATAATCAACCTAATGTCACTTTAACATCTTATTATCTATATTAAATAGAATACTTTGATAAGCTTCCCGCACAATACGGACAACCTTTTCCTTTTGTTTTTTTAACCATATGAGCTATATCTGCAATCCATTCATGACCTTTTTCGCACTTCCACCAATACTTTTTAAGAGAACTGCCTACATGAACAGTGTCTATATCAATAGTAGCATTTTTTTCACAGTTCCATTTTTCGGCAATATCTGGATATAAAACTCTTAATGTATTTTCACCTTTTTTAACTTGTGCTCCAGTACAATAAGGACATTTCGGATTTCTTGTAAAGTCACATATTCTAGTCTTCCAAGAATGCCCTTTATCGCATTTCATCCATATCTTTTCTAGACTATATGGCAAATAATCACCTGGACCAGTATCGTTTTTATCATAATCCCAGAATTGATTAGATTCTTTACATATTGTTCCGAGGTCACTTTCTCCAATAATAGGTTTTTTACCAGAACAGTACGGACAACCTTGGGCATTAGTTTTTCTTGTCCTATCGCTAACTCTCATCTTAAACTCATGACCTCTTGGACACAACCACCAATATTTAATATTAGTTGCTTTTGGAATAGTATTGGGCTTAATGTCACCGTTTTTAGTCGGATGCCATTCTTTTGCTATATCAGGTCTAAGAGAAACTAAATCTGTTTCACCTTTAATAACCTGTTGACCCGAACAATAAGGGCAACCTACTCCACGAGACGTTCTTGCATTGATTATACTTTCGTATTCATGTCCTTTCGGACACAACCACCACACTTTTTTATTACTTCTTGCTTTAAAATCCTCTGGTTTTAAACCATTATTTTTATTAGGATGCCATTCTTTTGCAACATCTGGATAAACTGTCGATAAATCATTTTCTCCTTTTATTGGTATATTCCCTGCACAATAAGGACAATTTTGCCCTCTAGTCCTATGAGAAGGAGTGCTTTTCCATCTATGGCCTTTTTCACATATCCAATAAAAGGATTTGCCACTTCCAATGGTTATATTATCAATTGGAAATTCATCATTATATTCTTTAGCTAATCTGGGAATATCCTTTATATATTGTTTCTTCCTCATTACCACTCATCTCCTAAAGATTGTTTAATCTCTCCATAAACCTTTTACTGATTTTTTCCGAATCTTTGCTTGAATGAATCTTATGTGCATCTTTTGTTACATGAGAAATACTTTCTTGAATATCCGTCATAATTCTTTTAGAATTGATTATTTCTTCCTCATCATTTTCAAACACGCCACTGTATTTCATTACTACTTCAGCCTCTTTATCCCATAAAAGATGAACAACATCATCTGATTGCTTAACAGATTGAGTAAGTTTATTAATTATTTCTCTTTGTTCATTAACCTTGTTTTTTAAGCCTTCCATATTTTCATCAGAATTTTGGGACATTTGATTGTAAAGCTCTTCGAATCTTTTCAATTCGATATCTTTTTCTCTAACCAGTTCTTTTAATGCCAAGCTTTGTTTTAAGAGCTTTGTATTACTGTCAGCCATATCTTCCATTAGCGTATTTAGATTTGCGAGTGCTCTTCCTAATTGTTCTTTAGTCATTGATTGATATGATTGAATATTGATTTGAGTAAAAGTTGTAACCGCTGATGTTAATTGTTTCTCCGAGTTACTAGAAATCGCTTCATTTATGTCTTTAAGATATTCCTTGGCTTCTGAATTTCTGTTAATAACGTAGTATTTAAAATATATTAGGCCAAGTTTCGTCCTCGCATATTCAGCAATTTTAGAAGAGTTCAACAGTACAGTCCCGCCAGTAAACGATACATACATGTCAATTACATTCATGATGTCTTTAGTTGAATAATGCTTGGGTCTTCCCATTTCGGCCATTATATTTTTCCACCCTCTTCCAAGTCCCTAACATAACCATTTTGTAGATTTTCCACTTGCGATGCTAACTTACTAGCTAATACTCTAAATTCATCTTTATTTTTATTTATTCTAGTAGAATTGAGCCATATTTTTAATCTTTCAATTGTTTCTTCTACAGTTTTTTCCTGTTCCTTTCTTATCAACTTACTGTCTTTTTCCGACTTGAAATAATTACACTTTTCACACTTACCAGCAACCGCAAAACAATCTGTTACGTCATGCTTTAATACGAATAGTTTTGAATAACATAATCCCCCATCAACTTCTAAATGCGGGTCTTCCTCTCCAAATAACAACACCGATGTATTGGTATCTATTATCCCCAACATTTCCACTTTCTCTGGTTTCGACATTTTATAAAGGCTATATGCTCGACATTTAATGAGATTCCTCATATTTCCAGCATAATGGTATATCATATCGGGACTTTCATGTCCTGTAATCTCTTTAGCCATTAGGATATTACAACCATTAAGAAGCATATTCTGCATTGCTATATGTCTTGAATCGCCAAGTAATATTCTGACTATCTCGAATTTGTTCAAACGTTTTAATTCACCATTTATATCAACCTTCAAAACATCTTCTTTACTGAGAACTTTGTATCCGTATTTCCTCCCAATTATATATTTAAAAAAACATTCCATAAGTAATGTCATATGAGATACTTTAAGATGACCCATTCTTTCCAGATTGGTTTTAGTAGTATTATTTAACATGGTAACGAACATATCATCGGAAAACAGGCTATCTATTTCTGCTTCATTAAATTTAGTTGCTCTATCTTTATAATCTTGAATCATTGAGATAATCGTATCGTTAACGGCATATTCATATATCTTGTAATCTTCATCTAAACTGTACTTATGAACTTTTCCTGCCCTGCCTTTTAAATCTGTTCTTCTAACTTTTAGCATCCACTTATTCTTTTCTTTACGGAAACAAATCTTTGGGATAACAGTAAATTCAGTAACTCTAAGAGGAATTATCATGCTTATGTTCCACCATAAATATATAGGATAGTATAAATTCTTTTCATCATCAGAGGCATCTTTCCAAAAATCATTAAGTATCTCGTCAAACAAAAAATAACTTTCATATTCTGCTAGTGCCCTGCGTCTGAATTTTTTATGGGTATAGTCTATGCTTTCAATAATAAGTTCTTCATTTGAATATGGAAATATATCGATAAAATCGCTTACTCCCGTACCCTCAAGAACTTCATGTTGTTTAGGAATTACAAGGAAGCAACTGGTTTCTACTATAGCCTTTTTTATGTTTGCCAAAATCACTTTAAGTGTTTGTATTGAATAATGCCCCAGACAAAAGCATATAAAATATTTCAAAATATCAACAAATTCTTTTGCGGTATATGATTTAAGGTGTTTTTTTATAAAGATTTCATTTACTTCAAAATTAAGTCCAATAACATCTATTTCATTAGTTATTTTCCATTTGTTATTAGCAAACTCACTCAAAATAATCCCCTTACTTTGATACTCATTGAAGATAGAAATGGCAATATTTTCCTCTTCTTCTGTTATCCTTTTAATTATTTTTTGTTGTATTATTCTCCCTTCATTACTAACAAATACAAGCATTGCCATCTTTATCACCACCATTAAACAACTTTTTGTAATCTTCTATATCCTGTCCGTATACATACTTAACCGTAACCAATAACTCATGAACCGTAGGATATAATTTTTTTTCCAATATCGCTGTTCTTTTTATCTTTTCTGCCTGAGTCTTAGCTATATCTAATGAATGCTCCTGGAATCTAATCTCATCGTGTAATTCCATGAGAAATCCTTTGACATACATTTCATATCCACAGCCGATACACGTTTCACGAGATTTTTCAGAGCATTCTTTGCTAAAAGCCTTTCTCAAACAAGTAACGCCTTCATTTTTTCCAATACATTCCCCGTTTATTATGCTATTAAGAGCGTCTCTTATTAAGTTGTGAATATTATCCTCATTAGCCCATTGAATAATTTCTTCTACTTTTTCTTTTGTATTAACGGAAATTGTATCATCAATCTTTATAAGATTTTCTATGTCATACGCCTTTAAGGGAAGATTATTCATTATGATTGTCTGTTCTTTGATGTTGGCCTTTTCAAATTCTTCTTTCGCTAATACCTTACACAAAAGATATGGAACAAAGCTACAAACACCTCTTTCGAAGAGAACAACTGTAATATCATCAACAGAATATCCGTCCATCTTAGCTTGTAAATATCTTGAAGTAACTTGTGGAATTCTATTTATCCCTCCCGTGTGACTTCTCGCAAATGAAGCAATTAAATATCCATCAGTGCCCAATTCTTCCCCTGTGTCAGAAAGCATTGTCATATGAGATTTAGTTGCTCTTAAATTCGACATTATATGTCCTGCAAACAAATCATTATAATCATTACCAAAAAACTTAATAAGACTATCTATATCTAACTTTTTTAAATGACATAGTAGAGCATCTTTATATTGATTGTTATTTATCTGATTATGTGCCTCACATACCATAATAAGCATACCTATGACTGGACTAAGACTTTCTGGAATATATAATCTTAATGGCGACGAATTTTTATGCCGTTTAATTTTACTCGGCTTTGAAGGCTTGTAATTAACTCTCATCGTGATTTCATCAGAAACTAATTTAAATTGTTCATTTGTCAACGTACCAGAAGCTATATCCTCTAATACTTGTTTAGGTGGTCTATCAAGTCTAATTCTTGGGATTTCTTCGATAATATCTTTTGTTCTCCAATCACATACAAAATGCATGGCATGATACAGCCAAATCTTTGCATTTCGTTCTTTTAAAATAGCCTTTTGAATCATATTATGGCTTTTCCAATATTCTTCATTAAAAATCATATACGCAAGTTTTAGATATATTTCTGCATCGTAAGGGGTACTATCTTTCTTGTTTTTAACTTCCGTGTCATATTGAAGAACAGTATCACTTTTACATGTCACATTATTCTGCATATATGTATATAACGATATAAGATTGGTACATCCTGCTTTTGTCATATCTTTTGAAGCCAACTTGATATATTTGGAAATTTCCTCATCGGTATATAAACTCAAATCTTTTACTGATGTAAGTCTTAAAAAGTTAACGGCTTCAACGTAGGAACATAATGTTTTCTTATCAACGTACTTGATATATTCTTTAATAAATTTAACCGTCATCTTCTTATTCTGAAAGGCTGTATCATTACAGAGTATTTCAACTTTCACGTCATAGGGTTTTTTATAAAGTAATAAATAATCTTTAATTCCTTCTTCAAATAAATTTCTATCTTTTTTGTAAATATAGAAATTCAAAGAATCATAAATTTTATAAACTGGGTGGGTCATACAAGTAACGCCAAAGAAATTGTTACCAGATACAAATGTAATTAATTTATTGAGATGGGCACAGGACGTGCTATCCATGTTTGAATTTAATTTTCTAACCAATTCTTCAACAATTTCTCTAAAGCCTATTATTTGTTTGGATTCTTTTATGGACTCTTCGAGAAATTTTTTTTCAATATATTTGCGACTATTTTTTTCAATTAGTACCGTTCCACGGTATTCTAAATTTCGTTTCAAAGAACAGTATGAAATTCCGAATTCCTTAGCATATGAACTTATGGAGGTATATTCTTTTCCATCAATTTTGCAATACATAATTAAAATCCTTCCATTAAAATCCTATTGATAATTTTATTTGCCACAATATCATTTGCCTTCTGGTATTTCTTCATTATCTCTCCTTTGTTTTGGAGATAAGTATATGCAGTCTGAAGGGAAGTGTCCCCACGCCAAAAAGCTATCCCGTCCAAATCTTCTCCATTCAAAACAAGTTGAACTGTAAACCAGTGTCTAAAGGCATGTAATCCCCAATTGTTTTCGTTCAGCAACATGCCATATGTTTTCAATTCCCTATCATCTGATTTTAATAATTCTGGTACTACTGTATTAAACATGATTTCCTTGATTCTCTTGCAATAAGACTGTTTAGATAAAGCCATTTTCTTACCAGTTTTAGATGACCTGTACATATTAACAAACATGGGGGCTTCTGGTTCAATATCATCAGCATTAACCAATTTCAAATGAGCTTCATATGCCTCCTGTATAGCATCCAGAAATATTGGATATACAGCTTGTGTGCGTTCCCTTTTTATATTGCCAGTGGTCTTGCCATCACTTCTTAGTAAATATTCTTTTGTCAAATCCACTTCGAAACTTGTAAATTTGCCATTTTCCTTAACATATCTGATACCGCCATAGTAAATGCTGTTTGCACGGCGTACATTAACAGCTTCGCCTTCTCGTAATCCTGCAAATAACTGTAAGAGAGCACCAAAAAGCAAGTCTGGAGCTTCTCGCCGTATTGCCCGCAATATAATAGGAATTGCTTTCTGAGGAATATCCCTAATAAGATTATTAGGCTCATCACTTAGATAGGTTGCGTCGATTTCATACTCCCAGATAGTCTTAATTGTCCTTTTTCTAACAGGGGACTTATTTTTAGCACTCTCTTTTACTAGGACCTTCTTGACATAATAGTGCGTTTTATAATCACTCCTTTTATTACCAATGTTTTTCATAAAATGACAAACAGCATTTCTCTCTTTTTCAACAGATTGTCTGCTTGGATAATTCCCTGTATAATTCTTTGTTCTTGAGTATTCATTCATATAGTCCACAGCGGATTGAAACGGTATATCTGTTATCCTGTCTACTTTGTATCTGCTATGATGTATAAAAAGGGCGTATGTTAGAAAATTGCATGCTCTTCTGACAGAATCATTATCCAAATAATATGCATGTCTAGACCCCCTAACCGCACCGATATATTTGTGAAAATCCGTTAATCTAAGCATTATTCCATTAAGTTCTATTGATATTAAACACCACTCGTGCTTTGTGCCGTTTTCTTCTGCCCAAGCATATCGGTACGGAGCAAACATCAATTGATGTAATATTTTTGTTTTTTCCACCATAATCCTCACTTTCATCTCTTAATGCAATTTAAGTCGCTCTTTGCCTTAAATACATTAGTATATAGATTGTCCAACCAACGCTAACACGTTTTATACCAACAACCTCTTTAAGGCGTTGATGGTATACCCATTAGATAGATGCTATAGTTCGAAAAACGTTATTTATATAGATATAATTTTTTCAAAACCTTCCGATATACTAACTTCTGTGAAATTTGACATTCGTATTATTACGTCTTCTGGAACTCTTCTTTCTGAATTCCTCTGGGCGTTTCTGATTAAGCATATAGACAGTGGCGTTTTAAATACAACTGCAACTGCAATTGAGTTATTTCTTTTAGCTATGTCGATTACGCTTATTCTGTGGTCTTTGTTTATATTAGTGGCATCAAAAATAACATCTGACCCCGACTCTAACTTTCTATGAATTATATTTTTAGCAGTCTCAAACACCTCTCTATTTGAATCCAAAGAAAATCTATATGTTCCTGTCATCAATTTCCTGATTTCATCACTCGATACAATTCGAAAATTGGGTTTATCTAATACAAAACTATCCGCATATGTTGATTTTCCTGCACACGGAATTCCAATTAATATATATAAAAAATTTTTCTTGCATCTTTCATAGTTTCTCAACTTTACAATTTTCCCCATCCAAATTCCCCCGATATGTAAGTCTTATTTCCACTTAACTCAAGTAACAATCTTTTAAACTCTTACTTGACTTGTTTGGATTGGAAGTGCCTCAAATTCTTAAATAGGGCTTAAGATACTTAAATCTATTTTTTAGTAAAAATGTGTTGGACTAATGATGTGCAACCATTCTTTGTGTCTACCGAATTTTTTATAATCAATCCGTAAGTATCTTTTACGATTACATTCTGTTTTTCTATGAATCAGATGTTCGAACTTTTTATCTCTATAACACCAGGCTCGAAGCTTGGTTCTTTTACCACTCTTACCGATTATCGATATATTTGTCTCGACAACCCATTTTAAATAACTATCACTTTCCTCAAATTTACAAGAAAACATAGTTTCATATTCTATGGGAGTTAATTCTACTGAAAATCCAATTTCTTCTACAAAATTTATTCCCGTTAAAATCATTCCATTTCGAACTTCTAGTCCAAAGTTGTTTAAAATATTAATCAAAGCTTTTTCATACAATTTCTTATTAATATCATCTAAATTCTCGTACCCTTTAACATCTCTATAGTTAATCCCATGTAACTCCAGTAAATCATTTGTGTTTATTAATTTATAATTATCCAATCCCTTCTGTTCATACAGTTGTTCTAGTTGGAATAACTTCATTTATCTCCTTTACCCCCTCCGCTTCTTTGTATAACTAGTAATTATTGATATAAAGTTCAACCTCATCGACTATTATAAAGCAATTATTTATAATTTCCTCCAATTGCTATAATTATATTCGATATTATCTACAAAACTCCTTTTAGCAAAATACATTTATTTAAAATATTTTGATTAAAAATTAATTATAAAAAATAATTTACAATTAAATAGAATTAATATATTGTATATTTTATAATTACCTATATAATTTTTTACATCTTACTTAAGGAATAAATTTTAATCAGACAAAAACCAGAACTCATTGTTCTGGTTTTTTATCTGATTCTTCTTATATAACTCTTCGACAAAACAATCACTACTTTTTGCTGGACTAGATTTTTAAATATGCTAAAAACAGAAACTCATTTTCTGTCTAAACCCCTGTGATATAATATAATAAATCTGAACTTACTATTTCTTATCAAAATAGTTAATTTTGTAAGGTGGTAATTTTTTAATGAAAACCCCTAAAGTCTTAGATAATAAAAAAAGTAAAGTAGTTGATGAACTAAAGGAAAATGTTAAGAAAGCTTCTAAACTGTCTGTAATATCGGCTTACTTTACTATATATGCTTTTGCTGAGTTAAAAAAAGAACTCCTAAAAATTGATGAAATGAAATTTATATTTACCCAACCTACATTTATCAAAAATGAAAATGAACTTCAGAGGGAATTCTATATTCAGCACAATAGCAAAAAATCCATTTCTGGTAATAAATTTGAAATCAAGCTCCGTAACGAAATGCGTCAATCAGCTATTGCAAAAGAATGTGCTAACTGGCTACGTGAAAAGGTTAAAATTAAATCGTTAAAATATCAAAATCCAGCACAACCACGCTTATTCTATGTAGATAATGGCCCAGATAGTATTGCAATTAATGGCTCCATTGACTTTACAACTGATGGTTTTGGTATAACCCCCTCTAACCGAATAGATTATAATACCTGTATATATGGAAAAGAATTTACATCCATTTATCTACACATGTTTGATGAATTATGGAATGATAATTCTGCGGTTGAGGATGTTACAGAAAAAGTTCTTGAGCAAATGCAGATTCTTTATAAAGAAAACACTCCTGAATTTATTTATTTCTTGACCTTGTTTAATATATTTAGTTCCTATCTCGGAGAACTGACGGAAGATAATATTGTTAAATCAAGAACAGGATTTAAAGAAACACAGATTTGGAATAAACTTTATAAATTTCAAAAAGACGGCGTTATGGGTGCGATTGATAAAATCGAGAAATACAATGGCTGTATTATAGCGGATAGCGTTGGTTTAGGGAAAACTTTCACTGCTCTTGCCATTATTAAGTACTATGAGCTTCGTAATGACCGTGTACTGGTTTTAGCTCCTAAAAAGCTTCGTGATAATTGGACTATATTTACTCAAAATGATAGGAGAAATATTTTTTATACAGATAGATTCAATTATGATGTATTAAATCATACAGACCTAAGCCGTTTCAGTGGGTTTACTGGCGATATCAATTTAGCCACAATTAATTGGGCAAACTATGACCTTGTTGTTATTGATGAGAGCCATAACTTCCGCAATAACCCTCCCGTCAAAGGAAGAATTACACGTTACGAACGTCTTATGAATGAAATCATTAAAGCTGGCGTTAAAACAAAAGTCCTTATGCTTTCAGCTACACCAGTAAATAATCGAATGAATGACATCAAGAATCAGATTGCTTTCATTACCGAAGGTAGGAATAACGCTTTCACAGATGTTGGGTTGCAAAGCATTGAGCTTATTCTAAAAAAGGCCCAGACCGTATTTAATAAGTGGTCATCCCTACCCGACAATGAGCGTTCAACTGAACGATTCGTTGAGATGATGGATGTTGACTACTTTAAACTTCTTGACACGGTTACAATTGCCCGTTCACGAAAGCATATCGAAAAATATTATAATATAGCCGAAATTGGTAAATTTCCTAAGCGACTTTCACCTATAAACAAATACACTGAAATTGATACGAAGGATGAGTTTCCTCCTATCCAACAGGTAAACCGCAAAATTAAGCGTTTATCTCTAAGCATCTATTCACCAATTCGTTATCTTCTTCCTGAGAAAGTGGCAGAGTACGAAAGGAAATACGATGTCGCCGTTGGTGAAGGCCGTTCTGTATTCAGGCAAGCTGACCGCGAAACGCATTTAATTGGATTAATGCGAGTTGGCTTATTAAAGAGAATGGAAAGCTCGATTTTCTCTTTTGCACTCACTGTAGAAAAAATTGTTGGAAAGATTGAAAGTACAATTGACTTAATTGATAACAAACAATTTGAATATAACTCTGAAATGAACATCGAGGATATCGACCTTGATGATAATGAATTTGAAAATCTAATGTTCGGTAATAACGTAAAAGTTCTCTTGCAGGATATGGATTTAATTAAGTGGAAGCAAGCTCTTGAAGATGATAGGGACAAGCTTAAATTTATTCTTGTTGAAGCTAGAAAGATAACGGCATTAAGGGATAAAAAACTTCTTGAACTGAAGTCCATGATTCAAGGTAAGATGGCAAATCCTGTTAATGGCAACAATAAAAAAATCATTGTCTTTACAGCTTTTGCGGATACTGCTAATTATCTGTATGACAATATTGCTGATGAGCTATTAAAGAATGGTATTTATACGGCAATCGTTACTGGCTCAGGGAACAATCGTTCGACAATTCCTTTGGACAAAGAATCAAAGAGACAGATTAAAATGTCTGACCTTAGCTCGGTGCTTACACTATTTTCTCCAAAGTCAAAGGAATGTGCGAAGGTATATCCTTCAATACAGAATGAAATTGATGTGCTAATCGCAACCGACTGTATTTCTGAGGGACAGAATTTGCAAGACTGTGACTATCTTATTAATTACGACATTCATTGGAATCCTGTCCGTATTATTCAACGGTTCGGCCGTATTGACAGAATTGGTTCTTCTAATGAAGTTATTCAGTTAGTTAACTTCTGGGCAATGAAAGACCTTGATGAATATATAAATCTTGCTCAGAGAGTTAAAGGTCGTATGGTGTTGCTTGACGTTTCGGCTACAGGTGAGGAAAACTTAATTGAAGAGAATGAGAGTCAGGAAATGAAAGACCTTGAATATCGTAAGAAACAGCTTCAGCGATTGCAGACAGAAGTTGTTGACCTTGAAGATATTTCAGGAGGTATATCTATTACTGACCTTACGTTTAATGATTTCAAGATTGACCTGATGGAATATATGAAGGCGAATCGCCAAAAGCTCGATGATGCTCCTACTGGCTTATACGCCATCACGGATATTGATGAAAATATCCGTGATACGGTAAAACCTGGCGTTATATTTACCCTTAAACAGATTCAGGGCATTGAGCAGACAAAAGAGCAGAATGCTTTATTCCCATATTACATGGTCTATATCACTGAGGATGGTGAAGTAAAACTCTCATTCCTTCATGCTAAGAAGGTACTTGATTACCTAAAAAAGTTGTGCTCTGGCAAGAGTGAAGTCCTTATGTTGATTGTCAATGAAATTTGACCCCTTTTTCTAAATTTTTTTACTCAAAATTGACCCCCCTGATATAAACTTAAAAGCGACTCTCTCGTGAAAAATTTGGTAGTTTCTTTGAGGGTATCTACCGACGGTGTGAACAAATTTTTTAGAAATTGGCCTTGATGACTTATTCAAACTGTCAGTCGCATATCAATATACTTTTTTGAGTGATCAGGATGGGCTTATATGCTAACGGTATACACAGTTGACGGGCGCAAAATGAAGGTGATCTCTTGAAGAATCACATACCAGTTAGCGTCTAACTCTAATCGGCATGAAAACGGGGTTTTCCCGATATGCAACAGAAAGGATTCACCACAGTGCAGAGGATACGTCCGTCCACTTAGTTTTACATACCATTGGTCTTGCTCACGGCTGTAATGCAATGTTGTCTTTTTATTCACAGTTCGCCTCCTCGAAGTAGCCTAAGCGCTGAGAATTAAATAAAAGGATTTTTTCACCCCAAATAACCCCTTAATAAAATCAATGGACTGTTAAGGTGTAACCGTCTCGTTGTAAGCTTTCAGAGTCAATATGGATTGTTTTTGAGCTCTGTTCAAAAACAATATACTTTGCAATTTCGGTTAGGCGGTCTTTCATCAGGTCAATAATTATCGTATCAAAGATTAGATTAGCCGAATTAGATTTTACGTTAATCTTCTTATTTATGGGAGTTACCTTAGTAGCACATAACTCCTCTAAACTCATGAATTGATCCTCATTATTTTGAACTCTATATTTCTTGGCGCTACGATCATAAACATAGTTGGAATTATTTCGCAGTTTCCTCTGAAATGCTAAATAATTCATGTTGCACTCCTGAGTTATATATTCGATGGCAACCCCTTTACCTTGGGAATTAAATAGCTCAACGT